>JBIPLY010000112.1:0-10557 GCA_044369385.1 Acetobacteraceae bacterium | reverse complement strand
CCATGCTGGCAAACGGATAAAGTTTTTTTGCTTCTTTTTGTTCACAAAAAGAAGATTCTTTCTTCCTTCAGACGAGATACTCGATCTCCGCCGCGCCCAGCCCCGGAAATTCGGCCCGCACCGTCGCCCCCGCCGGCACCCTGTTCGCCCCGGACCAGGAGCCGCAGGTGACGAACTGCCCGGCCTTCAAGCCGCCGGCCCAGGTGCTGCCGGTGTTCGCCAGCCACATCATCAGGTCCATGATGTCGCCGAACGGGTAGCCGGTGCGGCCGGCATCGAGCGCGCTGTTCACCAGTTGCCGGCATTCCAGCGCCGCGAGGTCGATGGCCTGCCAGGCCGCCACGCCGGGGCCGTAGACGAAGCCGCCATGGGACTGGGTGTCGGCCAGGTTGGCCATCAGGTCGAAATCCTTCGGCTCGACAAAGCGGCTTTCGCAGACCTCGATCGCGGGGTGCATGGTGTCGATCGCCGCGGCCACTTCCTCGCGCGTGTAGGGCGCGGTGCGCGGCGGCAGGTCGGACTTCATGCGGAATGCGACTTCGGACTCCACCATGCGCAGCGGATGCTGGGCCGCGTCCAGCTTGGCCGGGCTGGGCTGGATGGTGGCCGCGGGCAGGGCGCCGCACATCTTCGTGCCCCCGGGGGCGCCGACCTTCCAGCCGCCGATGGCGAAGCTCTGCGCCACCGCGTGCTGCACCGCCAGGGCTGCTTCCATGCTGGCCGGCTTCAGCGCGTCCGGCAGCGCGGCGATCCGCCCGGTGGCCATGTTGGCGCGCGCGGCGAGCAGCATCGCGGCAAGCTGGGTGGTGGCATCGGACATCATGCGGTCTCCGTTTGGGTCACCGCAGCTTGCCCGCGGGCGCCGGATGCGGCAAGCCGGGCCATGCGCCTGACCCTGCATCCCGCCCCCGATCCGGCGATCCGCACCCGGCTGATCGCCATGATCGAGGCGTTCAACGATGCCGCATCCGGCCGGCCGGAGCCCGAGCGCTGGCTTACCATTGCGCTGCACGATGCCGCCGGTGCCATGGAGGGCGGGCTGGTCGGCGTCAGCTATTACGACTGGCTGCTGGTCGAGATGCTGTTCGTGCCCGAAGCGCGGCGCGGCCAGGGGCTCGGCACACGGCTGATGCGCGCCGCCGAGGCGGTGGCCGCCGCGCGCGGCTGCACCGGCGTCTGGCTGGACACCGGCAGCCCCGCGGCGTGGCGGTTCTACCAGCGGCTCGGCTACCGGGACTTCGCCACCCTGCCGGACCACCCCGCCGGCTCTCCGCGCCACTACATGGCCCGGCGGGCGCCGCGCGCGGGGTCGCTGGACGGGCTTGCGATCCAGGAGGCCCGCGACCCGTTGGCCGCCGGCGTGATCGGGCGCGGGCTGACCGGCGTGGCCGAGGCGCTGTACGGGCCGGAGACGGACCGCGCGGCCCTGGCCATCACCGCCGAGGATGACACCGGGCCGCTGGGCGGGCTGTGGATGATCGCGCGGCGCGGCTGGCTGTTCGTGGACCTGTTCGTCCTGGCGCCGGCGGCGCGCGGCGGCGGGATCGGGGCGCGCATCCTGGCCATGGCCGAGGATGCCGCGCGGGCGCGCTTCTGCCGTGGCGTGTTTCTGGACACGCACGGCTTCCAGGCCCCCGGTTTCTACCGGCGCCAGGGCTACGCGGTGTTCGGCGAACTGCCCGACCACCCGATCGGCCACCGGCGCGTCTTCCTGCGCAAGGCGTTCGCGGACGCACGCCTTCCGACCGGGTGACTCCGCCCGGCCGGATATTGTTCCGGGCGGCGGCTATTTCACCGGCTGGGCATCCATCGCCACCGTGCGTTCGTCCATGCGCGGCGTGTAGGCGACGGATTTCTTCGTCGCCCAGAAGTTCACCAGCTGGTGCAGCGGGATGAGCGCCACGTCGTCGGTGGCCATCTCCACCGCCTGGATCAGCAGCTTCTCGCGCGCCGCGGGATCGAAGGTGGACATTGCCCGGTCGGTCAGCGCGTCCAGCGCCGGGTTCGAATAGCGCCGCGCGTTGCTGGCCCCGCGCCCGGCGGCGCGGTCATAGGTGCCGATGATGTTGATCAGCAGGTAGCCGGCCTCCGCGGTGTTGCTGCCCCAGCCGCCCAGCGCGGCGGAGTATTCCAGGCGCGCGCCGCGCACCGAGAAGGTGCTCCACGGCATCGCCTCGATCGTGGTCTGCACGCCGATGCGGGTCCACATCTGGGCGACGGCCTGCGCGGTCTGGCTGTCGTTGGGGTAGCGGTCGTTGGGGGTGTGCAGGGTCAGCTTGAAGCCCTGCGGGAAGCCGGCCTCGGCCAGGAGTTTCTTCGCCTCGTCGGGCGCATAGGCCGGCACCTTGACGTTCGGGGCGTGGGAGTAGGTGCCCGGCGGCAGCCATTGGCCGGTGGCGTCCGCGGTGCCCTGCATCACCCGCTCGGCGATCGCCTGGCGGTTGATGGCGATCGAGAGCGCCCGGCGGACGCGAATGTCCTCGAACGGGCTCTTGTCGAACTTGTTCCCGGCATTGTCGGTCACGAAGGGTTCGGGCGTGTCGCGCCCGCGCTGCACGCCCAGGTAGATGGTGCGCAGCCCCTGGATCGACACCACCGACAGCTTCGGATCGGCCTTCAGCCGCGGGAGGTCGGAGGCCGGCGGCACATCGATCAGGTCGACGTCGCCGGCCAGCAGGGCGGCCACGCGCGCCCCGGGGTTGGGGATGAAGCGGAAGGTCACCCGCTCCCACGCCGGCTTCGCCTTGTCCCAGGCCTCGTTGCGGACCAGCTCGGTGCGGTCGCCATGGGCGAAGCGGGCCAGCTTGAACGGGCCGGAGCCGATCGCTGCGCGCCCGGCGTTGTAGTCTTCGGTGGCCGCGCCCTCGCCATGCTTGCGCGAGATCATGTGCACGCTGACCATGTCGATCGGCAGGTTCGGCGCCGGGCGGCGGGTGGTCATGCGCACCGTGCTGGCATCAACCGCCTCCACCTTCGCGATCATGCGCACCATGCCGGCGAAGCCGCCGGGGCTGTTCGGCACGTTCGGCACCCGGCCGATGGTGAACACCACGTCGTCGGCGGTCACCGGCGCGCCGTCGTGCCATTTCGCCCCCGGGCGCAGCTTGAACTCCCACGCGGTTTCGCCGATCGGGGTCCAGCTTTCCGCCAGGCCCGGGGCGAGCTGAGCCGCGGGCGTGCGCTCCACCAGGCGTTCGTAGATGTGCAGGCCGAGGCCGTTGTTGGGGGCGGCGTTGTAGAAATGCGGGTCGATCGAGGTGATCGGCGCGGCCATCGCGGCGGTCAGGTGCTGCGCCTGCGCCGCCGGCGCCAAGGCCCCCGGCGCCAAGGCCAGCGCGAGGACGGCCGGCAGGGCCAGGCGGGCGGGCGGGCGGGGCATGGCGATCTCCTGAGCGCGGGGCGACGACGATAGCCCCGATTCCGCCCCCCGTCAGGGGGGTGATACACTGGCGGACTTCGTGCTATCGGACGGGGCAAGGGCACGGGGGAGACGGCGATGCGACGGTTGGGTTGGATGTTCGGCGCCGGACTGCTGGCCCTGGCGCAGGCGGCGAGCGCGCAGACCCTCACCGTGGCGGTCGCCGCGGCGCCGACCAGCGTGGACCCGCACTACCACAATCTCGGTCCGAACAACGCCCTGTCGCAGCACATCTTCGGCGCCCTGGTCGACACCGACGCCGCCGCCAAGCCGCGCCCGGGGCTGGCGCTGTCCTGGCGCGCGGTCGACGCCACCACATGGGAGTTCAAGCTGCGGCCGGGCGTGACCTTCCACGACGGCAGCGCCTTTACCGCGGAGGATGTCGTCCACACCCTGGCGCGCGTGCCGACGGTGAAGAATTCGCCCGGCAGCTTCCTGCTGTTCACCCGCTCGGTGATCAAGGCCGAGGTGGTCGACCCGCTCACCGTGCGCCTGACCACGCGCGGCGTGACCCCGCTGCTGCCGGTCGACCTGTCGCAGGTTCAGATCATCCCGCGCAGCACCGGGGCCGAGCCGGCGATCGAGGATTTCAACGCGCTGAAGCTCGCCATCGGCGCCGGGCCGTTCCGCATCATCGCCTGGCGGCCCAGCGACCGCGCCGAGCTGGTGCGCAACGACGCCTATTGGGGGCCGAAGCCGCACTGGGAGCGGGTGGTCTATCGCATGATCCCGAATGATTCCGCCCGCACCTCCGCCCTGCTGGCCGGCGATGTCGACCTGATCGAGGCGGTGCCGACCCAGGACCTGGCCAATCTGCGCGCCGATCGCCGGGTGGCGATGGCCGAGGCGGTCTCCCTGCGCGTGGCCTATCTGATGCTCGACCTGTCGCGCCGCGATGGCCAGCCCTTCGTCTCCGGCCCGAACGGCGAGGCGCTGACCACCAACCCGTTCCAGGATGTGCGCGTGCGCCGCGCCCTGTCGCTGGCGATCAACCGCCAGGCGATCGTCGATCGGGTGATGGAGGGCGCGGCCGTGACCACCGGGCAGTTCCTCGCCGCCGGCAGCTTCGGCCATGTGCCCGACCGCCCGGCGCCGGCGCAGGACATCGCCATGGCGCGCCGCCTGCTGGCCGAGGCCGGCTACCCGAACGGGCTGCGCATGACCCTGCACGGGCCGAACGACCGCTATGTCAACGACGAGAAGGTGATCCAGGCGATCGGCCAGATGTGGAGCCGCGCCGGCATCCAGACCAAGGTCGACGCCATCACCTGGCCCAGCTTCATCGGGCGGGCCAGCAAGCAGGAATTCTCCGCCTTCTTCGCCGCCTGGGGCATCAGCAGCGGCGAGCCGACCAACCCGCTGCGCGCGCTGGTGGCCAGCTTCGACGCGGCGAAGGGCACCGGCTCGGCCAACCGCAGCCGCTATTCCAACCCGGCACTGGACGACATCATCGCGAAAGCCAGCGCCATCACCGACGATGCCGCGCGCGAAGCCGCCCTGATCGGCGCCACCCGCCAGGCGATGGACGACGTGGCGCTGATCACGCTGTATCAGCAGAAGAACATCTGGGGCATGAAGCCCAACCTGCGCTATGTGGCACGGGCGGACGAGGCGACGCGCGCCGCCGACGTCACGGTCGCGCCGTGAGCACGGGGACCCACCGAATGACCGGACAGGATCGGGCATGACCACCTGGATGCTGCGCCGCCTGCTGCAGGCGGTGTTCGTGATGCTGGCCATGACGGTGATCGTGTTCATCGGCGTGAACGTGATCGGCGACCCGGTGGAGATCATGATCTCGCCGGATGCCGACCAGGCCGAGCGCGCCCGCGCGGTCGCTGCCCTGGGGCTGGACAAGCCGTTGCTGGAACAATACTGGCGCTTCTTGCTCGGCGCGATCCAGGGCGACCTCGGCCGCAGCTTCGTGTTCAACGAGCCGGCGCTGCAGCTGATCGCACAGCGCATGCCCGCCACTCTCGAACTGGCGCTGACCGCGGTGCTGCTCTCGGTGATCCTGGGCATCCCGCTCGGCTTGTACGCCGGGTTGCGGCCGAACTCCTTCACCGGGCGCACGATCATGGGCGCCTCGATCTTCGGCTTCTCGCTGCCCAGCTTCTGGATCGGGCTGATGCTGATCATGGTCTTCGCCGTGCAGCTCGGCTGGCTGCCATCGACCGGCCGAGGTCCGACGCGGGAATTCCTCGGCGTGCATTGGAGCTTCCTGACCTGGGAGGGGCTGCGCCACATGGCGATGCCCGCCTTCAACCTCGCTTTGGGCAACATCGCCCTGGTGCTCCGGCTGACGCGGGCCGGAGTCCGGGAAAACCTGCCGATGGATTACGTGAAGTTCGCCCGCGCCAAGGGCATCTCGCCGAACCGCGTGGTCTTCGTGCATGTGCTGAAGAACATCATGATCCCGATCGTCACCGTCGTCGGACTTGAGATCGGCGGGCTGATCGCCTTTGCGGTGGTCACCGAAAGCGTCTTCGCCTGGCCCGGCATGGGCAAGCTGATCATCGACAGCATCAACGTGCTGGATCGCCCGGTGATCGTCGCCTACCTGATGATGATCGTGCTGCTGTTCGTGGTCATCAACCTGATCGTCGACCTGCTCTACACCGTGCTCGATCCGCGCGTGCGACTGGAGACCAAGGAATGAGCACGACCTCAGCCCCCCCTGGCATCGCCCCGGGACCGGGACCCGCCCCTGCTGGCCCGGCACGCCAGGAAACCCCGTTCCAGCGCTTCATCTCGGAGTATGCCGAAAGCAAGGTCGCCGTCGTCAGCTTCGTCGTCGTGCTGCTGATTGTCGCCATCGCCCTGCTGGCGCCCTGGATCTCGCCGCAGAACCCCTACGACCTGGCCCAGCTCGACATCATGGACGGCCGCCAGGCGCCGGGATCGAAATCGCTGGAGGGCCTGACCTTCTGGCTCGGCTCCGACGACCAGGGCCGCGACATGCTGTCCGGCATCATGTATGGGCTGCGCATCTCGCTGGGCGTCGGTGTCGGCTCGGCGGTGTTCGCCTGCATCATCGGCACCGCACTTGGCCTGGTTGCCGCCTTTGCCGGCGGGAAGACCGACACTTCGATCATGCGGCTGGTCGATCTCCAGCTCTCCTTCCCCGCCATCCTGGTGGCGCTGATGATCCTGGCCTTCCTGGGCAAGGGCGTGATGAACGTGATGCTGGCGCTGATCATCGTCGAATGGGCCCGCTTCGCGCGCACCGCCCGCTCCGCCGCCCTGGTGGAGGCGCGGCGGGAATACATGGAGGCGGCGCGCTGCCTCGCCTTGCCGAAATGGCGCCTGGTGTTCCGCCACATGCTGCCGAACTGCATGCCGCCGATCATCGTGATCTTCACCATCCTGGTCGCCCGCTCGATCACGCTGGAGGCGACGCTGTCCTTCCTGGGCCTCGGCGTGCCGATCACCGAACCCTCGCTGGGCCTGCTGATCGCCAACGGCTATCAGTACATGCTCTCCGGCAAATACTGGATCAGCTTCTATCCCGGCATCGCGCTGCTGGTGACCATCATGGCCATCAACCTGGTCGGCGACCAGATGCGCGACGTGCTCAACCCCCGCCTGAAGCGCTGAGACCGATGACCGACCTTACGCTGGACGTCCAGGGCCTGAGCACGCATTTCCACACCCGCGCCGGGCCGGTGCGGGCGGTGGACAATATTTCCTTCCGCGTGGCGCGCGGGCGCGTCCTCGGCCTGGTCGGCGAGTCCGGCTCCGGCAAGTCGGTGACCGGGTTTTCGGTGATCGGCCTGGTCGATGCGCCCGGCCAGATCGTGGGCGGGAAAATCCTGTTCCAGGGCACCGACCTGACCAAGCTCGACGAACGGTCCCTGCGCGACCTGCGCGGCAACCGCATCGCCATGATCTTCCAGGACCCGATGATGACGCTGAACCCGGTTCTGCGCATCGACACCCAGATGATCGAGACCGTGCTGGCCCATGACACTGTTAGCCGCGAGACCGCCCGCCAGCGCGCGCGCGACGCGCTGGGCATGGTCGGCATCCCGCATCCGGAGGAACGCCTGAATTCCTATCCGCACCAGTTCTCCGGCGGCATGCGCCAACGTGTGGCGATTGCGATCGCGCTCTTGCACCGCCCGGACCTGATCATCGCCGACGAACCCACCACCGCGCTGGACGTCACCATCCAGGCGCAGATCCTGGCCGAGGTGCAGAAGCTGGCGCGCGAGGTGGGCACCGCGCTGATCTGGATCACCCACGACCTGTCGGTCATCGCGGGGCTCGCCGACGACATCGCGGTGATGTACGCCGGCCGCATCGTGGAGACCGGGACGGTGGCCGAGGTGCTGGACCGCCCGATGCATCCGTACACCCACGGCCTGATCGGCTCGGTGCCCAGCCGCAACGCCCGCGGCACTCGCCTGCGCCAGATCCCCGGCATGACGCCCTCGCTGCTCAACCTGCCGGTCGGCTGCGCCTTCCGCTCCCGCTGCGAGCGGGCCGACGCCGCCTGTGAGAGCGATCCGCCCGACAGCCACCCGGTGCCCGGCCGCACCCTGCGCTGCTTCCACCCGCAGCTGGAGATGGTGGCATGAGCACCGCCGCTCCGCCGGTCATCGAGCTGAAGGGCATCTCCAAGCGCTTCGGCAAGTCGCTCGACGTCGCCGCCAAGATGGTGCTCGGCATCCGCCGCGCCATGGGCGACGATGTCCAGCCGCCGGTGGTTCGCGCTGTGGACAATGTCGACCTGGTGGTCCGCCGCGGCGAGGTGGTCGGGCTGGTCGGCGAATCCGGCTGCGGGAAGTCCACCCTCGGGCGCATGGTCGCCGGCATCATGCCGCCCAGCGACGGCACCGTGCTGTTCGAGGGGCGTGACATCCGCAGCTTCAATTCCGAGGAAGCCCGCCAGGCCAAGCTCAAGGTCCAGATGATCTTCCAGGACCCGTACGCCAGCCTGAACCCGCGCATGCGCGTGGACGAGATCGTCGGCGAGGCGCCGCGCGTCCACCGGCTGATCGGCCCGGAGGGTTTCGACGCCTATGTCGACGCCCAGTTCCGCCGTGCCGGCCTCGATCCCGCCTACAAGCGCCGCTACCCGCACCAGTTCTCCGGCGGCCAGCGCCAGCGCATCGGCATCGCCCGGGCGCTGGCCGTGCAGCCCGAATTCCTGGTCTGCGACGAGGCGGTGGCCGCGCTGGACGTCTCGATCCAGGCCCAGATCCTCAACCTGTTCATGGATTTGCGCGAGCAGCTCGACCTGACCTACCTGTTCATCAGCCATGATCTCGGCGTGGTCGAGCACCTGTCGGACCGGGTCGCCATCATGTATCTCGGCCGCATCGTCGAGGAAGCCTCCGCCGAGGAGATCTTCGCCCGCCCGAACCACCCGTACACCCAGGCCCTGTTGGCCGAGGTGCCGCGCATCGACACCCGCAAGCGCATCTTCACCGCGATCAAGGGCGAAATCCCCTCGCCGATCAACCCACCCGGCGGCTGCCATTTCCATCCGCGCTGCCCGCATGCCATGCCGATATGCCGCGAGAAGGCGCCCGCCCTGGCCGAGGTTGCCCCCGCCCATCGCAGCGCCTGCCATCTCAACGCCAGCCTCTGAGCTGGGTGTGGCTTGCGGGTGGGTTGCTCCGCCGGCAGATTGATCCGCCATGACCAGCCCGCTTTCGCCCCTGCACCGCGCCTGGCGCCGGCTGCCCGCCGGGCCGCGTCGGGCGGCGTTGCGCGGCGCCACCGCCCTGCTCGCCCCGCGCCCGGACCGTCCGCCGCCGCCCCTCGGTGCGGGCATGGCGCTGCTGGGCGAGTTCGCCCGCCCCTCCGGCCTTGGCATGGGCGTGCGCCTGATCCGTGCGGCGCTGGACGCGATGGGCATGGCCACCGTGGCGATCGACATCGACGCCGGTCGCGCGCCGCTGCCGCCCGCCGGCATGCCGCTGATCCTGCACGTCAATGCGCCGATGCTGCCGCTGGCCCTGCTGCGCCAGCGCCGTGCCCTGCTGCGCGGCCGCCGGGTGATCGGCCTGTGGAACTGGGAATTGCCGGAGATGCCGGCCGACTGGCGCATCGGCCTGCGCCATGTCCACGAGGTCTGGGTCACCTCCCGCTTCACCGCCGGCGCCATGGCCCGGCTGGATGGCAGCATCCCCCTGCGCGTCGTTTCCTATCCGTTGGCCATCGCGCCGCCGGTCCCCGCCGCCATCGACCGCGCCGGCTTCGGTCTGCCGCCCGGGGCGCTGGTGGTGCTGGTCTCCTTCAACCTGGCCTCCAGCTTCGTGCGCAAGAACCCGCTGGCCGCCATCGACGCCTTCCGCACCGCCTTTGCCGACCGCCCCGACCGGCTGCTGTTGCTGAAGGTCGGCCACCCCGGGCACTTCCCCGAGGATTTCGCCGCGCTGCGCCGGCACATCGGCGACGCGGCCAACATCCGCCTCGAAACCCGCGCGATGTCCGTCCCCGAGACCCATGCGCTGACCGCCTGCGCCGACATCGTGCTCTCGCTGCACCGCTCCGAGGGCTTCGGCCTGGTGCCTGCCGAGGCGATGCTGCTGGGCCGCCCGGTCATCGCCACCGGCTGGTCCGGCAACATGGATTTCATGGATGCCGACAGCGCCGCGCTGGTGCCGTTCCGCCTGGTTCCCGCCCACGACCCGCGCGGCGTGCTCGATGTGCCCGGCGCGGTCTGGGCCGAACCTGACATCGCCGCCGCCGCCGCCGTGCTGCGCGCCCTGGCCGACGACCCCGCCGCCCGCGCCGCGCTGGCCGCAAGGGGCCGGGCCCATGCCACCGCCGCGCTGTCGGATGCTTCGCTGCGCGCCGCCCTGGCGGGGCTCGCGCCATGAAGGTGCTGGTCTGGCAATGGGGCCGCCGCGGCGCCGGCCCGCGCATCGCCGCCGAGCTGGCCCGCGGCATCGCCCAGGCGCCTGGCCTCTCCGCCGCCCTGTCGCTTTCCGTCGGCGCCGAGCTGCTGGCCGCGCCGAACCCGCCGCGCTGCGACCTGCCGGAGCCGACCTATGCCGGGGTTGTCGGCCTGCTGCGGCGCCTGCCGCTGCTGCCGTTCCAGGTCGGCGGCCTGGCGCGCCGCGTCGCCGCCCTGCGCCCCGACCTGGCGCTCTGCGCCATGCCCGCCCCGCTCGACATGCTGATGG
>JBIPLY010000472.1:0-3297 GCA_044369385.1 Acetobacteraceae bacterium | reverse complement strand
TTCGAGAGGCGTGCATTGGTGAGCAGCATCATGGCAGTTTGGACGCTTCGCGGGTTCGCGCCAAGGAGGTTCGATGCTTGATCTGGTGGTTCGTGATGCGCGGCTGGCCGACCGGGAAGGGGCGGTGGATGTGGGGGTGCGTGGGGGGCGGATCGCGGCGATGGGGCGGGGGCTGGTTTGCGATGCGCCGGCGATCGACGCCGGGGGGCGGCTGCTGACGGCGGGGCTGGTGGAGACGCATATCCATCTCGACAAGACCTGCATCCTGGATCGCTGCCAGGCGGCGGAGGGGAGCGTGGAGGAGGCGGTGCGGCTGACGGCGGCGGCCAAGCGCGGGTTCACGGCCGCGGATGTGTATGCGCGGGGCCGGCGGACGCTGGAGCGCTGCATCTGCGGGGGGACGACGCGGATGCGCACGCAGGTGGAGCTGGACCCCGGGATCGGGATGCGGGGGTTCGAGGGGGTGCAGGCGCTGGCGCGGGATTTCGCCTGGGCCGTGGAGATCGAGATCTGCGTGTTTCCGCAGGAAGGGCTGCTGAACAATCCGGGGACCGATGACCTGCTGATCGAGGGGTTGCGGCGGGGGGCGAAGGTTCTGGGCGCGGCGCCGTATATCGACAGCGATCCGCGGGGGCAGATTCTGCGGATTTTCGAGATCGCGCGGGATTTCGATGTGGACATCGATATGCATCTGGACCTGGGGGACGATCCTTCGCGGATGCAGGCGGAGTTTGTCTGCGAGGTGACGGAGCGGTTCGGCTGGGGCGGGCGGGTGGCGATCGGGCATGTGACGCAGCTTTCGATGCTGGCGCCGGGGCGGGCGGCGGAGGTGGGGCGGCGGCTGGCGGGGGCGGGGGTGGCGGTGACGATCCTGCCTTCCACCGACCTGTATCTGATGGGGCGCGGGGCGAGCCATGCGGTGCCGCGCGGGGTGGTGGTTGCCGAGCCGCTGCGGGCGCTGGGGGTGTGCTGTTCGGTGGCGACCAACAATGTGCTGAATCCTTTCACGCCGTATGGCGATGGGAGCCTGGTGCGGATGGCCAATCTGTATGCCAACGTGGCGCAGGTGGGGCGGCCGGAGGCCTTGGCGGGGTGTTTGGGGATGGTGACTACGGAGGCGGCGCGGCTGATGCGGCTTTCGGATTATGGGGTGGCGGTGGGCAATCCGGCGGACCTGGTGCTGTTCGATGCGGGGCGGGCGGAGGATGTGGTGGCTGAGATCGCGGCACCACTGTGGGGGATGAAGGCGGGGCGGTTGGCGTTCAGCCGGGAGGCGGCGCGGCTGCATGGGCCGGGGAGGGTGCAGTGACGATTTCCTCCATCTCGCGGTATCGGGGCGGGACGGCCGAGGAGGTGCTGCCATTGGCGCGGTCGCTCAAGGCGATCTACCAGCGGTATGGGGTGGGCTATCGGCTCGGCCGGGTGGAGGGGGAGGCGAATGCGGGCGACTGGGTGGTGATCGTCACCTATGCGGATGCGGCGGCCTATGCGACGGCGACGGCGCGGTTTGCCGGGGATGCGGAGTTGCAGGCGGTGTTTCATGCCGTCGCGCGGTTTGCCCGGCGGATCAGCCGGGATGCCGTGGTGGAGATGGATGTCTGAGGCTGTTGGCGGAGAGGGGAGGCGCATATGCCGCATATCACGACGGATGATGGGGTGAGGCTGTACTATGAGGAGGCCGGGCGGGGGTTTCCGGTGGTTTTCGTGCATGAGTTTGCCGGGGATTTTCGGTCCTGGGAGCCGCAGTTGCGGCATTTCGGGCAGCGGTATCGGGCGATTGCGTTCAATGCGCGGGGGTATCCGCCGTCGGACGTGCCCGACGATGTTGGGATGTATTCGCAGGCGCGGGCGGCGGATGACATTGCTTCGGTGTTGGATGAGTTGAACCTGTCGCAGGCGCATGTGGTTGGGCTGTCGATGGGCGGGTTTGCCGCGCTGCATTTCGGGTTGCGGCATGGCGGGCGGGCGCGGTCCTTGGCGGTTTGCGGGTGCGGGTATGGGGCGGAGCCGTCCGAGCGGGAGAAGTTCCGCGCCGAGGGGGCGGCGACGGTGGCGTTCATTCGGGAGCAGGGGATGGCGGCCTTTGCGGCGCGGTATGCCGGGGGGCCGACGCGGGTGCAGTTTGCCAACAAGGACCCTCGCGGGTTTGCGGAGTTCGTGGCGCAGCTGGCCGAGCATGATCCGGTGGGGGGGGCTTTGACGCAGTTGGGGGTGCAGCGGGAGCGGCCCTCGCTGTGGGATCTGACGGAGGAGATGAAGGGGTTGGCGGTGCCGACCTTGATCCTGACCGGGGATGAGGATTGGCCGTGTCTGCTGCCGGGGGTGTTGATGAAGCACCATATTCCCGGGGCGGGGATGGCGGTGATGCCGAATTGCGGGCACGGGATCAATCTGGAGGACCCCGGCGGGTTCAACCGGATCGTGGGGGATTTTCTGGCGCAGGTGGATGCCGGGCGGTGGCCGCGGCGGGATGCTCGGGCGATGGGGGGGAGTATTACCGGGATGCGGTGAATTCAAGGGGGTAATTTCCGACGCTGGCGGGCGGGGCAGGTGAAGTGGTTTATGAGGCAAGCGGTTCGTCGGGTGGATTTTCTGCTGTGGCGTGACTTCTTCCCAAAGGATATCTCATGAACAGCCGTAAACTTCTGCTTGCGACCGCTTTCATCGGCGTGGCGCTGGCCGGTCCGGTGCTGGCGCAGGGCCAGGGGGCGAACCAGCCCGCCACACCGAGCCCCACCACCTCCGGCACCGTGCAGCCCTTGGCTCCCTATGGCACCGGCACCACCGGTGTGACGCCGACGGGGACCGCGACCACCGCGCCGGCGCCGGCGGTGACGATGCCGCGGGCGGGGATTTCCGACCCGATGAAGATCGACGCGATGGCCCTGCGCGGCGGGGTTCGCACCTCCCAGGTGGTGGGCATGTCGGTGGTGAACAACACCAACGAGACGGTGGGCACGATCGACGACCTGATCGTGATGCCGGGCGAGGCGGTGCCGTATGCGGTGCTTTCGATCGGCGCCTATATGGGCGTGCCGGAGCATTACGTGGTGGTGCCGTACTCGATGCTGACGTCGCGGGACAACAAGTCCATGCGGCTGCCGAATGCGACGAAGGACTCGCTGAAGGCGATGCCGATGTTCCGCTACCCGGCGTAAGTTTTCCTCGCGCTGCGATGGGGGGGTGCGGCCTTGGGGCCGTGCCCTTCTTTCGTTTGTGGCATTTTAATTTGTTTGCGGAACGTTTTGGGCGTGGGTTCGCCGGTCAGGCGGGGGTCGGTTTTTCCGGATAGAGACG
>JBIPLY010000470.1:0-3299 GCA_044369385.1 Acetobacteraceae bacterium | reverse complement strand
GCAAACCGCCCCTTCAGCGCCGCTGCCTCGGCCGCCTCGCCGCGATGCAGCGCGATCCCCTCCACGTTCTCGCGCAGCCGCGCCAGGGCGAAGCGGAAATTCGCCTCCACCCGCTGCTGCACGAAATCCAGCATCACCAGCGGCCGGCCGACCAGGTGGGTCAGCCAGGTGCCGGCGATGGCGTAGATGATCGCCACCCAGACCATGTAGCCCGGGATGTCGATGCCGAACACGGTCAGCACGCCGGACAGCGACCACAGGATGGTCAGGAAGCTGAACAGCGACACCACGGACGACAGCAACCCCAGCCCGATGGCCAGGGTGGACTGCACGAACTCCTTCACATCCTCGGAAATGCGCTGGTCCGGGTTGTCCGCGCTGCGCCGCATCGGGTCCAGCTCGCCGCCGCCCTCCTGCGGGTGATGCAGGCTCAGGCGGAAATAGGCCCGGTGCGCCATCCAGTCGTCGATCAGGTGCTCGGTCATCCAGCGCCGCCAGCGGATCTCCAGCCACTGGCTCAGATAGGTGCGGTAGATCGCCACGACGATGTACACGGCGGCAACCAGGACGAAGCCGGGGAAGAACCCGTCCTTGGTCTGGCGCCAGAACAGCAGCAGGCCGATGAAATCGTCCCAGTTCTTGTCCTGCAGCGCGTTGTAGAAGGCGCGGTTCCAGAAGCTGAGCAGCACGCTCATCCCCACCCGGCTCAGGTCCAGCGCCACGATCGCGCCCAGCAGCGCGCGCGCCGACCATTTCTGCTCGGACACGTAGTACGGGCGGGAAAGCCGCCACACATCGCCGATCAAGGCAGGCAGGCCGCGCATGGGCAGGCTCCGGGGGTTCAGCCACGCTTATCGCAGCAGATATGGCCCCCGTGTCAAAAAACGCGAGCCTCGCGCGCTATCGCTTCGCCCCGGGCAGCCCGCCCGGCCGCCCGAACAGCCAGCCCTGGCCGAACTTCACCCCCAGCTCGCGCATCAGCGCCGCCTGTTCGTCGGTCTCGATCATCTCGGCCACCGTCTGTGCCCCCACCCCGGCCGCCAGCTCCACCATCGAGGCCACCATCCCCCGCCCGCGCGCGCCGCTTTCGGCGGCCTGCACGAAGCTGCCGTCGATCTTCACGAAATCCACCTGGAACCGCTGGAGATAGCGGAACCCCGCCGATCCCGCCCCGAAGTCGTCCAGGCACATCCGCACCCCGCGCTCGCGCAGCAGCCTCACCGTCTCCACCGCCGCATCCATGTTCTCGATCTCCGAGGTCTCGGTCAGCTCCACCAGCAGCCGGCCAGCTTCCGGTGGTCCGACCACGGCGCGCATCTCGTCCAGCAGCGCGAACAGCCGCCCGCGGAACTCCGAACTCTGCGCCGACAGCCCGGACAGGTTCACCGCCACCGAGGCCGTCGGCGCCGCCCGCAGCGCCATCAGCGCCTGTTCCATGACGGCCATGTCCATCACCTCGGACAGCCCCACCGCCTCGGCGAAGGTGACGAATTCCTGGATGCTGCCCATCGGCATCCCCGGCGTCGCGGTCGGGCGCAGCAGCGCCTCGTAGTGATGCACCGCCCGGTCCGCCAGGCTCACCACCGGCTGGAACGCCAGGCGGAAGCGATGCCCGACCAGGGCGGCGCGCACCGCCTGGGTGCGCAATTCGGCCTGCGCCAGGATGCCGGAAATCCCGCCCGTGCCCCCCACCGAGGTCACCCCGGCCGTGCCCTCCGCCGTGAAGCGCGACACCGCATAGCGCAGCACCCGATTGGCCGTCGCCGCCGCCATGCCGCGCGCCTCCAGGCTTACTTCGGTGCCGTTCACCCGCGCGATGTTGCGGGCCGAGGACCGCGCCAGGAACTGCTCCAGCCGCCGCACCAGCGGTGCCATGCCGTTGTGCGGCAGCCCGATCACCCCGAACCGGCCCTCGGCCAACTCGCTGCCGCGCACGCCCTCGTTCATCAGCGCGCCCAGGCCCTGGCGCAGCCGCGCCTGCTCGGCGGCCGACAGGTGGCTCTTGACCTCCGCCCAGCCCTGCACCTCCACCAGCCCCAGCGGCCCGGTGCCGCCGTCGCGCATCAATTCCTCCGCCTCGCGGGCGAAATCCTCCGGCGCGCTGATCGCCGTCTGTGCTGCCTCGGGCGGCGGCAAGGGTAGGGGGCCGATCGAGAAGCACAGCCGCACCTCGCCCCCCGGAACCAGCCGCGCGCCCAGCACCGCGGCACTGCGCGCGGCATCGGCCAGGTGCAGCACCATCGGCGCCAGCCGCCCGCGCACCGGCACCAGCGCCAGCGCCATGGCCAGCGCCGCCCGGTCCGTCGGCGACAGCAGCTCGGCGATCGGCCGGCCCATCATCGCGCTCGCCGGGGCGCCGAACATCGGCTCGAAGCTGCCGGCGGCAAAGGTGATGGTGCCGTCCGCGGTGGTCTCAACCAGCATGTCGGCCGCGGCAAAGGCGAAGGCGCGCAGCCGCTCCCGCGCCATCGCCTCCACCATCCCGGCCATGTCCGCCGCGGGCGTGGCGATCGGCAGCGGGCGGCCGGCCGCGGTGGCGGTGGCGGGGGTGGTCTGGTCCGGCGCGTCCTTGCGGCCGGTGGCGCGCCGCACCAGTCTCGACAGCATGGGGCATTCCTTACGGATCAATACTCCATCATCCGCCCGGCGGGGTTAACCATCGGTGAACCCCGCGCCGCAGCACCGCTGCCGCCGTCGGGCGGCGACACTTCCGCCTGCCCTCAAACCGTGGTCATCTGTGCCCGCGATTCACCAACGGGGGAGGCAATCCGTGTTCAGCCACATGATGGTCGGCAGCAACGACATCGACCGCTCAAAGAAGTTTTACGACGCCCTGTTCGCCGCCATGGGCGGCAAGCCGGCGATCCAGGACGCCAAGGGGCGCCTGATCTATATGCACAATGGCGGCCTGTTCCTAGTCAGCAAGCCGATCGACGGCAAGGCGGCCACCGGCGCCAACGGCGGCACCATCGGCTTCGCCATGGCCAACCCGGCGATGGCCGATGCCTGGCACGCCGCCGGCGTGGCCAGCGGCGGCACCGCGATCGAGGACCCCCCGGGCATCCGCCAGGGCGGCAGCGGCGCGATGTACCTCGCCTATCTGCGTGACCCCGACGGCAACAAGCTCTGCGCCCTGCACCGCATCCCCGCCTGATCGACCCGGCGCGGCGCGCCCCCGGGGTGCGCCGCGCCATCCACCGCCCGATGCCCGACGCCCACGCGCCGCCCATCCCGTCATCGGCCGCCCCATCGCAGCCCGGCTGGTGGGAAGCCTGGTGGTTCCTGGCTCTCTGCCTGCT
>JBIPLY010000581.1:0-3300 GCA_044369385.1 Acetobacteraceae bacterium | reverse complement strand
GACGGATTACAACGAGTACCGCCCGCATGAGTCCCTGGGAGACGTGCCACCGGCCATGTTCAAACCCAGGGCGTTTTCAACCGGAAATCTCTACTTTTAATTTGTAGCCTTGACAGGGAAGTCTACGAAAGGACTTGTTAAGAAATACCATGGTGTTACGGCTGTTGACAGCGTCAGTTTTAAGGTCAAGGCAGGATCAATTCACGGATTGATTGGGCCGAATGGCGCAGGCAAGTCTACAGTTATAAATGTCATTGCGGGTGTATACAGGCATGATGGTGGTTCAGTGATCCTAGGTGATCATGATCTTGGATTCAAAGGAACTGCTCAAAGGGCCCGTCTAGGATTGGCCCGTACGTTCCAAAATTTGCAGCTTATCCAGGCAATTACCGCCGCTGAGAATGTCATGCTTGGGTTCAAACCAAGATGGAGTCTCGCCAGGACATTTTTTGATTGGTTATCACTGAAGGGATGTGAGCGTGCTGACTTTGAAGATGCCTTAAGCGTGCTTCAATTTTTAGGCATTGCCGATACGGCAAAAAAGCTACCTGGCGAGATTTCATTTGGCCATCGTAAGCTAGTAGAACTTGCGCGGGCCATTGCTCAGCAACCCGTTGTTCTGTTACTCGATGAGCCTATTGCGGGACTGAATACCGCTGAGGCCAAGAAAATAGCTGAGGTAGTCAGGCAACTTAAGTCACTGGGTGTAACGATCCTACTCGTAGAACACAATATGGACTTTGTAATGAGCCTTTGTGACGAGGTCAGCGTCCTTCATTACGGTCGTTTGATCGCAACCGGTACTCCTGCTGAGATTCAGGCAAACGCAGAGGTTATTGCGGCCTATTTAGGATCAAAGGGCAGTACTGATGATTGAGCTTCAGCAGGTTTGTGTAAGGATTGGCGCGCAAGAGGTTCTTAAGGATATCAACTTCAAGCTTGGTAGCGGCGAACTTCTTGCTGTGATAGGTGCGAACGGTGCTGGTAAAACAACTTTGTTACGCGCTATCAGCGGCTTGATTGCGTTCTCAACAGGCAAGATACAATTCGACGGTCAATCTATAAGTGGAATGGCGGCGTACACCTTGGCGCGTCGTGGGTTGGTCCACGTACCACAGGGTAGACAGATTGTACCTGCCCTTTCCGTAGAAGATAATCTAAAGATCGGGGCCGTTCAGGCGGGATTGTCGCGCGAAGAGGTCGATCGGCGAATAGCGCTGGAGTACGAGAGATTCCCTGTTCTTAAAGCTAGAAAAGCAATTTCTGGTGCATCGCTTTCAGGTGGGGAGCAGCAAATGCTTGCACTATCTAGAGCGCTACTGATGTCCCCCCGAGTATTGCTCCTGGATGAGCCATCTTTGGGTCTGGCACCACAGATTGTTTCAATGATCTTGAATTGTCTACGAGCCTTGGCTAGTGAAGGTATGGCGGTGCTGCTCGTAGAGCAAGCAGCATTCCTGGCTCTGGAAATTGCCGATCGAGGGATCGTGTTAAGAAACGGAGAGTTTGTTTTACATGATCAGGCAAAGCTACTTCGGAAGAACAAGCGATTGTTGGAAAGTTATCTCGCTTAGAACAGTGGCGTAAACGCTGAGGTACCGTGCTGCCATCTCGCCCCTAATCTTAGTTGCACCTACGACAGGATTCTTGTACGACCAGATTTACGACACTATGCGGAAACTCTAAGAATGATCTTGCCAAATTCCTGATCGCTGGCCATGAATGTTTGTGCCTTTACAGCGTCCAAGAAATCAAATTAGGTCAAAGTCAACACTGGCACGTGCTCCGGCCAGCGCTGTTCAAGCTCACCTTGAGTGAGCCGCTTTTTAGCCTGCGCTTGGCAAGCAAACTTCTTGGTTCCTTAGTACAGGCGTCGCCGCTCATTGCGAACATTGACGGTCCAAGAGAATCAGCTAAAGGTTTGCGCTCGGCTTTGTTCATCGATCACCACACGTGGCCTCCTTCCTACATCTGCGCGCCACGCCCAAGACCTGCTTGGTTGAGCTTGTATAGTGACATTTTTCCGGCAAATTACCGTACAATTTCAAGGGTTCAGAGGAGAATTTCCATGACCGCAAGAGCCGCTGTCGCCCCCCCACTTGCGCCAAAGCCTAGGTCTGCACGTCTGGAGGCTCGGATCAGTCATGACCTGCATGGGGCCGTCAAGCGCGCTGCAGAGATTCAGGGAAGAACCGTGACCGACTTCGTGGTCGATGCCTTGCAGTCTGCAGCCTCGCGGGCCATCGCGCAAGCCGATCATGTCCGCATGAGTATTGCCGACCAGGAGGCTTTCGCAAACGCGCTGATCGCCCCCGGCAAACCCAACGCCGCACTCAAGCGGGCATTTAGCAAGGCCAATAAATTGCTGATGGATTGATGGCCGGCCCATTTGCGGTTGAGCCGCTTGATCCGGAGGCCGACCGCTCCGAATTTGCCTGCGGCGTCGAATCACTTGATCGCTACTTCAGAACCCAAGTCAGCCAGGACATCCGGCGGCGAGTAACCGCATGTCTTACGGCAGTCGATGCCGATGGCCGAGTGGCCGGCTACTACACGCTGGCTTCGGCCAGCATCTTGTTGACCGACTTGGCGGAAAGCTTGGTCAAGAAACTGCCTCGCTACCCCAACGTGCCGGCTGTCCGCATGGGACGCCTGGCGGTCGATCAGCGTTTCAGGGGAAAGGGGCTCGGCGCGGCATTGCTTGCTGATGCCTTGCACCGCTCGGCAAGCGCTGAGATTGCCGCGTTTGCGTTTGTGGTGGATGCCAAAGACAGGGCTGCCGCCGACTTCTATGCGCACCACGGTTTTCGTGCGACGGCTGGCAAGCCCTTGTTCCTGTACCTGCCGCTGGCTACTGTCAAAGATTTGGTCAGACCGTCCTGAGTATGGTGGCAGAGATGGACCAGCTTTTTGAGACAGGTCGATAATTGATAATAGGTCGCTATTCATGGAGGCGCAAAGCGCCAAGGAGCACGACGATGAGACGACCAAGAAGAACGTTTTAGCCCGAGTTTCGAGCCAAGGTGGCGATAGCCGCTTTGAAAGGGGATAAGACGCTGGCTGAGTTGGAGCGAGATTTTTTGGAAGGAGCACTCAGCAAAGTGGGATTGCTGAGCGCCAAGCGATGATAGAGTTGGACAGAGCAGGATCTTGCAAGCGGTGCATGAAACTGCAACGGGGCTTGCGCAATCAGGCCTCATCACTAAGCGCCGTCTAGCTGAACTCGAAGCGCTTTGTCAGATCGATGTAGGCGAGATGTCAGCACAACAAATCAAGTCACTTCGTGAATCCGTTCAGGTA
>JBIPLY010000469.1:0-3306 GCA_044369385.1 Acetobacteraceae bacterium | reverse complement strand
GAAGGGGCGGATCAGGGCCGCGCGCAGGGCGGCGGGGGCCAGGCCGTCATGCAGCGCCACGGTCAGGTCGGCGGCGCGCGCGGGCGCGGCGGCGCCCAGGACGATGGCCGGCGCGGTGGCCAGCAACAGCAGAAGCAACGCGCGCGCGATCATGGCGCCGGATCCGCGGCCGGAAAGGCGCGGGCGTGGTGGGCCTGCCAGGCCAGGGCGGCGGGGCGGCCGGGCTCGAGGCCGGCCATCGGCACCCCGGCCGGGCGCTTGACCGCCACATCGACCATGCGCTGCCCGGGCAGGCCGACGCGCAGCAGCAGGCGGACATGGTCGCCGAGATAGGCGGCCTCCAGCAGCGTCGCCGGCAGGGCACCCTCGCCCATCTCCTGCGCGGTGACGGCGGCGAGCGCGATGCGTTCGGGGCGGACGGCCACGGTGCAGCGGGCACCGGCCGACAGTTCGCCGGCCAGGGCCTCCACCGTCACGCCGCAATCCAGGCGCACCAGGGCGACGTCGTCCTCGATCCCCGCCACGCGGCCGGGGAGGAAATTGCTCTCGCCCAGGAAGCCGGCGACGAAGGCATCGGTGGGCGTTTCATACAGCGCCTCCGGCGTGCCGACCTGGCGCAGCAGGCCGCCGGCCATCACCGCGATGCGGTCGGACAGGCGCAGCGCCTCGGCCTGGTCGTGGGTGACATAGACCATGGTGACGCCCAGGGCGGCATGAAGGTGGCGGATCTCGCCCTGCATTTCTTCGCGCAAGGCCCGGTCCAGCGCGCCCAGCGGCTCATCCAGCAGCACCAGGCGGGGTTCGAAGACCAGGGCGCGGGCCAGGGCCACGCGCTGCTGCTGGCCGCCGGAAAGCTGGGCCGGCAGGCGGTCGGCCAGGCCGACCAGGCGCACCATCTCGATGGCGCGGCCGACGCGCTCGGCCTGCAGCGGGCGGGAGATGCCGCGCACGCGCAGCGGGAAGGCGATGTTCTCGGCCACGGTCATGTGCGGGAACAGGGCGTAGGACTGAAAGACCACGCCGATGTTGCGGCGGTGCGGCTTCAGGCGGGTGATGTCCTGGCCGTCCAGCAGGATCTGGCCGGCGTCCGGGCGCTCGAACCCGGCCAGCATCATCAGCGTCGTCGACTTGCCGGAGCCCGAGGGGCCGAGCAGGGTGAGGAACTCGCCGCGCGCGACATCGAGCGTGAGGTCGCACACAGCGTCGACGCTGCCGTCGAAGCTCCTGCGAACGTGATCGAAGCGGACGTAGGGAAGCATGATTCTCCTTGGGTGCGGCCCGTCGCGTCCCCATTTGCACGGATAGGCAGTTCGCCGGCAACACAGGGATTTTCATGTGACCATTCGCTCCGACATCCAAGGCGCCGAAAACGACATCCAGGCCCAGGTTGCAGCCCTTCGCGCGCAGCTTGACGCATTGATCGCCAGCGGCACGGCGACCGCCGCGGAGGCGGTGCGCGATGTCCGCCGCGCGACCGCCGGCGAGTTCGATACCGTGGTCGCCCAGGCGCGCAATGAGCCGGTGGCATCGGCGATCCTCGCGCTCGGCGGCGCGGTGCTCGGCTTCGTGCTGGGGCGGGTTTGCCGCTGAGGCAGCCAGGGGCGTGGCCCGGGGCACGCCGATGAGCGGGACGCTCGGCCTGGTTCGGATCATGGCCGCGGCGGAGCAGCTGCGATGGCGGCTGCTGCTGCGCCGCGGCGCGGTGCGGGGCGGGCTGGCGCTGGGCGCGCTGGTGTTTCTGGTTGCGGCGCTGGGCATGCTGCATGGGCTGGGCATGGCGGCATTGGGGCCGCAGATCGGTTGGGTTGGCGCCTTCGGCTGCCTCACGGCGGTCGACCTGGCGATGGCGCTGCTGCTGATGCTGGGCGCGGCGCGGTCCGGCCCCGGACCGGGCGAACGCACCGCCGTGGCGCTGCGCGATGCGGCACGCGCCGAGCTGCTGGGGCGGGCGCAGGGGCTGCGGCTGGTGACCGCGCTGGTTGCGGAACTGGGGCGTCGCTAGCGCAGTATCCGACCGGATGGGTCCATCCGGTCGGAGGATTCGCGCTGGCGCGGCGGGATTTCGCCCGGCGTGGCGATCGACTATAACCGGGCATTGCTTCCCGGGAGCCGCCTTGATGTCCGACGCCAGCGTTGTTGCCACCCGCATGGGCCGGATCGGCCATCTGCTGCTGAACCGGCCGAAGGCGCTGAATGCGCTGGATCTGGACATGATCCGGCGGATGCGCGCGGCCCTGGACAACTGGCGCGACGATCCCGAGGTGCAAGCGGTGCTGGTGGAGGGCGCCGGCGGGCGGGCCTATTCGGCGGGCGGGGATGTCATCTCGGTGCGCGCGCATGGCATGGCCGGCAATCCGGAGCCGATCGAGAGCTTCTTCTCCGAGGAATACGCGCTGAACGCGGCGATCGCGGAGTATCCGAAGCCGTATATCTCGCTGGTCGACGGGTTCTGCATGGGCGGCGGCATCGGGCTTTCGGTGCATGGGCGCATGGTGATCACGACGGCCACCAGCCTGTTCGCCATGCCGGAGACGATCATCGCGCTGTTCCCCGATGTCGGCGGCAGCTATGCGCTGCCGCGGATGCCGGGGCGGCTTGGGCTCTATCTGGGCCTGACCGGGCTGCGGCTGTCCGGTGCCGATGCGGTGCATGCCGGGCTGGCGACGCATCTGGTGGCCAAGGAGGATATCCCGGCGCTGCGCGAGGCGCTGGCGCGCGACGGGGCGGCGTGCGTGGCCGGCTTCGCCCAGGCGCTGCCGCCGTTCGGGTTGGCGGCACAGCGCGACACCATCGACCGCTGCTTCGGCATGCCCGATGTGCCGGCGATCTTCCGCGCGCTGGAGGCGGAGGGCACCGAATGGGCGGCGGCGACGCTGAAGGAGCTGCGTGCGGTCTCGCCGCTGTCGGTGTTCTGGAGCTTCGAGATCCTGAAGCGGGGGGCCGGCATGTCGCTGCGCGCGGCGTTGCACGAGGAGCTGAAGCTGACCCGCAAGGTGGCGTTCCATCCGGAGTTCCACGAGGGGGTGCGCGCGGCGCTGGTGGACAAGGACCGCAAGCCGCAATGGAATCCGGCGCGGGTGGAGGATGTCGATCCGGCGGCGGTGGCGGCGATGTTCGAGTAGCGCGCCGCGGGGGGGGGGGGGGGCGGGGCCGCGCCTGGTCTCTATCGCGCGGCGCCAACCTGCGCGCGCAGCAAGGCGGTGAGCTCCGCCACCGCGCGGGTCAGCGCCAGGACCTCCTGTTCGCGCAGTGCGTCGATCTTGTGGTGCAGGAGCTCGATTTCCAGCTCCGCCTTGATGTTGATGC
>JBIPLY010000111.1:0-10602 GCA_044369385.1 Acetobacteraceae bacterium | reverse complement strand
CTGAGATAGACCTCTGATAGCAACATTTCCGCGACAGGTCCAACTCCATGAGGCGCCCGCCATGCCGCCCGCCATGCCGCGCGGGTTGCGCGCGGCGCGGGTCGCGGTCCAGGGTGGGGGCGCAGCGGTGGAGGCAGGGTGCGGTTCGGCACGCGACGGTTGTTGGGCGGGATGGCGGGGCTGGCGCTGGCCATGGCGGCACCCGGCGCCCCCCCCGCGCGCGCACAGCTCGCCGAGCGCCTCTTCGCCCCCGGCGTGCCCGGCTTCGGCGCCGAGCCCGGCGTGACCGTGGCCACCCGCGCCCGCCCGGCGCACGACCCGTCCGGCATCCGGCTCGGCGGGGTGGTGGTGCGCCCCAGCCTGACCACCGGCCTCGGCCTGACCAGCAACGTCAGCGGCCAGCCCGGCGGGCGCGCCAGCCTGGTGGCGCAGACCTCCGCCGGCGTGCTGGCCGGCACCGCCTGGGGCCGCCATGCGCTGGGCGCCTTCCTCGGCTTCGACGACCAGCGCTTCGCCGCCGATGCGCGCCAGTCCGCCACCGGATACACCGCGGCCCTGGGCGGCACGCTGGCGGTCGGGCGCGACGAGCTGACCCTGGGCCTGGCCCACCAGACCACGTTCCAGACCTCGCGCGCCCTGGCCGGGCTGTCGATCGACCGGCCGGGGCGGGTCTCGGTTGAGACGGCCCGCGCCGGATACGTCTGGCGCCAGGGCCGGATGTCGGTGGCGCCCGCGCTGGCGGTGAGCGACACGCGCTTCGACGACGTCTTCGTGGCCGGACAGCGCGTGGTGCAGCGCTTCCGCGACCGCACCGCGATCGAGGGCGGCACCACGCTGCGCTGGGAACTGGCGCCGCGGCGCGACCTGGTGCTGGACCTGCGCGCCGTCGGGTTTGACCACCACCGCCGCGCGCCGGGCCAGCCGAGCCGCGATGCCACCACGCTGGCAGCACTGGCGGGCATCGACTACGCCGCCGACGCGGTGTGGCGCGTGCGCGCGCTGGCGGGCGTGCAGCGCCGCGACTTCGCCGACCGCGCGCTGAAGCCGGCGCAGGGGCCGATGGCGGAGCTCTCCGCGATCTGGCAACCCTCCGGCATGACCACGCTCGCCGCCACCGCCTCGCGCCGGATCGAGGATGCGGCGGAACTGGCCGCCGTGAGCTACAGCTTCACCGGGCTGCGCCTGTCCGTCGACCACGAGCTGCGCCGCGACCTGCTGCTGTCGGCCTATGGCCAGGCGCAGCACGCGCAATACCAGCAGGGCGGCGGCCAGGAGCGGCTGTTCGGCCTCGGCATCGGCGCCACCTGGCTGGTCGGGCGGCGGGTGCGGGTGCTGGGGAACTGGGACTGGGCGACGCGACGGCGCGCCGACGGCGCGGTGGTGGAGGAAGGCCTGGCGCTGCTGCGGCTGCGCTTCGCTTTGTAGGAGCGCTGCTGCGGCTGCGCTTTGCTTTATAGGAGATTGGCGATGCTGCGTTTTCTGCGGATCAGCCTGGCGCTGCTGCTGCTGGCCGGGTGCAGCCGGATCAAGGACCTGCCGCCGCTGCCGGAGGGCGGTGACGCCGCCTATCGCCTGGGCGTGGGCGACCAGGTGCGGCTGCTGACCTTCGGCGAGGACTCGCTCTCCGAAATCTTCCGCGTCAACGACGCCGGCGCCATCGCCCTGCCCCTGCTCGGCCCGATCCGCGCCCAGGGCATGACCACCGAGGAACTCAGCCGCGCCATCGTGCTCGAACTCGGCCGCCGCAACCTGATCCGCGACGCCAGCGTGGCGATCGAGGTGGTGGAATACCGCCCGGTCTTCATCCTCGGCGAGGTCAACCGCCCCGGCCAATACCCGTTCCAGCCCGGCATGACGGTGCTGAGCGTGGCCGCCATCGCCGGCGGTTTTTCCTATCGCGCCGTGCTCGATCAGGCCGCCGTGGTGCGGCTGGTGGATGGCCGCCCGGTGGAGGGCCGGGCCTCGCCGCTGACGGTGCTGCGGCCGGGGGATGTGGTGACGGTGTATGAGCGAGTCTTTTAGGTAAGGAAGAATCTTCTTTTTGTGAACAAAAAGAAGCAAAAAAACTTTATCCGCTCGCCGGCATCACCATCCGCCCTCCCAGTGGCGCGCGCGGCGATGCCGTCCATTCCCCATTAGGCACGAAAAATTTCTTCTATCGGACCGTCGTTCGGTATATATTCTCCGAATGCCCCATGCCCCGGCTCCCCATCTCGCGCGCACAAGCGCCGCCTTTTCGGCGGTCGCGGAATTGCGCCCGGGTGCCAGCCTGGTGGCCATGCTCCTCGCCCTGCTGCTGCGCCTGCTGGCGCGCGCCGATGCGGCCTGGTTCCTCCCCGAAGAAGACGAAGACTACGACGAGTACGAAGACGAATACGGCTTCGACGCCTATGCCTTTTGCGGCGCGAGCCGATACGCGCTCCATCCGCGTCCGGTCGGCAGCGCCCCGCACGCGATCTATGTCGAAGCCGGATTGATCGGAGATTGGATTCTCGCCGGCGTCCGCAACCGCGGCATGCGCGCCCTCTCGCGCGCCACCCCCGCGCCCCGCCTCACCCGCCCCGCGCGCGCTCCGCCGCCCTGGAAGCAACCCTCCTTACCGCCCGCGCCGCCAAAAGAACCCTAACCGCAGGGCGCCGACTCACGCCCGCATTTATTGCGACGTCAATTCAAACATGACCCGCCACCCCTTGGGTCGCCATTATTTTCCAATAAGATAAGGTCCAGGGGCTTGGCCCCCAATGAGACAAGGTCCAGGGGCTTGGCCCCTGGTGGGGTTTGGGGCGAAGCCCCATGCCTGCCTTCGATGCGCCAGGCGTCACGCCGCCCGCTACGGCACAAGCGCCTTGCGCGCCGCCGTTGCCAGCACATCCGCCCGCTCGTTCATCGGGTTGCCGGAGTGCCCCCGCACCCATTTCCACTCGATCGCATGCGGCTTGGCGGCGTCCAGGATGCGCCGCCAGAGGTCCATGTTGGCCACCGGATCGCCCGCCGCGTTGCGCCAGTTCTTGCGCACCCAGCCCTGGTGCCAGCGCGTGATCCCGTTGCGCAGGTACTCACTGTCCGTATGCAGCACCACCCGGCACGGCCGCTTCAGCGCCTCCAGCGCGGCTGCCGCCGCCGTCAGCTCCATCCGGTTGTTGGTGGTGGCGGCATCGCCGCCGGACAGCTCCCGCTCGGTGCCGCGGAAGCACAGGATCGCCGCCCAGCCGCCCGGCCCCGGATTGGGCTTGCACCCGCCATCGGTCCAGATTTCAACCTGCTCCGCGTCAGAGTCCGAGGGCATGGGCGTCCCGCGCGGTGAGGAAATGGCGCAGGCGGCGGATGTATTCCATCGGGTCCTTGCGGGTCACCAGCGCGCCCGGCGGCGTGTTCACCCAGTCGAACAGCCGCGTCAGGGCAAAGCGCATCGCCGCCCCCCGGCACAGCACCGGCAGGGCGGCGCGCTCGGCGTCCGACAGCGGGCGCACCGCCGCATAGGCGGCCAGCAGCGCGCGTGCCTTGGTGACGTTGAACTGGTAGTCCGGCTCGAAGCACCAGGCGTTGAGGCAGACCGCGACGTCGTAGGCCAGGATGTCGGTGGCGGCGAAGTAGAAGTCGATCAGCCCGGAGAGTTTTCCATCCAGGAAGAAGACGTTGTCCGGAAACAGGTCGGCATGGATGTGCCCCGTCGGCAGGTCGCGCGGCCAGGCGCCCAGGATCGCCCCCAGTGCTGCGTCCAGCTCCGCGCACAGCGCCACCGTGGCCGGATCGGCGCCGGTGGCGGCGACGGAGTCCTGCGCGCGCGCCAGCAACGGCCCCCAGCCGGCCGGCCCCAGCGCGTTGGCGCGGGTGGCTTCATAGTCCTGCCCGGCCAGGTGGAACTGCGCCAGCGCCCGGCCCAGCGGCGCGCAATGCTCCGGGCGCACCCGGCGCGGCCAGACCCCGGGCAGGAAGGTGGTGATCGCGGCATGGCGCCCGGCCAGGCGGCGCAGGGCAGTGCCGTCGCGCCCGCGCACCGGCTGCGGACAGGTGATGCCACGCCCGGCCAGGTGCTCCATCAGCCCGAGGAACCAGGGCAGCTCGGCCGGATCGACGCGCTTCTCGTAGAGCGTCAGGATGAAATCGCCCGCGGTGGTGCGCAGCGAAAAATTGCTGTTCTCCACCCCCTCGGCGATGCCGCGGAAGGCCACCGCATCGCCGATCGCATACTCGGTGAGGAAGGCAGCCAGTGCCTCGTCGGTAACCTCGGTATAGACCGCCATCGGGCGCTATTTCGCCAGCCCGGCCGGCAGCTTGAAGACCACGTCCTCCTGGGTGACGATCCGCTCCTCGATGGTCAGCGCGAAGCGTTCGCGCAGCCGGTCCAGCAGCGCCTCGACCAGCAGTTCGGGGGCCGAGGCGCCGGCGGTCAGCCCGATGGTGCGCACGCCCTCCAGCATCGCCCAGTCCAGGGCGGCGGCCGTCGGCAGCAGCACCGCGCGGCGCGCCCCGGCCCGCTCGGCCACCTCGCGCAGGCGCTGCGAGTTCGACGAATTGGCGCTGCCGATCACCACCACCAGGTCGGCATCGGCGGCGATCGCCTTCACCGCCGCCTGGCGGTTGGTGGTGGCATAGCAGATGTCCTCGCGCTTCGGGCCCTCGATGCGGGGGAAACGGGCGCGCAGGATGTCGACGATCTCCGCGGTGTCGTCGACGGACAGCGTGGTCTGGGTGACGAAGGCCAGGCGGGCGGGATCGGCGGGCTGGATGGCGCGCGCCTCCTCGGCCGACTGGATCAGGGTCATGGCGCCGGGCGGCAACTGGCCCATGGTGCCGATCACCTCCGGATGGCCTTCATGGCCGATCATCAGGATGTGGCGGTCGCCGGCGCCGTGGTGGCGCTCCACCTCGCGGTGCACCTTGGAGACCAGCGGGCAGGTGGCATCCAGATAGGTCAGGTTGCGGCGCTGCGCCTCGGCGGGCACCGATTTCGGCACGCCATGGGCGGAGAACACCACCGGGGCGTCGGGCGGCACCTCGTCCAGCTCCTCGACGAAGACCGCGCCCTGCGCCTCCAGCGACTCGACCACGGTGCGGTTGTGGACGATCTCGTGGCGCACATAGACCGGCCGGCCGTGGCGGCGCAGCGCCTCCTCGACGATGCGGATGGCGCGGTCGACGCCGGCGCAGAAGCCGCGCGGCCCGGCGAGCAGGACGTGAAGCGGGGGAACGGGGGAGGCGGTGTGTTGCATGTTGTCCATCGCGCGGGTCGGCGCCAGTATGCCCGCGCGCCCGCCGCCGAACAATCGCCGGCGTCGCATGTCCCGGAGTTGCCGCATGATCCGCCTTGCCGTCCCCTTCCTCGCCCTGACCTCGCTGCTGCTCGCCTCCTGCAGCGACGGCGAACTGAAATACGCCCCGGCCTGCCCGCAGCTGACCCTGTTGGCCGAGGGCACCGACCTGGTGCGCTTCGCCGGCGCCGGGCGCGATGTGACCGACCGGGTGATGGAGGCGCGGATCAACGGCGTGGATGCCAAATGCGCCCCCGGCCGGGGCCGCGATGTGGTAGCCACGATCCGCGTGCGCGCCGATGTGGCGCGCGGGCCGGCGGCGCGCGGGCGCACGGCGCAGGTGCCGTATTTCGTCGCGGTGATGCAGGGCGATGCGGTGCTGGACCGGCGCGAATTCGTGCTGGGGGCGAATTTCCCGCCCAATGTGAACAGCATGCGGGTGGCCGGCGACGAGCTTGAGCTGCGCTTCGCCGGCGCCGGGGACAGCGGCGCGGGGCAGTACCGGATCATCGTCAGCCTGCTGTTGAACGAGGAGGAGCTGGCACACAACCGGCGGGCCAATGCCCGCTGAGCGGCGCTGTTTTGTGAGTGACGTTGCAATAACTTGCGACGCGCCTCAAAAAAGCGACGTTTTGAGTCTTTTTAAGAGACGTCCCGCATCATGCCCGGCGAACACAACGCGGGACTGGGCGACGTGGCAATCACATTCACCAATGCGATTTACGAGGCCGGCTACTGGGGGGTGATCTACATCTTCCACAATCAGGGCACGGTGAACTTCGTCGGCACCGACCGGCTGGTGCTGAACGGCACCATCGATTCGATCGGCGACCAGGTGGCCGTGCTCTATGACGGCGTCACCTATCAGTTCACCGTCAGCGCCTATGACAGTGCCGGCGCGATCGTGCTGTCGTTCGGCTCGGACCTGTATGTGATGTCCAACACGACGGTGACCAACGGCCAGATCCTGGTCCTGACCACCGACGGGCCCGGCGAATACGCCCCGCCGCCCTGCTTCGTCGAGGGCACCCGCATCCTGACCCGCCAGGGCGAGGTGCCGGTGGAGTCGCTGAAGCTCGGCGACGAGGTGGTGGCCGTGCTGGCCGGGCAGTTGCTGCCGGTGGTCTGGATCGGGCGGCGGGTGGTGGAATGCGCCGCCGAGGACCGCCCGGCGGAGATGTGGCCGTTCCGGGTCCGCGCCCATGCCTTCGGCCCCGGCCGCCCCGCGCGCGACCTGTATCTGTCGCCGGACGACGCGGTGCATGTCGATGGCATGCTGGTGCCGATCCGCTACCTGGAGAACGGCGCCACCATCCTGCGGGAACGGCGCGAGCGGGTGACCTATTTTCATGTCGAGCTGGCCCGCCACGACATCCTGCTCAGCGAAGGTCTGGGCAGCGAGAGCTATCTGGACACCGGCAACCGCGACGATTTCGTCCGGCTGCGCCGCGCGCGCGGCCAGTCCGAGGCGCAGGCACAGGAAGCAGCCCAGCAGGTCTGGGCCGAGCGCGGCTGCATGCCGCTGGTCACCGAGGGCGTCGGGCTGCGCACCCTGCGCACCAAGGTGGCGGCGCGCGCGGCGGCCCTGGGCCATGCCGCGGGCGACGATCCCTGGCTGATGGTGCTGGCCGGGGGCGAGGTGCATCGCGGCACCTTCGACGGCGAGGCCTGGCACTTCGCCCTGCCGGAGCGCTGCAGCGACGCGCGGCTGGTCTCCTCGGCGTTGGTGCCGGCGGTGGTGGCCGCCGAGGCGGCGGACCGGCGCTGCCTGGGCGTGCCGGTGACGCGGCTGATGGCGGATGGGCGGATCGTGAAGCTGCACCACCCCGCCCTGTCGCGCGGCTGGCACCGGATCGAGGCCGCGCTGCGCTGGACCGCCGGCGAGGCGACGCTGCCGCCGTTCCAGCGCCTGTCGGTGGTGCTGGCGCCGATCGGGCGCACGGCGGCGCATCCGCGCCTGGCCGGCTCGGCCGCCGCCCCGGCGGCACCGCGCGCCCGCACGGCCAATGAGCGCGGGGCGCTTGAACGCGGCCGGGTCTTCGGCCATACAGGCGGGGTTCGGAGCACTCCGGGCGGAAGAGAGCGGCCGTGGGGGGCGCCTATCCCCTTCGTCCCGCCGCCGAAGGCGCAACCGGCCCCCGGAAACGCTCAGGTACCCAAGACCGCCCGGCCACACGAACCTCTGGAAAGCCGGCCAGCCGAGATGGCCGCACCGACGGAGTAAGGCGGGAGTATCCCCGCCGAATCTCTCAGGTCCCGCAGACGGAGGGGGGTCGCAAATCCGCTGGCAATCCGGCCGGCGGGCGACCTGTGTGCGGAGGGCCGAATGGCCGACGAACCCCTGTTGACCACCCCTCTCGATGCGCTGCATCGCGCCCTGGGCGGCAAGATGGTGCCCTTCGCCGGGTATTCGATGCCGGTGCAATACCCGGCCGGCGTGCTGACCGAGCATCTGCACTGCCGCGGCGCCTTGCCGAACAGCGGGGCCGCCCTGTTCGACGTCTCCCACATGGGCCAGGCCAGCATCCACGGCCCCGGCGCCGCCGCCGCGCTGGAGCGGCTGGTGCCCGGCGACATGCAGGGCCTCGCCCCCGGGCGGCAGAAATACACCCTGCTGACCATGGACCATGGCGGCATCATGGATGACCTGATGGTCGCCAACCTCGGTGACGACCGCCTGTTCCTGGTGGTCAATGCCAGCCGCAAGCACATCGACCTGCCGCATATCGAAGCGAACCTGCCCGCCGGGCTGCGCCTGGAAAGCCATGACGACCGTGCGCTGCTGGCGCTGCAAGGTCCCGCGGCGGTCGGCGTGCTGGCGGCCCTGGCGCCCGCGGTCGCCGCCCTGCCGTTCATGGGGGTCGCGCCGATCACGCTGGGGGGCGCCGCCTGTCTGGCCAGCCGCAGCGGCTATACCGGCGAGGACGGCTTCGAGATCTCCATCCCCGCCGAGCGGGCGGAGGCGGTGGCGCGACTGCTGCTGGACCAGCCCGGGGTGATGCCGGCCGGGCTGGGGGCGCGCGACTCGCTGCGGCTGGAGGCCGGGCTGTGCCTGTACGGCAACGACATCGACGAGACCACCAACCCGGTCGAAGCCGCCCTGATGTGGACCATCCCCAAGCGCCGCCGGTCGGAGGCCAACTTCATCGGCGCCGGCCCGATCCTGGCCGCCCTGGTCGCCGGGCCTTCGCGCAAGCGCGTCGGCATCCTGCCGGACGGGCGGGCACCGGCGCGGGGGCATACCCCGATCACCGATGCCGATGGCGCGGCCGTGGGGGAAATCACCTCCGGCGGCTTCGGCCCCAGCCTGAACGCGCCCTGCGCCATGGGCTATGTCCGCGCCGACCTCGCCGCCGCCGGCACGGCGCTGTCGCTGATGGTGCGCGGCAAGCCGCTGCCGGCCCGCGTCGCCGCCACGCCCTTTGTCCCGCACCGCTACGTGCGCTGATCTCTCCACCCGAAAGGAAAACCGACATGACCGTGCGCTTTACCAAGGAACATGAATGGGTGCGGATCGACGGCGACCTGGCCGTCGTCGGCATCACCGAGCACGCGCAGGAAGCGCTGGGCGACGTGGTGTTCGTCGAGCTGCCGGAGGCCGGGCGCGCGGTGGAGGAGGGCGAGGCGATCGCCGTGGTGGAGAGCGTGAAGGCGGCATCGGACGTCTATGCCCCGCTGGCCGGGCGCATCGTGGAGGCCAACCAGGCGATCGTGGACGATCCCGGCCTGGTCAACCGCGACAGCGCCGGCGAGGGCTGGTTCTTCAGCATGACGCTGGCCGACCCCGCCGCGTTCGACGCGCTGCTGGACGAGGACGGCTACGCGGCCTTCCTGGAGACGCTGTAAATGACAGACGCACTGAAGGAACTCGCGGCCCTGGAGGCCAGCGACAGCTTCGTCGCCCGCCACATCGCGCCGACCGCGGCCGAGATCGCCGCCATGCTGAAGGCGGTCGGCGTGGCCAGCCTGGCCGAGATGGCCGCGCGCACCGTGCCGGCCACGATCCGCATGCAGCAGGCGATGGACCTGCCGCCGGTGGTGGACGAGGCCGGCGTGCTGGCCGAGCTGCGCGGGCTGGCGGCGCTGAACACCGGGGAGAAGTCGCTGATCGGCGCCGGTTATCACGGCACCGTCACCCCCCCGGTGATCCTGCGCAACATCCTGGAGAATCCGGGCTGGTACACCGCCTACACCCCGTACCAGGCGGAAATCGCCCAGGGCCGGCTGGAGGCGCTGGTCAATTTCCAAACCATGATCACCGAGCTGACCGGCATGGAGATCGCCAACGCCTCGCTGCTCGATGAAGCGACGGCGGCGGCCGAGGCGATGGCGATGGCCCACGCCCTGTCCAAGTCCAAGTCCGACACCATCGCGGTCGCGTCCGATGTCCACCCGCAGACCCGCGCGGTGCTGAAGACGCGCGCCTGGCCGCTGGGGATCACGCTGGTCGATGTGGCCCCGGGCGATGCGGCCGCGATCGCGGCGGCAAAGCCGTTCGCCGTGGTGCTGCAGTATCCCGGCACGTGCGGGCAGGTGCGCGACCTCACCGCGGAGATCGACGCCGCACACAGCGCGGGCGCGCTGGCGATCGTGGCGGCCGACCCGCTGTCGCTGTGCCTGCTGGCCTCGCCGGGATCGATGGGCGCGGACATCGCCGTGGGCTCCGCGCAGCGCTTCGGCGTGCCGATGGGCTTCGGCGGGCCGCATGCCGGCTACATGGCGACCAAGGATGCCTTCAAGCGCGCCATGCCGGGGCGGCTGGTCGGCGTGAGCGTGGATGCGGCGGGCGCGCCGGCGATGCGCCTGGCGCTGCAGACGCGCGAGCAGCATATTCGCCGTGAGAAGGCGACCTCCAACATCTGCACCGCGCAGGTGCTGCTGGCGGTCATGGCCGGGATGTATGCGGTGTGGCACGGGCCGCAGGGGCTCAAGCGCATCGCGCGGCGCGTGAACCTGCAGGCGCGGCTGCTGGGGGCGGCGGCGGCGCAGGGCGGCATGACGCTGCGCCATGCGGCGTTCTTCGACACCATCGCCATCGAGGCCGGCGGGCGGGCCGAGGCGCTGATGGAGGCGGCGGTCAAGGCCGGCTTCAACCTGCGCCGGCTCGACGCGACCGGGGTGGCGATCGCGCTGGACGAGACCGTGACGCGCGCGGAGCTGGCGCGGCTGGCGCTGATCCTGGGCGGCGGGCTGGGCCATGCGCCGGAGTCGATCCCGGCGGCGTTGGCGCGCACGGACGCCTTCCTGACCGCCAGCGTGTTCAACACCCACCACGCCGAGCACGAGATGCTGCGCTATCTCAAGCGGCTGGAGGACAAGGACGTCGCGCTGAACCGCAGCATGATCCCGC
>JBIPLY010000468.1:0-3315 GCA_044369385.1 Acetobacteraceae bacterium | reverse complement strand
GACCTGCTGAACCTGGCGGGGAGCAATGTGCTGCTGCTGCTGGTGATGTGTGCGGCGACCAGCCTGGTGCTGGGGCTCGGGCTGACCACGACGGCGTGCTACATCTTCCTGGCGATCCTGGTGGGGCCGGCGCTGGAGAAGCTGGGGCTGAACCGGGTGGCGGTGCACATGTTCATCTTCTACTGGGGGATGCTGTCGTCGATCACGCCGCCGGTGGCGATTGCCAGTTTTGCCGCGGCGGGGATTGCGGGGGCGCCGGCGATGAAGACCGGGTGGGAATCGATGTGGGTGGGCAGCATCATCTATTTCCTGCCGTTCTTCTTCGTGGTGAACCCGGTGCTGGTGCTGCAGGGCGACGGCAGCCTGGCGATGTATGCCGAGGCGGCCTGGCTGGCGGGCTCGGCGCTGTTGGGCACGCTGTTCATCTGCGGGGGGATCCAGGGCTACCAGGCGTTCCTGGGCGATCTGCGGCGGGCCGGGGCGCTGGAATGGCCGTTGCGGGTGATGCTGATCCTGGGCGGGATGGCGCTGGCGGTGCCGGGCGGGGGGATCATGCCGCTGTCGAACCTGGCGATGGAGGCGATCGCGGTGGCGATGCTGGCGCCGGTGCTGGCGCTGGGCTGGCTGCTGGTGCGGCGCCGGCCCGCTTGATCCCGGCCCGCTTGATCCCGGCCCGCTTGATCCCGGGCTGCGTAATCGGTGGCTTGCCGCGCGGCGGCGGAGCGTTGAAACTAGGTGATCGTCTTAAGGGGACCGTTTCGTGGCTGGATTCAAGAGTACCGAACGCTACATCGCTTCCCGCGACCTCGAAGTCGCGGTCAATGCCGCCGTGGCCCTGCAGCGCCCGCTGCTGGTGAAGGGCGAGCCCGGGACCGGCAAGACCGTGCTGGCGCACGAGATCGCCGGCGCGCTCGGCTATCCGCTGATCGAGTGGCATGTGAAATCCACCACCAAGGCGCAGCAGGGGCTTTACGAATACGACGCCGTCTCGCGCCTGCGCGATGGCCAGCTTGGCGACGAGCGGGTGCGCGACATCTCGAACTACATCGTGCGCGGCAAGCTGTGGGAGGCCTTCGACAGCGGGCAGCAGACGGTCGTGCTGATCGACGAGGTCGACAAGGCCGATATCGAGTTCCCGAACGACCTGCTGCTCGAACTCGATCGCATGCAGTTCTTCGTCTATGAAACCCGGCAGACGATCAAGGCCAAGCATCGGCCGATTGTGCTCATCACGTCGAACAACGAGAAGGAGCTGCCGGACGCGTTCCTGCGCCGCTGCTTCTTCCACTACATCCGCTTCCCGGATCGCGAGACGATGGAAGCGATCGTCCAGACGCATTACCCGGACATCAAGCAGGACCTGGCGCGCGAGGCGCTGACCGTGTTCTTCAAGATCCGCGAGGTTCCGGGGCTGAAGAAGAAGCCGGCCACGTCTGAGCTGCTCGATTGGCTCAAGCTGCTGATGATCGAGGACCTGCCGGTCGAGGCGCTGCGGAGCAAGGACCCCCATGTGGTGATCCCGCCGCTGCATGGCGCGCTGCTGAAGAACGAGCAGGACGTGCATCTGTTCGAGCGGTTGGCTTTCCTGTCGCGGCGAGGGTAAGGCAAGCTGGGGCGTTGCCCCGGACCCTTGTGGTTTAAGGTCCAGGGGCTTGGCCCCTGGCGGGTCCAGGGCAGAGCCCTGGCCTTCCTTTCGGAGGCGCCGATGTTCGCTTCGTTCGTCCTGGCCTTGCGCACAGCGGGTCTTCCGGCGTCGGTCACCGAATACCTGACCCTGATGGGCGCGATGAAGGCCGGCGTCGCCGACTATTCTATCGACGATTTCTACTATCTCTGCCGTGCCACGCTGGTGAAGGACGAGCGCCACCTGGACCGGTTCGACCGCGTCTTCGGTGAGGTGTTCAAGGGCCTGGAGCCGCCCGAGGGCATGGCGATCCAGAACCTGCCGGAGGAGTGGCTGAAGGCCTTGGCCGAGAAGTTCCTCACGCCCGAGGAGATGGACAAGATCGAGAAGCTGGGCGGGCTGGAGGCGCTGATGAAGCGGCTTCAGGAGTTGATGGCCGAGCAGAAGGGGCGCCACCAGGGCGGCTCGAAATGGATCGGCACGGGCGGGACCTCGCCCTTCGGCAATAATGGCGCCAATCCCGAGGGGGTGCGGATCGGCCAGCAGGAAGGGCGGAACCGGCGCGCGATCAAGGTCTGGGACAAGCGGGAGTTCAAGGACCTCGATGACAGCGTCGAGCTTGGCACCCGCAATATCAAGCTGGCGCTGCGGCGCCTGCGCAAGTTCGCGCGGCAGGGGACGCCGACGGAGCTGGATATCCCGGAGACCATCCGCACCACGGCGAACAATGCCGGCTATCTCGATCTGAAGATGGTGCCGGAGCGGCACAACACGGTGAAGGTGCTGCTGTTCCTGGATATCGGCGGCTCGATGGACGAGCATGTGCGGGTCTGCGAGGAGCTGTTCAGCGCGGCGCGCGGTGAGTTCAAGCATCTGGAGTATTTCTACTTCCACAACTGCATCTATGAGCGGGTGTGGAAGACCAACCGGCGGCGCAACGACAACATGACGCCGACCGAGGAGGTGATGCGCAAATACGGGCCGGACTACAAGGCGATCTTTGTCGGCGATGCCTCGATGTCGCCCTATGAGGTGACGCATCCCGGCGGCAGCGTGGAGCACTGGAACGAAGAGGCAGGGTCGGTGTGGATGCAGCGGCTGACCGGGCATTTCCGCCGGGCGGCGTGGCTGAACCCGCGACCGAAGAATGGCTGGGATCACGCCATGACGATCGGGATGCTCCGCAAGCTGATGGAAAACCGGATGTTCCCGCTGACGCTGGGTGGGATCGACGAGATGGCCAAGGAACTGAACCGGTGAGCGTCGCCGAAATCATGCAGAGCGCCGCGTATCGCAAGATCGTGGACGTGCTGGACGCCGAGCATGACCGGACGGTGGCCGATATCGTGACGCTGACCGAGATCCCGGCGCCGCCGTTCGGGGAGGGGCCGAAGGCGGCGCATTATCTGGAGATGCTGCGCGCGCATGGGCTGGAGGATGTCGAACTCGACGGCATCGGCAATGCGATGGGGCTGCGGCGGGGGGCTGGCAATGGCGACCTGATCGTGGTGGCGGCGCATCTGGATACTGTTTTTCCGGCCGGGACGGATGTGACGGTGCGGCGCGAGGGGACAAAACTGTTTGCGCCGGGGGTGGGGGACGATACGCGCAGCCTGGCGGTGTTGCTGGCCTATATCCGGGCGATGGATGCGGCGGGGGTGCGGACGAACGCGGATATCCTGTTTGTCGGG
>JBIPLY010000467.1:0-3317 GCA_044369385.1 Acetobacteraceae bacterium | reverse complement strand
GGGGGGGGGGGGGGGGGGGCCGGGGGGGGGGGGGGGGGGGCGGGGGGGGGGCCGGCCGGGGGGGGGGGGGCGGGGGGGGGGGGGGCGCCGGCGCCGAGCTTGAAGGTGAGATCCTCGATCTCCTTCTTCAGCTCCTCGCCCTGGCGCTGGCGGGCATTGTCGACCTCGTCGAGCTTGCCTTGCATGCGGCGGACCTGTTCCTCCAGCGCCGCGACTCGGTCCAGCAGGGCGGCCGTCATCTCGCCGCCGCCGGTGGGGGCCGGACGGCTGCCGCCGCCGAAGATCGATCCGCCGCTGCTGCCGCTGCTGCCCTGGCTGCGCATCTGCTCGCGCAGCGCCTGCACGTCGCGCCGCAGCTCGGCGATCTGGTTCTGCAGCTGGATCGCCTCGCGGCTGTCCAACTGCGCGTGCGCGGTTCCGACCAGGGTCGGCCCGTCCAACATGGGCCCGCCCAGCAGCAGGACCAGCACCCATGCGCCCAACCAATGTTTCACCCGGCCACTCCCATCCTGCATCGCGGAGCAGTATCGCCGATCCGGCGCCGAATCTGAACCTCTGGAATCGAAACCGGCGGCCCTGGTGGGGGCCGCCGGTCCAACTCAGCCGAACAAAGCCGAGCGCGTGCGATCAGCGAACCGAGGTGATCGCGTTGCGGTTCTGCGACCAGGCCTGCTCGTTCGAGCCCAGCGCGGTCGGGCGGTCCTTGCCGTAGGAGATGGTGGTGATGCGGCCGGCGGCCACGCCCTTGGCGACCAGGAAGTCGCGCGCGGCGCTGGCGCGGCGGTTGCCCAGGGCGATGTTGTAGGCCTGGGTGCCACGCTCGTCGCAGTTGCCGGCGACCTGGACGTTGTTCTGCGCATAGCGCTGCAGCCACGCGGCCTGGCGCTCCAGGGTGGTGCGGGCGTCAGAGCGGACGGTGGAGCGGTTCAGGTCGAAGAACACGCGATCGCCGACATTGGCGACCAGGTCTTCCTGGCTGCCCGGCACCGGGCCGGACACGGACGGGGCGGGGGTGGTGGTGGCGGCATCGGAGCAGGCGGCCAGCAGCGCCACGGCGGCGACGGTGCCCAGAATCTTGATGTTCATTCGTGTTGATCCCTGGAAGGAGTGTGCAGCGTTGGGTGCCCAATGGGCGAGAGGCACGGCGGGCGGTGGCAGTAGTCCTGAACACATCGCGCCGCCGCCCACAACAGGGCCCGCCGCGATCAGTTCCGGTCGCTTACCCCGTTGAAACGACAGCGGTCAAGGACTCCCGACATCGCGGTGCAACATGGCATCCATGATCCCTGGTCGGTCGGTCACGCCGGCAAGGGGGACCAGGCGGGGTCCGACGCGTCGGTGGGCGTGGTCATCACGCGTTCGTTGTAGCCGGTGATGTCGATCGAGACCAGGCGGGAGGAGAATCCGCTGCCGCGGGCATCGCGCGCCGGGGTTTCGCGCCAGAACATGATCACCCGGCCGTTGGGCGCAAAAGTCGGGCCCTCGACGTAGAAGCTCTCCGACAGGATGCGCTCGCCCGAGCCGTCCGGGCGCATGACGCCGACGGCGAACGTGCCGCCGGTGATGCGGGTGAAGGCGATCAGGTCGCCGCGCGGGGACCAGACCGGGGTGGCGTAGGTCCCCTGGCCGAAGCTGATCCGCCTGGCCGCCCCGCCGCTGCCGGGCATCACGTAGATCTGCTGGTCGCCGCCGCGGTCCGACTCGAAGACGATCTGCTGCCCGTCCGGGCTGAAGCAGGGCGAGACGTCGATCGATCCGCCGCCGGCATCGGTCAGCCGGCGCGGCGCGCCGCCGCCGACCGGGATCTGCACGATCTCCGAGCCCGCGCCGCGGGTCTGCGCCATGATGATGCTGCCGCCATCGGGGGAATAGCGCGGCGACAGGGTGATGCCCTCGAAATTGCCCAGCATCTGCTGCCGCCCGCTGGAGAGGTCGAAGGTGTAGACCCGCGGGCGGTTGTTCACGTAGCTCATGAAGGCGATCTGGTCGCGGGTGGGATGGAAGCGCGGGGAGAGCGCCAGGGCGTTGCCGTCGGTCAGGAAGCGGTTGTTCTCGCCGTCCTGGTCCATGATCGCCAGGCGCTTGACCCGCCGGTCGCGCGGGCCGGAGCCGGCGATATAGACCACGCGGGTGTCGAAATAGCCCTTTTCGCCCAGCAGCCGCTCATAGATCACGTCGCTCATGATGTGGGCGATGCGGCGCCAGTTGGACAGCGTGGCGGTATAGGCGGTGCCCTGGATCTGGGTCTGCGGCAGCACGTCCCACAGGCGGAACTCCACGCGCACACGGTCGCCGCCGGTGCTGTCAACCTTCCCGGTGACCAGGGCCTGGGCGCCGATCACCTTCCAGTTGGCGAAATTCGGCACGTCGCCGGGATTGCCGCCGACGAAGGCGCGCGGGTCGATGGCGCGGAACAGGCCGGAGCGCGCCAGATTGTTGGTGATCACCGCGGCGATGTCGCGACCGAGCTGCGCCGTGTCGCCGCCGCCGCCGACCAGGTTGGGGATGGCGATCGGGATCGGGTCGACCTTGGCGCGGTCGACCGTGATCTCGGCCGATTGGGCGCGGGCGCCGTTCGGCAGGATCAGCCCGCCGGCCAGCGCGATGCCGCCGAGGGCCGCACCGCGCATGGCCAGGCGGCGGCCGAAGGCGGGCGGGGCCAGGGGCGTGCGGGTGATGCCGGCATCACGCATCGGGGGCATGTGCATCGTCGGTCTCTCTTTAGCCGTGGAACGGGGCTACCCCAGGATGTGGGGGGCGGCGGGCTGGCGGGCAAGGCTGGGCATTCCTGCACCAGCCGGCCCGCGTCGAACAAGCGTCGTTTCGAAGCGGTGCTGCGCGGCAAAGGTCCGGGATCACGGCTTGAACCGGAAGGTCAGCTTGCCGACCTTGCCGCGTTCGCTGGCCGGAAGCGGCAGGGCGGCGCAGCGCGGCGACAGGATGGCGCGGCGCGCGCGCTCGAAGAAGGCGTTGAAGCGCGGGTCGCCGATCCGCCCGCGATCGGCATCGCCCACCTCGGCCAGGCGCGCGGTGCCCTGCTCGTCGAAGGTGACAATCACCTGGACCGACATGCTCTCCAGGTCCAGCGCCCCGGGGTCCTTGGTCCAGCATTCGCGCACCCGATCGCCGATCGCGCCCTGTTGCTGTGCCGACAGGCTGGCGGTGATGTCGCCCTGGCGGCTGCCGCCGAGCTGCGGGCCGGCGGCGGCGGGCGGGTTGGGGCGGCCGGTGGGCGGCTGGGTCTGGCGCTGCAGGGCGCGCAGGCGCTCCATCGTGTTGTTCAGCTCGCGGCTGTCCGGCGCCGGGTTGTTGGTCGG
>JBIPLY010000466.1:0-3321 GCA_044369385.1 Acetobacteraceae bacterium | reverse complement strand
TGCTGAACGCCGACCGCCGCCAGGGCTGCGGCGCCACGCTGGATGTCGACATGAACGTGCGCGGCGGCCGCTCTTCCGCCACGCCGGTCGAGAACGTGGTCTGGGCCGAAAAGCCGCCATCCGGCATGTATCGCGTCAACGTCCATTACTATGACTATGCCGATCGCCGCACCCCGGTGCCCTTCACCGTGCGCGTGGTCACCGCCGGCCAGGCCCGCGAGTTCCGCGGCGTCGCCCGCGACGGGGCGATGCAGCAAGTCACGGAGTTCACCGTGCCATGACCGATCACCCCAACCAGGGCCAGAACCGCCGCCGCTTCCTGATCGCGCTGGCCATCGCCGCCGTGCTCGTCGGCCTGCCGCTGGCGGGGCTGGCGATGTGGTGGGGCGGGCGCGTCGCCTATGCCCTGGCCAATGCCGCCTCGCCGCGCGACGCCTTCTGCCCGATCCCGCCGATCGATGACGGCCGCCTGCGCATGCAGGAGATGGAACTGCGCCGCCAGATCGCCGAGATCGAGAGCGAAATCGCCCGCCGCCGCGCCCAGTGCGTCGTCTGCGCCGATCCGGAGGCGGTCGATGTCGCGGTGATCGTCGACACCTCCGCCTCGATGCGCTGGCCCGCGGCGCTGGACGCGCCCGCCGAGCGCGCCAAGGTCGCCGAGATCGAGAAAGAGGCCGGCCCGATCAGCGAACCCCCCGGCAACGACCGCATGCTGGCCGAAATGGCGCGCACGCCCGCCGGCCAGGAACGCATGGAGGAGGCGCGCCGCACCGCGCTGGCCGTGCTCGACACCCTGCCCGCCCGCGCCCGCGTCCATCTGTTCAGCTTCGGCTCCTTCAACGCCGAGCGCGTCGACGCCACGCAATGCACCGTCACCCCGGTCGGCACCTATTCCAACCTGCAGCGCGCCCCGCTCGGCGCCGCCCTGCGCGCCTTGCGCCCGGATGCGTCCGGCACCCCGCTGGCGCTGTCGATCGAGAAGGCCGCCGCCGCCGTGAAGGGCCGCCCGGCCGGCACGCCCGGCTTCGTGGTCATCGTCACCGACGGCACCGAGACCTGCCGCGCCGATCCCTGTGCCGCCGCCCGCGCCGCCCGCGCCGCCGATCCCACCCTGTCGATTTCGGTCATCGACATCGCCCGCAACGAACAGGCCGCCTGCCTGGCCGAGGCCACTGGCGGCCAGGTCTTCGCCGCCGGCCGCGGCGCCGATGTCGGGCGCATGCTGGCCGACGCCCTGCGCACCCCGCCGCCACAGGCCTGCATCCCGCGACCGGAATTGCCCCCGCGGGCCGGCCGCCCGTAATGTTGCCCGCATACCGCCGCATGATCGACAGGACCACATGATCAAGCCCTATACCGAGCTGCCCCGCCTGCCCGGCGGCGGTGCCGGCGCCGACATCCCGCTGGTGCCCAATTCCGGCATCCAGTTCATCGACGTGCCGCTGCCGCTGGACGGGGTCCGCCTCAGCCGCGACTGGTACGAAGTGCCCTTGGCCGAGGGCCTGGCCGCCCTCAAGCCGTTGCGCGCGGCGCCGGACGAGGGCGGCTACGCCTATGACAGCGACGGCCGCACCCTGTTCGTCTCCGCCGACGAAGAAGGCCGCTACAGCGTCGACAGCCGCGCCGCCCTGGCCCCCTTCCTCGGCAAATGGGTGCCTATCCCCTTCCTCCAGGTCGAGGTCGATGGCCCCCCCGGCCGCCGCCGCCTGGCGCCCGGCCCGCAGAACTGGGCCCGCATCCGCATCGTCGAGCTGACGCCGAAGGAGGCCGAGGGCAACACCCACCGCGCCGTGCTCGCCTTCGACACCGCCACCATGCCGCGCACCCCCGGCGCCGGCTTCCTCACCCCCTGGGACCGCGAGACCGCCCGCTTCCAGCTCGCCGGCCGCATGGAAGAGGTCGCCTGGATGCTCGACCTGGCGTGGGTCCGCGGCTGGCTCGCCGACCTGTATCGGGAGCGCGACAGCAACGGGCGCGAGCTGCCGCCGGATGCCGCGATCGGCTGCCGCCACTTCGCCGCCTACCTGACCTTGCTGGCGCTGCTGGAAGAGACCGGCGTGATCCGCCCGGTCCGCCTGATCGACCTCGCCGCCGCCGAGCGCCAGGGCAATGCCGGCTTCATCAATGTCGACCTGGTGCTCGATCTCGGCAATTCGCGCTCCTGCGGCTTCCTGGTCGAACAGACCCCCGGCCGCGACCGCTCGATCGCCGACAGCTACCGCCTGCAACTGCGCGACATCTCCCAGCCCGAGCACACCTCGGACACCCCCTTCGAAAGCCGCGTCGAATTCGCCCGCGCCGCCTTCGGGCGCGAGGAATGGTCGCTGCAATCCGGCCGCGGCAACGCCTTCGACTGGCCGAGCCCGGTGCGCGTCGGCCCCGAGGCCGCCCGCCTCTCGGCCCAGAACCGCGGCAACGAGGGCCAGACCGGCCTGTCCAGCCCGAAGCGCTACCTGTGGGACGAAAAGCCCCGCCTCACCCCCTGGCGCTTCAACCCGGCGACGGACGCGGAGGGGGTGATCCGCGGCTCCTATCTGCGCTACCTCGCCGAGGACGGCACCGTGCTGTCGATGAAGAAGCGCAGCGGCATCGCGCTGCGCCCGCTGTTCAGCCGCGCCAGCCTGTTCACCCTGTTCCTGCTCGAAGTCCTGCTCCAGGCCCGCGCCCAGGTGAATTCCTACGCCGCGCGCTACGGCCGCCAGGACATGACCGCGCCGCGCCGCATCTCCAGCCTGATCCTCACCCTGCCGCCCGCCATGCCGCTGGAGGAGGTCCGCAAGGTGCGCGAACGTGCGCGCGCCGCCGCCTTCCTGCTCAAGGACGTCACCGGCGACCAGTCGCCCCGCGTGCTGGACGTCGAAGCCAAGCTGGACGAGGCCACCGCCACCCAGATCGTCTATCTCTACGACCAGATCAGCCACGCCTATCGCGGCGACGCGCCGGATTATTTCGACCTCGTCGGCCGCAAGCGCAACGTCGGCGGCACGGTCAAACCCTCCCTGCGCATCGGCTCGATCGATGTCGGCGGCGGCACCACGGACCTGGCCATCTACACCTACACCCTCACCGACCGCGTCGTGGTCCCGCAGGAGGAGTTCCGCGAGGGCTTCCGCCTGGCCGGCGACGACGTGCTCGAAACCGTGGTCATGCGCCATGTCATGCCCGGCCTGCGCCGCGCGCTCGCCAACGCCGAATACGGCAGCTCCACGCTGGGCACCGAGCGCGCGCAGCAGTTCCTCGTCTCGATGTTCCGCGTGCCCGCCAGCACGGAGCCGGAGCGCCAGGCCCGCCGCCTGGTGCTGAACCACGTCCTGGCCCCGG
>JBIPLY010000465.1:0-3325 GCA_044369385.1 Acetobacteraceae bacterium | reverse complement strand
TGGCACCGTGTTGAGCAGCCGCGCGGACAGCGCCAGCGGCAGCAGCCCGGCCACCCGCGCCGCCGCCGCCATCCACCACGGGAAGGCGACGCGCCGCCGCCCGCGCACCAGCCCGTGCAGGATGATCGCCGCCGCGCGCTCCGCCGTCATCAGCCCGGGCATCGGGAAGCGGTTGCGCGCGGTCATCGCGGTGCGGACATAGCCGGGGCAGACGCTGCTGAGCAGCACGCCCTGGCGCCGGGCGATCGCGCCGGTGGCGACCGTCCAGGTGTCGGCGGCGGCCTTGGAGGCGCAATAGGCCGGCGCGCCGGGGGCGGGCACGAAGGCGGCGACCGACGCCACCACGGCGATGCGCCCGCGCCAGCCATCGACGCCCTCCGGCTGCGCCTGCATCGCCGCCAGCGCCGGCAGCGCCGTGTTCAGCACCCCCATCAAGTTGGTGTCGAAGATCGCCCGCGCCTGGGCGGCGGTTTCCGCGCGGCCGTTGCCGGTGCCCGCCGAGATGCCGGCATTGGCCACCACAAGGTCCAGATACCCCGCACCGGCGATCCAGGCGGCCATCGCGGCTTCGTCGGTCACGTCCAGCGTCACGGGGTGAACCTCCGCCCCGCGCGCCCGGGCGCTGGTGGCCACCTCCGCCAGCCGCTCGGCGTTGCGGCCGGACAGGTGCAGCACCGCGCCGGGCCGCGCGCAGGCCAGCGCCAGGGCGGCGCCGATGCCCGATGAGGCGCCGGTGATCAGCACGGAACCGAATTGCGTCATGCCCGGATTGCCTTGATGCGGGGGTGCCGCGGTTGGGGGTGATGCGCACCGCTGCTACAACCGCTGCGGCATCAAGGACCATAGCATGTCTCTCGCCTCCATGACCGGTTTCGCGCGCAGCGAGGGGGCCGGGGCCGCCCCGGCCGCCTGGAGCTGGGCGTGGGAGCTGCGCAGCGTCAACGGCCGCGGGCTGGAGCTGCGCCTGCGCCTGCCCGGCGGGTTCGACGCGCTGGAGCCGGCGCTGCGCGAACTGGCCGGCCGCCGCCTGAAGCGCGGCAACGTCACCGCCAACCTGACCATCCGGCGCGAAGAGACGGCGCGCATCGCCCCCGACCCGGCCGCGATCGACCAGGCGCTGGCGCTGGCGCTCGCACTCGCCGCCCGCATCCCCGGTGCCCCCGCGCCGCGCGCCGAAGCGCTGCTGGCCCTGCCCGGCATCATGCGCCCGGCCGGCGAGGCGCGCGAAGAAGTCGCCGCCGCCCAGCTCGACGCGGTGCGGGCCGGCTTCGCCACCGCGCTGGACGCCATGGTCGTCGCCCGGCGCGGCGAGGGCGCGCGGCTGGCGGCCATCCTGTCCACCCAGCTCGACGAGATCGACACGCTGCGCGCCCGCGCCGCCGCCGAAGCCGCCGACCAGCCGGCGGCCCAGAAGGCGCGGATGCTGGACAGCGTGCGCGCGTTGCTGGCCGAACTGCCGGCCTTGCCGGAGGAACGGATCGCGCAGGAAGTGGCGCTGCTGGCCGCCAAGTCCGACGTGCGCGAGGAGCTTGACCGGCTGGACGCCCACATCCACGCCGCCCGCGCCCTGCTGGCCGAGGGCGCGGCGATCGGCCGGCGCTTCGACTTCCTGGTGCAGGAGTTCAACCGCGAGGCCAACACCCTGTGCAGCAAAAGCGCCAGCGTGGCGCTGACCGCCACGGGCCTCGCGCTGAAGGCCGCGATCGAGCAACTGCGCGAACAGGTGCAGAATGTCGAGTGACGCGATCCGACGCCGCGGCTTCTGCCTGGTCGTCGCCGCCCCTTCCGGCGCCGGCAAAACCACCGTCACGCGCGCAGTGCTGGCCCAGGACCCGGGGCTGCGACTTTCGGTCAGCATGACCACGCGGGCGATGCGCGCGGGCGAGATCGACGGCGAGCACTACCATTTCCGCGACCAGGCGACCTTCGACGCCACCGCGGCCGCCGGCGGCTTCCTGGAGCATGCCGGGGTGTTCGAGCGCAGCTACGGCAGCCCGCGCGCCCCGGTCGAGGCCTGGCTGGCCGCCGGCGATGACGTGCTGTTCGACATCGACTGGCAGGGCCATCGCCAGGTGCGCGCCAACCTGCCGGGCCAGGTGGTCGGCCTGTTCATCCTGCCGCCCAGCCGCGCCGCCCTGCTGGCCCGGCTGACCGGCCGCGGCGATGCGCCGGAGGCGGTGGCCAAGCGCATGGCCCTGGCCGACAGCGAAATGTCCCATGCCGGCGAGTTCGATTACGTGGTGGTCAACGACGACCTGGCCGAGACCATCGCCGCGGTGCGTGCCGTGGTGCGGGCGGAGCGCCTGGCGCGGGCGCGGCTTTCGGGGCTGGGCGCGTTCCTGGCCGGGGTTGCCGGCTGACGTGGCGGTGCTGTTCGCCATCGTCGCCCCGGTCTTCGCCCTGATCGGCATGGGCGCGGCGGCGGTGCGGCTGCGCTGGATGGAGGCCGCGGCACTGAAGGGCATGAACGACTTCGTCTTCTACCTGGCGATGCCGTGCCTGCTGTTCCGCTCGATGGTCACCGCCCCGCCGCTGCGGCTGATGGATGTGGCCGGCTCCTTCATCCTGGGCGCGGTGCTGCTGTTCGCCGTCGCCGCCGTGCTGTCGCTGCGGGTGTTCCGGGCGCGGCTGGCCACCGCCGGGGTGTTCGCGCTGAACGCGGTGTTCGGCAACACCGTGATGCTGGGCGTGCCGATCGTCGATGCCGCCTTCGGGGCGGAGGGCGTGGCCTATCTGCTGGCGGTCGTCGCGTTCCATTCCGGCCTGCTGCTGCCGCTGGCCACCGTGCTGATCGAGGCGGACGCGGCGCAGGGGCGCGGCGCGTGGGCGGTGATCCGCGCCACCATCCCGGGCCTGTTGCGCAATCCGGTGGTGGTGGTGATCGTCGCGGCCCTGGCCTGGCGCGCCACCGGCCTGGGCCTGGCCGCCCCGGTCGAGCGACTGATGCTGCTGCTGGGTGCCGCCGGCCCGCCGCTGGCGCTGTTCTGCCTCGGCGCCTCGCTGCCCCGGCCGGAGGGGTGGAAGGGATTGGGCGAGATCGCGGCGGCCTGCCTGCTGAAACTGGTGGCGATGCCGGCGCTGGTGGCCGCGCTGGCCTGGCTGGCCGGGGTGCGCGGCACGGCGTTCGCGGTGGTGGTGCTGGCCGCCGCGATGCCGACCGGGGCGAACGCCTTCATGCTGGCGCGGCGCTTCGGCACGATGATGGAGGCCTCGGCGACGACGGTGGTGGTCAGCACGGGGCTGTCGCTGGTGAGTTTGACGGTGTTGCTGGGGTGGTTGAAGTAAGGAAGAAAGCGGTTCTTTTTTGAAAAAAAGAACCAAAAAA
>JBIPLY010000110.1:0-10648 GCA_044369385.1 Acetobacteraceae bacterium | reverse complement strand
AGAACGCGCGCCTTGACCATGTCGCCCTTCTTGTACTTGGCCAGGGCTTCTTCGCCCGACACGGCCCAGTCCAGGTCGGACAGGTGGACCATGCCGTCGATTTCCCCGTCCAGGCCGATGAACAGGCCGAACTCGGTGGCGTTCTTGACTTCGCCTTCGACGGTCGAACCGATCGGGTGATCGGCGAGGAACTTCTCCCACGGGTTGGCCGCGGCCTGCTTGAGGCCCAGGCTGACCCGGCGCTTGGAGCTGTCGACGTCGAGCACGATGACGTCCACTTCCTGCGAGGTGGAGACGATCTTGCCGGGGTGGACGTTCTTCTTGGTCCAGGACATTTCCGAGACGTGCACCAGGCCCTCGACGCCGGCTTCCAGCTCCACGAAGGCGCCGTAATCGGTGATGTTGGTGACGCGGCCGGTGTATTTGGCGCCGGGCGGGTATTTCGCCGCCACGCCGTCCCAGGGATCGGCCTCAAGCTGCTTCATGCCGAGCGAAATGCGCTGGGTTTCGCTGTTGAAGCGGATGACCTGGACCTTGACCTGCTGGCCGATGGTCAGGGCCTCGCTGGGGTGGTTGATGCGGCGCCAGGCGATGTCGGTGACGTGCAGGAGGCCGTCCACGCCGCCGAGATCGACGAAGGCGCCGTAATCGGTGATGTTCTTGACCACGCCGTCCAGGATCATGCCTTCCTTGAGGCCCTGGATCAGCTCGCTGCGCTGTTCGGCGCGCGTCTCTTCCAGCACCGCACGGCGGCTGACGACGATGTTGCCGCGGGCGCGGTCCATCTTCAGGATCTGGAACGGCTGCGGCATGCCCATCAGGGGGCCGACATCGCGCACCGGGCGGATATCCACCTGCGAACCGGGCAGGAAGGCCACGGCGCCGCCGAGATCGACGGTGAAGCCGCCCTTGACCCGGCCATAGATGGTGCCGTTGACGCGCTGCTGCGCCTCGAACGCCTTTTCCAGGTTGGTCCAGGCCTCTTCCCGGCGCGCCTTCTCGCGCGAGAGCACGATCGAGCCGTCGCGGTCCTCGTAGCGCTCGACGAACAGCTCGATGGTGTCGCCGGGCTTGATCTCTGGCGTGGTGCCGGGGGGGCCGAATTCCTTCAGCGCGACGCGGCCCTCGCTCTTGAGGCCGACATCGACGATGGCGAACTCGTCGGTGAGCCGGATGACCCGGCCGGTGACGACGGAGCCGTCGAAGCCGCTGTCGCGGCCAAGGGTCTCGTCGAGGAGGGAGGCGAAATCTTCAGCCGGGGCTGCGGAAGCCATGTGGTTGGGTTCGTCCTTGCGCGGCCCGCGAGGGGGCCGGTCTGGCCTGCGCACCTTGCCATTTCGCGGGAAACCCGGATCGGCGAAAGCACGGCTTGCCCGCGCGTTCCCGGGTTCGGGGCGGCGCAGGCCGGATTGATCAACGGCGGGGCGGATGCCCGGCCGGGGCGGAGAAAAGCGCCGAGGCGGCGGCGGAGTCAAGAGCGCGGTTGCAGCCATGCATCGACCATGCGAGAAATTATGCATGTGCCGCATCGTCCTGATCGTCGCCAGTCCCGCCCGCATGCCCGTTGTGGCCCGGCGGGAGAGGTGCGTCCGCCGCACCGCCTAGCACGGGCCTGAAGCTGGCGCGGGGTTGCACCTGTCGCCCCTCATGCGCTCCCGAATGGAGATGGACGATGACTTCCGAGGACAACCAGGCCCCGCAGGACGCGGGCTGGCGGGTTTTGCTGCGCGGCGGCAATTTTCCCCGCGCGCTGATGCTGGCCGGCGGCGTGGCGCTGCATGCGGTGTCGATCTATGTTGTCACCACCCTGATGCCGGTGATCGTCGGCGAGATCGGCGGAATGGCGTTCTTCGCCTGGACCGCGACGCTGTATGTGGCGGGCTCGCTGTGCAGCGCGGCCGCGGTGCCGGTGCTGCTGGTGCGCGTCGGCCCGCGCCGCGCCTACCACATCGCCTTCGGGCTGTTCCTGCTGGGCAGCCTGATCTGCTCGGTGGCGCCGAACATGGCGGTGCTGCTGCTGGGGCGGCTGGTGCAGGGGCTGGGCGGGGGCATGCTGCCGGCGCTGTCCTATGCCACCATCCGGGTGATCTTCGCCCCCGCGCTGCATGCCCGCGCCATCGTCTGGGTCGGCTCGGTCTGGGGCATCGCGGCCGTGGTGGGGCCGTTCGTGGGCGGGCTGTTCGGGGGCATGGGGGCGTGGCGGGCGGCGTTCTGGGTCGATGTGGTGCTGGCGCTGGGCTTCATGGCCATGGCCGGGCGGACGATGCCGGCGGTGATGGAGGGCATGGGCGCGGCGCGGCCGATCCCGGGGCTGCGGCTGGCGCTGCTGGCGCTGGCGGCGATTGCGGTCGGCAGCGGCGGGGCGGTCGGCCGGGCGGGGCCGGCGCTGGCCGGGATCCTGGCGGCCGTGGCGCTGGTGGCACTGGTGCAGTGGCTGGACGGGCGGGCCTCGGCGCGGATGCTGCCGGCGGGTGCCTTTGACCCGCGGGTGAAGCTGGGGGCGGTGTCGGCGACCATGGCGCTGATGATCCTGGCCGGCGCGCCGGGCACCTTCCTGCCGTATCTGCTGCATCTCGGCCAGGGCGTGCCGGTGATCGCGGCGGGATACTTTGCAGCGCTCTATGCGCTGTCCTGGACGGCGATCTCGCTGGTCACCGCCGGGCATGGCGGCGGGGCGGTGCGGGCCTCGATCGCCGTCGGGCCGTGGCTGATGGTGGGCGGGCTGCTGCTGAACGCCTGGGCCATCCCGGCCGGCGCGCTGGCGGGCGTGGGGGTGGCGCAGGTGCTGATGGGGGTGGGGATCGGGCTGGGCTGGGCGCATCTGGCCGCGCTGATGATCGAGGTCGCCCCGCCCGCCGAGCGCGACCTGGCCGGCCCGTTCGTGACCGCGGCGCAGACGCTGGCGACGATCTTCGGCTCCGCGCTGGCCGGGATGGTCGCCAACCTGGCGGGGCTGCCGCAGGCGGCGGGGGCGGACGCCGTGCTGGCGGTGGCGCCCTGGCTGTTCGGGGGGCTGGCGGTGGCGCCGGTGCTGGGCGGGCTTACCGCGTGGCGGCTGCTGCGGCTGACAGCTTCGCGTTGACCAGGGCGAGTGCGGCGGCAAAGGCGGCGTCGGCGTCCAGGGCCGTGGTGTCCAGCACCATCGCATCGGCTGCCGCTTCCATGGGGGCGGCGGCGCGGGCGGCGTCGGCGGTGTCGCGGGCGCGGATCTCGGCGGTGATGGCGGCGAGGTCGGCGGGGACGCCGCGGGCCTGCAATTCCGCCCAGCGGCGGCGGCCGCGCTCCTCGGCGCCGGCGGTCACGAAGAGTTTCGCGGCGGCATCGGGGAAGATCACGGTGCCGATGTCGCGCCCGTCCAGCACCGCGCCGGCGCGGCGGGCGAAATCGCGCTGGAAATCGAGCAGGGCGGCGCGCACCGCCGGATGGGCGGCCACCCGGCTGGCGCCGCCATCGACCGGCGGGCCACGCAGGTCGGTGCGCGCGGTGTCCTCGGGGCGCAGGGCGCGGGCCTGGGCGGTGGCGGCATCGGCATCGGCCGGGTCGCCGCCGGCATCGATCACGCGACGGGCCACGGCGCGATAGAGCAGCCCGGTATCCAGGTATGGCAGGCCGAGATGGGCGGCCAGGCGGCGGGCCAGCGTGCCCTTGCCGGCCGCGGCCGGGCCGTCGATGGCGATGACCAGGTTCACGCCGCCACCAGCGCCGGCGCCCCGCCATTGCCGATGGCGTTGTTCATCAGCGCCACGAAGCCCGGGAAACTGGTGTCGATGAAGCTGGCGTCGTCCACCGCCACCCCATCGCGGCTGCCCAGGCCCATGACCAGCGCGCTCATCGCCAGCCGGTGGTCCATGTGCGTCTCGACCGTGCCGCCGCCCGGAATGCCGCCGCCGGTCACGATCAGGTCGTCGCCCTCGATGGTCACCTTCACCCCGTTGGCCGCCAGCATCGCAGCCGTCGCGGTCAGGCGGTCGCTTTCCTTCACCCGCAGCTCCTTCAGGCCGCGCATCCGCGTGGTGCCGCGCGCGGCGGCGGCCAGCACGGCCAGGATCGGGTATTCGTCGATCATGCTCGGCGCGCGCTCGGGCGGCACCTCGATGCCCTGGAGTTCGGTGTATTCGGCGATCAGGTCGCCGACCGGCTCGCCGCCCTCGGTGCGGGCATTCTCCACGTGCAGCGCCGCGCCCATCTCCCGCAGCGTGGCGAACAGGCCGGTGCGAAGCGGGTTCAGCCCGACGCCCTGGATGCGCAGGCGCGAGCCGGGCACCAGAAGCGCCGCGGCGATCGGGAAGGCCGCCGAGGACGGATCGCCCGGCACCACGACATCGGCGGCGCGCAGCTCCGGCTGGCCGTGCAGGGTGATGATCCTGCCGTGGCCGGCGGCCTCGACATGCACGGTGGCGCCGAAATGGCGCAGCATGTTCTCGCTGTGGTCGCGCGTCGCCTCGCGTTCCTCCACCCGGGTGATCCCCGGCGCGTTCAGCCCGCACAGCAGCAGCGCCGACTTCACCTGCGCCGAGGGCACCGGCACCACGTAGTCGATCGGCAGCGCATCGTGCGCGCCCTCGATGGCCAGCGGCAGGCGGCCGCCGTCGCGGCTGCTGAACCGCGCGCCGCACTGGGCCAGCGGGTCGGTCACCCGGCGCATCGGGCGGCGACGCAGGCTGGCGTCGCCGGTCATCACCGCGAAGAGCGGATGGCTGGCGAGAATCCCCGCCAGCAGGCGCGCGGCGGTGCCGGAATTGCCCATGTCGAGCACGTCGGCCGGCTCGGTCAGCCCGCCCACGCCGCGCCCGGCCACGCGCCAGGCGCCTGGCCCGTCCTGGATCACCTCGGCCCCCAGGGCGCGCATGGCGGCGGCGGTGCGCAGCACGTCCTCGCCCTCCAGCAGGCCCTGGATTCGCGTTTCGCCGATCGCCAGGGCGCCGAACATCAGCGCGCGATGGCTGATCGACTTGTCGCCGGGCACGGCGAAGGTGCCGGACAGCGGGGCGGCCGGGCGGCGGGACAGCAGGGGGCGGGGCGCGGGACTGTGCATGGTTCGCCCTTAGCATGACGAATAGGGGTTTGACAGGCGGCGCGGCTGGTGGCATGGCCCCGCCCTCCCGAACTCCCGCCCCCCGGGCGCAGCTTTCCATGCGAGGCGAACGATGGCCAAGCCCGAACTCGGCACCAAGCGCATCTGCGTCTCGTGTGGCGCCCGTTTCTACGATTTGGCCCGCGTGCCGGCAGTCTGCCCGAAATGCGGCACCGAGCAGCCGGCCGAGCAGCCCCGTCTGCGTCGCGCCGGCGGCAATGTCGCCGACGAGAAGCGCCGGCCGAAGGTGGCCGCAGTGCCCGGCCTGGACACCAGCGATGTCGAGGTCGAGGTGGCCGACGACGAGGCCGAGGACGATGTGATGGAGGATACCTCGGACCTGGAGGACGACGACACCGAGACCATCGTCGAGGTCGAGACCGAGAACGGCGACGAGGAGCGCTGAGGCGCGCCGAGGAATCCGGGGCGGCGCGCGCTATTCCGGCGCGCGCGCCATCTCCCGCAGCTTGAACTTCTGGATCTTGCCGCTGGGCGTGCGCGGCATTTCGGTGACGATCCGCAGCTGCTCCGGCATGTATTGCCGCGCCATCTGCTGCGCTTCCAGATGCGCCACCATCTCCGCCAGCGTGAGGCTCGCGCCGTCGCGCAGGCGCACATAGGCGCAGGCGCGCTCGCCCAGCCGCGGGTCGGGGAAGCCCACCACCGCCACCTCGGCGATGGCGGGGTGGCGGTACAGCAGCCCCTCCACCTCGACCACTGGGATGTTCTCGCCGCCGCGGATGATGATGTCCTTGGAGCGGCCGGCGATGCGGATGTAGCCCTGGGCGTCCATGCGGGCGAGGTCGCCGGTGTCGAACCAGCCATCGGGGTCGGTGGGGTCAAGCTCCGGGCGCTTCAGGTAGCCGGCGAAGTTGGAGCAGCCGCGCACTTGCAGGCTGCCTTCGCGGCCTGGCGGCAGGGGGGTGGCGTCGGCATCGACGATGCGCAGCTCCATGCCGGGCAGCGGGCAGCCATCGGTGGTGGTGGCGCGTTCCTCGTCGTCTTCGAGGCGGGTGGTGGTGACCGCGCCGTTTTCCGACATGCCCCAGGCGGAGATCACGGCCGCGCCCAGCGTGGGGCGGGCCTTGGCGACCAGGGCGCGCGGGATCGGGGCGCCGGCGGAGACGAAGACGCGCAGCGACGGCGTTCCCTCGCCGGTGGCGGCGACGTGTTCGGTGAGGTCGTTGAGGAACGGGGTGGCGCCCATGGTGAAGCTGGCGCCGGTTTCGCGGATCTGGCGGGCCATTTCGGGGGCGGTGAAGATGTCCTGCAGCACCGCGGTGGCGCCGAGCATGACCGGCAGGACGATGCCGTACATGAATCCGAGCTGATGGGCGAGGGGCGAGGGCATGTGGATGACGTCGTCCGCACCCAGGCCGAGGCGTTCGGCGAAGGGGGCGAGATTGGACAGCATGGTGTTGGAGGTGTGGGTGACGCCCTTCGGCTCGCCGGTGGTGCCGCTGGTGTAGAGCAGCTGGATGACGTCATCGGCCGCGAGCGGCGCCTGGACCAGGGCGGCGGGGTCGCCCTGGGGCTCCAGCAGCCGGTCGAACGCGGCCTCGCCCTGGCCGCCCGCCACGAAGACGTGGCGCAGGCCGGGCAGGTTGGCCTGGACCTCGGCGGCCATCGCCGGGTAGTCGAAGCCGCGGAAGCTGTGCGGGACCACCAGGACTTTCGAGTCCGCCAGGCCGAGCATGAAGCCCAGCTCGCGTTGCCGGAAGATCACCATCAGCGGATTGCTGACCGCGCCAAGCTTCAGGCAGGCCAGGTGCAGCACCGAGAATTCCCACCAGTTCGGCAGCTGGAACGAGACCACATCGCCCTGCCCCACGCCGCGTTCGCGCAGCGACAGCGCGACGCGGGCGGCGAGGCTGTCGAGCTCGCGATAGGTGATCCGCCGCTCCGCCCCGGTTTCGCTGCGGTGCGCGACGATGGCCAGGCGGTCCGGGGTGGCCGCGACGACCCGGGCGAGATGGTCGCGCAGCGTCGCGTCGCGCCAATGGCCGGCGGCGCGGGCGGCGGGGCCGCGGGCGAGCAGCCGTTCGTGCTGGGTCATGGCCGCTGCTTCCTCCCTGGGGCGCCGGTCAGCGCCTGGCGTATTGCACGGCGACCTTGCCGGCGCGCTCGCGGGCGACGATCAGCTTCATGATCTGCGCGGTGCCGTCGCCGATCTCCAGCCCCATCACGTCGCGCAGGCGCTGCTGGTGCGGCAGGTCCATCGACCAGCCGTAATGGCCGTGGGTGAGCAGGCATTGGTGGATCACGTCCACCGCCGTCTTGGGGCCGAGCCACTTGCACATCGCGGCCTCGGCGGTGTGCGGCGCGGCTTCGTCGCGCAGGCGCAGCGTGTGGTAGCAGAGCTGGCGCACCGCGGCGACCAGGCCCTCGCCCTCGGCGAGCGGGAAGGTGACGCCCTGGTACTGCGCGATCGGGGCGCCGAAGGCCTCGCGGCTTCCGACATAGGCCCAGCTTTCGTCGAGCGACGCCTGGGCGGCGGCGCAGCATTGCAGGCCGATCAGGGCGCGGCTGTAGTCGAAGCCCTGCATGACCTGCACGAAGCCCATGCCCTCCTCGGCCAGGCGGTTTTCGGCGGGGAGGCGCACGTCGTCGAAGAAGATCGAGCCGCGGCCAATGGCGTGGCTGCCGAGGTCGGTGAAGCGGGTGGTGGAGACGCCCTTCGTGTCCATCGGCACCAGGAAGGCGGAGACGCCGCGCGCGCCGGCCTCGGGCGGGCCGGTGCGGGCGAAGATCACCGCGGCATCGGCCTGGTCGGCCATCGAGATCGAGGACTTCTCGCCGTTCAGCACATAGTCGCCGCCGTCGCGCCGGGCGGAAAGCTGGAGGTTGGCCGCATCCGACCCGCCGCGCGGCTCGGTGAGGCCTATGCAGAACAGCGCCTCGCCGGCGACGATGCGGGCGATCCAGTGCGCGGCCAGCGCCGGGGCGGCGTGGCGGGCGATGATCTGGCCGTTGAGCGAGGCCAGCAGCGGGATGTAGCCGACGTTGATGTCGGCGTGGCTGATCGCCTCGATGGCGATGCCGGCGGTGACGGCGGGGGCGCCGAGGCCGCCGTACTGCTCCGGCAGGTCGGCGCCGATCAGGCCGAGGGCGCCCATCTCGCGGATCAGGGCGCGGTCGACGCGGGCCGCCTTTTCGCGCGCCATGTAACCGGGGGCGATGCGTTCGCGCGCGAAGCGGCGGGCGGCCTCCTGGAAGGCGCGCTGGTCTTCGGTGAAGGTGGCGCTCATTTCTGGTACTTGCGGAACTCGGGCTTGCGCTTCTCGTTGAAGGCGCGGACGCCCTCCTTTGATTCCTCGGTGGCGTAGTACATCGACAGCGCCTGCATCCCCATGCCGCCGATGCCGCGGATGCTGTCGGTGTCGGCGTTGAAGGAGCGCTTGGCGATGGCCAGCGCGGTCGGGCTTTTCTCCATGATCTCGGCGCACCATTTCGCCACCTCGGCGTCGAGCTGGTCGTGCGGGACCACGGCGTTGACCAGGCCCATGCGCTCGGCCTCGGCGGCGCTGTAGCGGCGGCAGAGGTACCAGATCTCGCGCGCGCGCTTCTCGCCGACGACGCGGGCGAGATAGGCGGTGCCGAAGCCGGGATCGACGGAGCCGACCTTGGGCCCGACCTGGCCGAACTGGGCGCGGTCCGAGGCGATGGTGAAGTCGCAGATCGTGGCCAGCACGTTGCCGCCGCCGATGGCGTAGCCCTGGACGCGAGCGATCACCGGCTTCGGCACCTCGCGGATGATCGATTGCAGCTCTTCGACCGGCAGGCCGATGATGCCGCGGCCGTCATAGTTGCCGTCATGGGCCGACTGGTCGCCGCCGGTGCAGAAGGCGCGCTCGCCGGCGCCGGTCAGCACGATCACGCCGACTTCCTTGTCCCAGCCGGCGCGGTTGAAGGCGTGGATCAGCTCCTCGCAGGTGCGGCCGCGGAAGGCGTTCATCACCTTCGGCCGGTTGATGGTGATGGTGGCCACGCCGCCAGCCACGTCGAACAGGATGTCTTCGTACTGCATGGATGGATCCCCTCAACCGGCCATGGTCAGGCCGCCGGACACGCTCAGCACCTGGCCGGTGATGTAGCTGGCGTCGTCGCTGGTGAAGAACAGGATGGCGCCGGGCAGGTCCTCGGGGTCGCCGATGCGGCCCATCGGCACGGCGCGGCGGAAGGCTTCGTCGAGCTTCTCCGGATTGCCCGCGCCTTCCTTGTAGCCGGCGAAAAGGGCGGTCTGGGTCGGGCCGGGGCAGACCACGTTGACCGTGATGCCGTGGCGGGCATGTTCGCGGGCCAGGGTCTTGGAGAAGCCGAGCAGCCCGGCCTTGCAGGCGGCATAGACCGCCTCGCCGGTGGAGCCGACGCGCGCGGCGTCGGACGCGATGTTGACGATGCGGCCGTGCTGTCGCGCCAGCATGCCCGGCAGCACCGCATGGTGCATGTTCAGCGCGCCGACCAGGTTGATGGCGATCAGCTTCTGCCATTCCTGCGGCGTGCTGTCCTTGAACAGGCGGAAGATGTCCCAGCCCGCGTTGTTGACCAGGGCGCCGATCGGGCCGAGTGCGGCCTGCGCGGCGGCGACGGCGGCCTGGACCCCGTCATGGTCGGTGATGTCGCAGGCGAAGGCCTGGGCGTTGCCGCCGGCGGCGCGGATGGCCGCGGCCACGTCCTGCGCCGCCGGGGCGTTCACGTCGAACACCGCGACCCGGGCACCCGCCGCGGCAAACCGCCGGCATGTGGCCCCGCCGATGCCGCCGCCGCCGCCGGTGACGATCACCACCTTCTCGCTGAGCCCGCGCATCGCTTCTCCCCCGTGGCGGCGGCCATGCCGGCTGGGCTGGCCAACCATATGCATCAAGGGTATGATGCATTATACAGGAAATAGCAATACCATGATGGATATTCCGCCGCCGCCCGCCGGCAACCCAACGCAAGCCGGCAACCCGGCCATGGCCGGCACCGACGCGGCGCGGTTCGATGTGGCCAACCGCCTGTTCCTGCGCCTCTACCAGGCCTCGAACCTGATGCATCGCACCGGCACGCGCGCGGTCAGCGGCTTCGGCGCCACCACCCAGCAATGGGCGGTGCTGGGCGCCCTGTCGCGCCCCGCGGCCCGGCAGGGCGGCATGACGGTGAAGGAGCTGATGGGATTCCTGATGGTGAGCCGGCAGAACCTCACCGCCGTGCTCGACCGGCTGGAGGGCGGCGGCATGGTGGAGCGGACCCGCACCGCCGGCGCCGACGGCCGGCTGCGCCATGTCCGCCTGACCGCCGCGGGGGAGGCGCGATGGACGGCGATGCACCGCGACATCCGCGACTACTACCGTGCGGCGCTGGACGGGTTCTCGATCGAGGAGTGCCTGGCGCTGTTCCGCCTGCTCGACCGGTTGCGCGACAGTCTCGGCCGCATCGCCGGCGCCGACCAGGAATAGGGCCGGCGGCGCGGGCTAGATGTCATTGCCAAGGAGGTTGTCCCTGTCGATACGGCTGATGGGAGGCCTTCCCTTGAGTGCTGAGTGTGGCCTTGTGGTGTTGTAGTCGCTGAGCCAGGGGTGCATGGCGCTGCTG
>JBIPLY010000464.1:0-3346 GCA_044369385.1 Acetobacteraceae bacterium | reverse complement strand
CGCCCGGCCGCAGCCGCTCCACCGGCATCGATCCTCCGGGCACCGGCAGCACAGCAGGGGCACAACACAACCAGATTTCCATCCCCCGACTCTCCCCGCCTTGCCCCCCGCGCGCAACCCGGCAACTCTCCCTCCACCAACCGGAGCCGCCGCCATGCCGCGCATCGCCATCGCCATGCTGAGCCACGAGGGCAACAGCTTCACCCCCGTCCCCACCGACCTCGCCGCCTTCCGCGCCGGCGCCTACGCCATCGGCGAGGCCGAAGCCCGCGACGCCTTCGCCGGCAGCGAAAGCGAAATCGGCGGCGCCCTCGAATTCCTCGAAGCCAACCCCGCCTGGCACGGCACCTTCCTGCGCATGGCCCAGGCCGGCCCCGCCGGCCCCCTGCCGCGCGAAACCTTCGAGACCATCCTCGACGCCATCCTCCCCGCCCTGCGCGCGGACCGCTTCGATGCCGTCTACCTGGCCCTGCACGGCGCCATGCTCATCGAAGACGAACCCCGCGGCGACCTCGAAACCGTCCGCCGCGTCCGCGCCGCCATCGGCCAAAACACCCCGCTCGGCGCCAGCTTCGACCTGCACGCCAACATGGACCCCGAACTCGCCCAGCTCCTGACCTTCGCCGCCGGCTACAAAACCCACCCCCATATCGACCAGCGCCCGACCGCCCTGCGCGTCCTCAAAACCCTCGCCCGCTGCGTCGAAGACGGCCTGCGCCCCCGCGGCGCCATCGCCCCCATGGGCGCCATCCTGCCCAGCATCAACATGCGCACCGCCGAAGGCCCGATGGCCGAACTCGAAGCCTTCGCCGCCGGCCTCGAAGCCGCCGACCCCGACCTGCTCGACGTCTCCACCTTCGGCGGCTTCACCTACGGCGACACGCAATCCGCCGGCGCCACCGCCATGGCCTGGCACGCCACCAACCCAGACCGCGCCAAAACCATCGCCGAAACCCACGCCGCCCAAATGCGCACTCGCCGCCCCCGCTTCTTCATCCGCCTCCCCACCCCCGCCCAGGGCATCGCCGCCGCCCTGGACTCCGGCAAATTCCCCGCAGCCGTCACCGACCCCGGCGACAACGCCGGCTCCGGCGGCATCGGCGACACCCCCGGCCTGCTGCGCGCCCTGCTCGACGCCAACCCCCAGGTCCCCACCGTCTTCGCCTACATCACCGATCCCGGCCTGGTCGAACGCGCCCAGCAGGTCGGAATCGGCGGCGAACTCACCGGCACCCTCGGCGCCCGCCTGACCAACCTCTACGGCCCCCCGATCCCCTTCACCGCCACCGTCCGCGCCCTGACCGACGGAAAATTCCGCAACACCGGCCCGATGATGCGCGGCGTCATGAGCAATTTCGGCCCGACTGCCCTGCTCTCCCTCGAAGCCACCCCGGGCGGCCGGAACATCCGCGTCATCGTCACCACCCTCGCCCGCTCCCCCCACGACCCCGGCCTGCTCGCCCTGCACGGCATCGCCCTCGAAGACATCGCCCTGCTCTGCGTCAAAGCCAAAAACCACTTCCGCGCCGCCTTCCTCCCCCTGCTCACCGACATCATCGACGTCGACGCCCCCGGCCCGGCCGCGCTCGATATCGGCGCCTTCCAGTTCCAGCACGCGCCGAAAACGCTCTATCCGTTGAACAGCAAGTAAGAATCTTCTTTTTTGAAAAAAAGAAGCAAAAAACTTTTCCCCCTTGGCACCCACCCCTCCCTGGGGAGACCGTGCGCCAATGGATAAAGTTTTTTTGCTTCTTTTTGTTCACAAAAAGAAGAATCCTTCCCTTCCCCTTCTGGTTCTCCCATGACCCACGACGCCCAGGTCGCCCGCGACCTCGAACGCCTCGGCCTCCCCGCCAAACCCTGGCCCATCCCCCATGACGGCCTCGATGTCCTGGTCATCGGCGCCGGCATGTGCGGCATCGCCGCCGCCGCTGCCCTGAAGCTGAAGGGCATCGCCAACATCCAGATCCTCGACGCCGCCACCCCCGGTCAGGAAGGCCCCTGGTGCACCACCGCCCGCATGCGCACCCTGCGCAGCCCCAAGCACCTGCCCGGCATCGCGCTGGGCATCCCCTCGCTGACCTTCCGCGCCTGGTTCACCGCCCGAAACGGCCCCGAAGCCTGGGACACGCTCTACAAGATCGCCAACGCCGACTGGCAGGCCTACCTCACCTGGCTGCAAACCGTCCTCGCCCTGCCGGTGCGCCACGGCACCACCGTCACCGCCATTCTCCCGGACGGCGATCACCTGACAGTTGAAACCACCGCCGGCCCGCTCCACGCCCGCCACGTCGTCCTCGCCACCGGCCGCCTCGGCGCCGGCGGCATGAACATCCCCGCTTTCGTCGACCCCGCCCTCTGGCCCGACCGCGCCGCCCACGCCGCCGAACCGATCGACTTTTCCCGACTGGCCGGTCGCCGCATCGCCGTCCTCGGCGCCAATGCCGCCGCCTTCGACAACGCCGCCGAGGCCCTCGAACACGGCGCCAAGTCAGTCGACATGTATTGCCGCCGCCCCACCCTGCCCCAGGTCAACAAGAGCCGCGGCGCCACCAACCCCGGCTATTTCGAGGGGTGGTCGGCCCTCCCCCCCGCCGAACGCTGGCGCCTGATGGCCTGGCTGCACGACGAGCGCTCCCCCCCGCCGCACGAAAGCGTCCACCGCGTCCTGGCCCATCCCGGCTTCACCCTGCACTTCGCCGCCCCGGTCGAAGCCGCCACCCGCACCCGGGACGGCGTCGCCCTGACCATCGCCGGCCAAGACGGCGTCGCCCTGACCACCGCCGGCCGCGGCGGGGAAACGACCGATTTCCTCATCCTGGCCACCGGCTTCGACGTGAACCTGTCCCGCCGCCCCGAACTCGCCGCCCTCGCCCCGCACGCCGCAACCTGGGGCGAGGCCGGATACGACCCGCCCCGCCCGGAACTCGCCCATTACCCGATCCTCGGCCCCGGCTTCGAGCTGACCGAACGCACCCCAGGCACCTGCCCCACCCTGGCGCGCCTCCACATCTTCAACCACGCCGCCTACGCCTCGATGGGCGCCATCGCCAGCGACATCCCCGGCGTCTCCACCGCCGCCGCCCTGCTCAGCACCGCCCTCCTGCGCGCCCTGTTCGTGGAGGACCACGCCGCCCTCCAATCCCGCCTGGCCGCCTTCGCCGAACCCGAACTCGAATCCACCCCCTACTTCGTCCCCCCCAAAGCCTAGCGAGCCGACCCCGCCGCCCCCACCCTAAAGCCCTCTCCCATTGGGGGCAGGGCGATCGCATATGGCCGGAGCGCATCGCCCGGTGGCCGCCGAAGCAAGTATTTTCACATGGAGACGGAGAGACGGAGAGGTCAA
>JBIPLY010000109.1:0-10717 GCA_044369385.1 Acetobacteraceae bacterium | reverse complement strand
CTGACCTCCGGCGAGGTGCTGATGACCAGCGCCCCGGCCACCGGCATCGCCGAGGCGGTGCGCGCGGATGGCCGCAACCTGGCCCTGCAATGGGCCGGGGCGGTGACCAGCAGCATGGGCCTGGCGATCCCGCGCGGCGCCGCCAACCCGGCCCAGGCCCTGCGCCTGCTGGCCGAGGCAACGCAGCCGCGCGCGCAATCCGCCCTGCCGGCCCTGGCCCCGCTCGGCCCGCTGGCGCGCGGCGCCGCCGAGGCGGCACCCCCGGAGCTGGCCGCCTTCCTCGCCACCACCCAAGCCGCCCTGGCCGCCGCCCTGCCGACCGACGAGGCGTTCTGGCGCGACAACCTGCCCCGCCTCGCCCAGCGCTTCGATGCCTGGCTCCCGCGCTGACATGCCCGCGCCGGTCGGTGCAACCCTGGACCTGCGCGCCGAGACCGGCGTGACCGTCCTGGCCTTCGCCGGCCAGCTCGACAGTGCGGCCGCCGGCACGCTCTGGGCGCGCGCGGAGAAGGCGGCCGGGTCCGGCCCGATCGTGCTGGACCTCACCACACTCGCCGGCTGCGACACCACCGGCGCCGCCCTGCTCGCCGCCCTGGCCGCCCGCCCCGGTTGCACCCTGCGCGGCGCCGCCCCGCAGGTCGAAGCCCTGCTGGCCCGGGTCCAGGCGATCCCCCCCGCCCCCGCGCCGCCGCCCGCCCCGGCCCCGTCCTGGCGCGAGGTCCTGCGCGCCGGGCTCTGGGCCGCCCTGTCCGGCGTCGCCTTCCTGGGCGAGGTGGTGGTCGCCCTGCTGCGCCTGCCGTCCCGCGCCCGCCAGTTCCGCCGCGCCGACCTGCTGCGCACCGCCGACCAGGCGGGCGTGCGCGCGATCCCGCTCACCCTGCTGCTCGGCACGCTGATCGGGCTGATCCTGGCCTTCCAGTCGCTGATCCCGATGCGCCGCTTCGGTGCCGACATCTTCGTCGCCAACCTGGTCGCCGTCTCGCTGATCCGCGAGCTGGGCCCGCTGCTGGCCGCCGTCATCCTGGCCGGGCGCACCGGCAGCGCCTTCGCCGCGGAGATCGGCACCATGAAGGTGAACCAGGAGATCGACGCGCTGACCACCATGGCGATCGACCCGATGACCATGCTGGTGCTGCCGCGCATGCTGGCCGCCCTGGTGGTGATGCCGGCGCTGACCGTGCTGCTGGAGGCGGCCGGCCTGCTGGGCATGACGCTGGTGCTGGTCGGCGCCGGCTGGCCGCCGGTGACCATCGCCAACCAGGTCGCGCAATGGGTCACGCCCGCCGATTTCGCCGGCGGCATGGCCAAGGCGATGGTGTTCGGCGCGGTCGTCGCCGGCATCGGCTGCCGCGCCGGGCTTGCCACCGGCATCGGCCCGCGCGCCGTCGGCCTGTCCGCGACCGCGGCCGTGGTCGGCGGCATCGTCGCCACCATCGTGCTCGACGGCCTCTTCGCCATCGTCTTCTACCGGCTGGGCTGGTAGCGATGCCTGATCCTGCCATCCAGATCGATAGCGTCACCCAGGTCTTCGGCCCGCGCACCATCTATCGCGGCGTCTCGGCCGAGATCGCCCGCGGCGAGATCTTCGTCATCCTCGGCGGTTCCGGCTGCGGCAAATCCACCCTGCTGCGCCAGATCGTCGGCCTGCTGCCGCCCAGCACCGGCCAGATCCGCGTGCTGGGCCACGACATGTATGGCCAGGGCGCGCGCGCCGACGTCCTGCGCCGCATCGGCGTGATGTTCCAGGCCGGCGCCCTGTTCGGCTCGATGACCCTGCTGGAGAACGTCATGCTGCCGCTGCAGGTCCACACGAACCTGCCGCCGGACGGCTGCGCGCGGGTGGCACAGGTCAAGCTCGCCCTGGTCGGCCTGGGCGACTTCGCCCGCGCCATGCCGGCCGAGATCTCCGGCGGCATGGCCAAGCGCGCCGCCATCGCCCGCGCGCTGGCACTCGACCCGCCGGTGCTGTTCCTCGACGAGCCCTCGGCCGGCCTGGACCCGATCACCTCGGCGGGGCTCGACCAGCTCATCCTTGACCTCAAGCGCGATCTCGGCACTACCTTCGTCGTCGTGACCCATGAACTGGCCTCCATCCTGACCATCGCCGACCGCTGCCTGATGCTCGACCGCGCGGCCCAGGGCGTCATCGCCACCGGCGACCCGCGCGAATTGCGCGAGCACAGCGACCACCCGACGGTCCGCGCCTTCTTCCGCCGCCAGCCCCAGGAGGGCGCATGAACGTCCAGGGCGCATGACCATGGAGCCCGCATGACCGGCACCTATCTGCGCGTCGGCCTGATGCTGGTGGCCAGCCTGGCCATCGCCGTCGTGCTGGTGATGTTCCTCGGCCAGAACCGCATCGCCGACGGCCTGCGCTACGAGACCTATTTCCGCGAGACGGTGCAGGGCCTGGATGTCGGCTCCCCGGTCAAGTTCCGCGGCGTCCAGCTCGGCCAGGTAGCCGAGATCACCCTGGCCTCCGCCGCCTACCCCGAGGTGCTGCCCTCCGCGACCGACATCGTCAGCCGCCTGGTCGTGGTCCGCTTCGTGGTCGACCCGAAGAAGTTCGGCCGCGCCCCGGACACCGAACAGGCCGTCGCCGCCGGCCTGCGCGTGCGCCTGGCCGCCCAGGGCATCACCGGGCTGGCCTATCTCGAGCTCGATTTCGTCGAGGCCGCGCGCTTCCCGCGCCAGCCCGTCTCCTGGCGCCCCAGCACCGCCGTCATCCCCTCGATGCCCAGCACGATCAGCCAGTTCCAGGATGCCGCGCAGGAACTGGCCGCCCGGCTGAAGGATGTCGATCTCGCCCGCCTCGCCACCAGCACGCAGGCGCTGATCGACACCGCCCAGAGCCAGCTTGCCGGCGGCGAGCTGCGCCAGACCTTCGCCGAGGCCGCCCTGCTGCTGAAGACCCTGCGCGGCGATGCCGAGGCATCGGACGTGCCCGGCCTGATGAGCGAGCTGCGCGAGACCGTCGCCGCCCTGCGCGCCCTGGCCGGCGGCCCGCAGAGCCAGCAACTCCTGGCTGCCACCACCAAGACCGCCGAACGCCTGGGCGAGGCCGTCACCCGCATGCCGGCCCTGATCACGGCGCTGGAGGCCGCGGTGCGCCGCCTCAACCACGGCACCGCCGATGCCCAGGCCGAGCTGCTGCCCGCCCTGCGCGACGCCCGCGCGGCGGCCGCCAGCCTGCGCGACACCAGCGAAACCCTGCGCCGCAACCCCTCTTCCATCCTGCTGGGCGCCCCGCCGCCCAGGGAGCGACCGTAATGCGCCGCCGCCTCGCGCTCACCGCCCCGCTGCTCCTGGCAGCCTGCGGCCTGTCCGAACGCCCCTATGCCGAACGCCGCCAGTGGCCGCTGATGCCCCGCCGCCCCCGCGCCGAACCCCCCCGGCCCCGCGCCCCGGTCCTGCTGGTCCGCGGCCTGCGCGCCGGCCCGGGGCTGGAGGCACGCGGCCTGCAATCGCTCCAGCCCGACGGCTCGATCCGCACCGAGTTCTACGAGGAGTGGGGCGCCCCCCCGGCCCAGGCCGCCGAGGAAGCCCTGCGCGCCTGGCTCGCCGAAAGCGGCCTGTTCGCCGCCGTCATCGCCCAGGGCAGCCGGATGGAGGCCGACCAGGTGCTGGAGGGCGAACTGACCGCGCTATGGACCATCCCGGCCACCGGCCAGGCGCATTGCGCGCTCGGCATCACCCTGCTGGACCAGCGCGGCGCCACCCCGCGCGTGCGCCTGCAACACCGCTTCGCCGCCGAAGCCCTGCTTTCCGGCCCCTCGCCACGCGAAGCCGCCGAAGCCCAATCCGCCGCCCTGGCCGCCACCCTGGCCCAGGTCGAAGCGACCCTCAGGTCGTAGGGCGGGCTTCAGCCCGCCACCACGCTCAAAAAGGCAGCTACAGCCCGAACCAGGACGCCCCCACCGGCCCGGGCGCCAGGATGTGCAGCGTCAGGTCGGCCAGCCCGTTCCCGGTGGTGTCGCCCTCCACCAGCCGGTAGCTGCCCATGTCCTGCCAGCGCAACTGCCCGGCGGCCGAGAACGCCGCGGTGCCGATGAACGCGAACGCATCGTTGGCCGGCGTCCCCGCGATCGCGTCGATCCGGGTCAGGTCCAGGATCTCGCCCTCGGCGCGGCTGAAATCGAGGAAGGTGAAGCGGTTGGCCGGGTCCGCCGCCGCCGGCATGAAGCGGAACTGGTCGCGCCCCGCGCCCGCCTCGATCGTGTCATGGCCCTGGCCCAGCACGAACAGGTCGGGATCGGGTGTGCCGACCAGCGCGTCGTTGCCGGCGGTGCCGCGGATGGTGTCGTCGTCCAGCACCGCCACCCGCGCCACCGGCCGGATGATGTTCGCCCCGTCCGACGCCCCGGACAGCATCACGGCAAAACTCTCATTGGTCTCCGCCCGCGTGTCGGCGACGAGGGCGACCGTGATCTGCGCCGTGGCCTGCCCGGCCGCGAAGCTGACCGTGCCGGCCGGCAGCACGCCGCCGGCGAAATCCGCGCCATCGACCGGCATGGTGCCGGCCATCCCGCCCGGCTCGACCGCCCAGTCGACCGTGCCCGCCCCGCCCAGCACCCCGGCGCGGGTGACGGTGAAGGCCAGCGTGGTGGTGCCCCCGGTGCCCTCGGCCACATGCCGGCTGGCCGGGCCGATCGCCAGGCTGGTGTCGTCGGTCAGGATCAGCCCCGGCGCCTGCGCCAGCCCCAGCGTGCCGCCCGGCCCCGGCGGGGCCAGGGTGACGGCGAAGCGCTCATTGGGCTCGACGGCCGCATCGCCGACCACGCCGAAGGTGATCAGCCGGCTGGTCTCCCCCGGCGCGAAGCTGACCGTGCCGGACGGAAAGGCGCCGCCGGCAAAATCATTGGCCGCGGCCGGCAAGGTCCCCGGCCCAGCCGCGCCGGCCACGCTCCACGCCACGCTCTGCGGCCCCAGCGACCCGCCGCCGCGGGTGACGGTATAGGCGAAGGTGGTGGTCCCGCCGGTCCCCTCCGCCTGGCGCCAGGAGGTGCCGACGATGCCGAAGGCCGCGTCGTCGCCCTGGATCGTGCCGATCGCCTGCGCCGCCGTGATCGTGGTGTTGCCGCTGGGGTTGGACAGGGTCACCGAAAACCGCTCGTCGCGCTCCACCGCGGTGTCGCCGGCCACGTTCAGCACGATGGTCTGGCTGGCCTCGCCGGCCGCGAAGCTCAGCGTGCCGGACAGCGCCGTGCCGGGCGCGAAATCGGACGGATCGGCGCCGTTCTCGCCATCCGCGGCCACCGCCCATTCCACCGTGGTGCCGAAGGTCCGCCCGGCGCGGGTCACGGTGAAGCTGTAGGCGGTGGTGCCGGCATCGCCCTCGGCTTTGATGATCGACAGCGGCGCGATCGCCAGGTTGGCGTCGTCGTTCAGGATCACCGCATTGGCGCTGGCCTGGCTGATCACCGCCCCCACCGAGGCGTTGGACAGGGTGACGGAGAACGCCTCGTTGAACTCGCCCAGCGTCTCCATCGCCACCGGCACCGCGATGGTGGCGCTGGTCTGCCCGGCCGCGAAGCTGACCGTGCCGGTGGGGAAGACCTCGCCGGGAAAGTCCGCCGCCCCGGCGGACAGCGTGCCGAACACGCTGGCCCCGGCCGCGGTCCAGTCGGCGCTGGCCTCGAAGCCGGTGCCGACGCTGCGGGTGACGGTGAAGCTGAAGATGGTGGTGCCGCTGCCGCTGCCCTCAAACGCGCTCGGCGGCCCGGCGATCGACAGGATGGCCAGGTCGTCGTCGTCGTCGAAGATCACCGCCCCGGCATTGGCCCCCTCCACCACCACGCCCGCCGGCGCGGTGCCCAGCAACAGGTCAAAGCGCTCGCCGCCCTCCAGGTCGGTGTCGCCGGCGACCTGCACGACCACGGTGGCGCTGGCCTGCCCGGCGGCAAAGCTCACCGTGCCGGACGGCAGCACGCTGCCAGGGAAATCGAGGGCGTCGGCCGGCATCGTGCCGATCGCGATCGCGCCGTCCACCGACCACGGCATGCTGAACGCGCTGTCCATCGCCCCGCCGCGGGTGATGGTGAAGCTGAACGCGGTGGTGCCGGCATTGCCCTCCAGCTTCACCGGGGTCGCCGCCGCAACACTCAGCCGCGCCGGCGCGCTCGCCCCGGCGTCCGCGATGCCCAGCCGCCCGATCGTGCCGCCCAGCAGGTCGACGTAGTACAGCGTCCCGTCCGGCGCCGCGCCCATGTGGATCGGCCCGTTGGCGCCCGGCCAGTCCATCAGGAAGCCCAGGCTGGCGGTGTCGGACAGGTCGATGTCGAAGACATTGCCGCCGACGAAGTCGCTGAACAGCATGTGCCCGGCGATGCTGGCGGGATAGTCGGGCCCGGTCGGCACCTGCGCCCCCAGGATGATCGCCTGCATCTGGAAGCCCGGCGCATCGCTGGCATGGTTGAAGGCGCGCAGCGCCGGGGTGATGACGATGCTCCCCGCCTCGACGGCCGCGTGGAAGGCGGCCGCCTGCGGGTGGAAGATGTATTGCGGCGTCTTGGCGCTCACCCCGCCATCGCCGCCCTCGTAGAACGGCCAGCCGAAATTCGCCCCCGGCCCGGCCATGACCAGCTCCTCGTAGGAGAACCAGCCGACATCGGCCAGCACCAGCCGGCCCTCGTCGTCGAACCCGCCGGAGAACGGGTTGCGCAGCCCGTACTGGTAGATCTTGGCCCGGTTGTCGTCCAGGCTCGCCGCCTCGGCCGCGAACGGATTGTCCGCCAGCCCCCGCCCGGTCAGCGGATCGATCCGCAGCACCTTGCCCGACAGGCTGTCGAGCGACTGCACATCCGGCGCCCGCGGATCGGGATAGTTGTAGGAGGTGCCGTCCCCGGTGGTCGCGTACAGCATCCCGTCCGGCCCGAACAGCAGCCGCCCGCCGGCATGGGACAGGCTGTCGACCTTCAGGTAGTCCTGCTTGAACCCGCCCACTTCGCGGTCACCCGGCCGGATCAGCCGGTCCGACGCCAGGCCGCCGGACTGCGCGGGATCGGTGAAATTGGCGATCCCCGCCCCGCTGATATCCGCCAGCCCCTGCCCGGCGGCGCCCACCAGCACCACCTCGCTGCCCGGCACGACGGCATAGCCGAAGTCGTCCTCGACCACGCTGTAGCGCACGATATGGGCAAAGCGGTTGCCGATCCCGTCCGCCCCGGCCGGCCCGGTCTCCACGGCAGTTTCCGCCGGATCGACCACGTAGAAGGCATAGAGATACGGGTGATCGTTGAACTGGGGATGAAACACGATGTCGGACAGCCCGCGATCGACCACCATGTTCACCCGGTCGCGGATGTCCAGCAACACGCTGCTCTCGCCGGTCAGCATGTCCACCGCGCGGATCAATCCCGCCCGCTCGGCGACGAACATCGTCTCCGGGTCGCCCGGCACAAAGGTGAACCGGATCGGCGCCTCCAGCCCGGCCACCAGCGTGGTCCGCGTCACATCATGCTCGGAGACCAGCGGCGGCTCCACCGGCGGCGGCGGGGCAGGGGTCTCGTCGTCCAGGATGGTGATCCGGTGCGTGCGCGGCGCCAGCAGCTCGGCCCCGTCCGCCTCGATCAGCGACAGGGTGAACACCTCGCTCGCCTCGTCCAGCGCATCGTCCAGCACCGCCACCGCCACGGTCACGCTGGCCGCCCCCGCCGCCATGGTGACGAACCCGCCCACGGCATCGAAGTCCAGCCCCGGCGTCGCCCCGTCGCCCGCGATCCCGTACTGGATCACCACCGCGCCGGCGGTCGATCCGGACCGCAGGATCTCCACCTCGACGGTGGTGTTGCCCTCGGCAACGGCGGTTTCCGTTTTGCGGAGAAAGACGCTTCCGGCCATCGCGGCGAGTCCTTGTCGTGTCGTCCGGCCATATTAGCCGACCCGCACCCACCCGCCCAGCCACGACCTCGGGAGCGCCGCGCTCCCGAGGTGCCAGGCCGTCAGGCGCTGATCGCCGCCGGCTCGGTCCGCTCGCGCTTCACCAGCAGCTTGTTCAGCGCATGGACATAGGCCCGGACCGAGGCCACGATCGTATCGGTATCCGCCCCCTGCCCATCCACCATCTTGCCCGCTTCCTCCAGCCGCACCGTCACCCGCGCCTGCGCATCGGTGCCCTCGGTCACAGCACCCACCGAATACAGCGTCAGCGTCGCCTCATGCGGGAACAGCTCGGCCACCGCCTTGAAGCACGCATCCACCGGCCCGTCGCCCGAGGAGGTGGCCATCCGCACCTCGCCATCGATCTCCAGCTCCAGGTCGGCCCGCGGCGGCGCCTTGGACCCCGCCCGCAGATCGAGCGAGACGAACTTCACCCGGTCATTGCCGCGCATCACCTCGTCATCCACCAGGGCAGCGATGTCGTCGTCGAACACCACCTTCTTGCGGTCGGCCAGGTCCTTGAACCGGCGGAACGCATCGTTGAGCTGGTTGTCGCCGATCTCGCCATAGCCCAGCGTCTTCAGCTTGTCGCGGAACGCCGCCCGCCCGGAATGCTTGCCCATCACCAGGTTCGACCGCGCCCAGCCGATCGACTGCGGCGTCATGATCTCATAGGTGCCGGCGTGCTTCAGCACCCCATCCTGGTGGATGCCGGACTCATGGGCGAAGGCGTTGCGCCCCACGATCGCCTTGTTCGGCTGCACATCGAACCCGGTGATCGCCGACAGCAGTTTTGATGTTTTCAGGATGTGCTCGGTGACAATGCGAGGCCGGGCGCCCACGATGTCTGGCCGCGTCCGCATCGCCATGACAACTTCTTCCAGCGCCGCATTGCCGGCCCGCTCGCCGATGCCGTTGATGGTGCATTCGATCTGCCGCACCCCGGCCTGCAGCGCCGCCAGCGTGTTCGCCACCGCCAGCCCCAGATCATTGTGGTTGTGGGCGGAGAAAATGACCTTTTCCGCCCCCGGCACCCGGTTGCGCAGCATGGTGAACATGCGCCCGATATCGGCCGGCAGCGCGTATCCCACCGTGTCCGGGATGTTGATCGTCGTCGCCCCGGCCCGGATCGCCGTCTCCACCGCCCGGCACAGGAAGTCGTCGTCGCTGCGGCTGCCATCCTCGGCCGACCATTCCACGTCGTCGGTGTGCTGCCGCGCCAGCGTCACATGGGCTTCGATGCTCGCCAGCACCTCGTCGCGCGACATGCGCAGCTTGTGCTCCATGTGCAGGTCGGAGGTCGCGATCACGATATGGATGCGCGGCCGCGCCGCCCCCTTCAGCGCCTCCGCCGAGCGCAGGATATCCGCCCGCGCATGCCGCCCCAGGCTGGCGATCACCGGCGCCTTCGCCCCCTGCCCGACGCTCTCCGCGATCGCCTTCACGCTGTCGAAATCGCCGATCGAGGCGATCGCGAACCCCGCCTCCATCACATCCACCCCCAGCTCCGCCAGCGCCTCCGCCATGCGCAGCTTCTCCTTGAGGTTCATCGAGAAGCCGGGGCTCTGCTCGCCATCGCGCAGCGTGGTGTCGAAGATGATGACGCGGTCGTCGTCCAGCGTGCCGAAGCTGGGATGGTTGATGCTCATGATGGCCGTCCTCGTTCTGAACTCATCGCAAGGCCGCGCGCACGCAGCCGCTCCCAGGGCTTCCCCTGAGCGATGCCGCGGTCACGCGGCGTCACGCCCAGGGGCGGCTAAGTCGAAGAAGAAGGAGGCGGCCAAGGCATGCCGACAGCCGCGCGGAAACGCGCGCACCGGGATCGGCGAAGAGAGCAGCCTGGACCATGCGGCCGATCGTAGCGGTGCCCGTGCGCTGGCGCAAGGATCGCGCCCGCAACCCAGGGCCGCCGCATCGGCCCGGCACAGGTCCGCTTTCATTTTCTGTTCACGTCGCATTGATGCGCGGCGGAAAGCTTGGTACGCGGCCGGAATTCGGGGGCTCCACCAAGCGCCGGTATCGGCCGGCACGGCCCATTACCTTCACGACGGGATCGATTTGATGACAATGTCCTTGCGCCACAAGATTGCCGGGGTTGCCTGTGCCACGCTCGTCGCGCTGGCCCCCGCCACGGCATCCGCGCGGATCATCCAGCTCAGCTTCACCGGCATCGTGACCGGCGGCCAAAGCGACGCCCTCGGCGTCCACTGGGACATCGGCAACACGCCCAACAGCCCGACCGTGTCCGGCACCGTCACCTTCGACACCGCGGGGTCAACGCTTGCCTATACCACCCCATGGTTCGGATCAGAGTGGCGGCACACCAATGGGGTCGGCACGACGCAGATGTCGGCCACCTTTTCGGGCGCGCTGTTCGCCGATGTGAACGTCCAGATCGGCGCCGGCACGGCATCGATGTTCAACATCTTCCAGGAAGTCTTCGGCAGCCTGTACGGGACGTATTACGGCTCCGATGGCGTCTCCTCCGAATTCAGGATCGATCCCGTATTCGGCCCGACACCGCTCTTCGATCCCGCCGATCCCAACGCCCTATGGTCGGCGACCATCGCCGGCGGAACCCTGCTGGCAGATGACTATTCGTTTTCGATCTACTGGAGCACCGGCTCCGAATCGAACCAAGCCAATGGTTGGCTCACCTCGGTCGCTCTGACCGACATCACCCCCGGGGCGGAGGCCATGCCGGAGCCGGCCTCGCTGGCGCTGCTCGGCCTGGGCCTGGCCGGGATCGTCACGCTGCGCCGCCGCGCAGCCTGACCCCCGCCCTCGGGCGGCGGCGGGCGGGGGCACGCCTCTGGCGGTGCCCCGGCGATGGTGCGAG
>JBIPLY010000491.1:0-3049 GCA_044369385.1 Acetobacteraceae bacterium | reverse complement strand
TGCTGCTGCCGGCGCAGATCGCCGCACTCTACACCTCCGATCCCGCGCTGATCGCCGGGGCGACCGCGCTGCTGATGATCGCCGCGCTGTTCCAGCTGTCCGATGGGGTGCAGGTGGCCGCGATGGGCGCGCTGCGCGGGCTGAAGGACACGCAGGTGCCGATGCTGATCGCCGCCGTCTCCTACTGGGGCGTGGGCATGCCGACCGGCTGGCTGCTGTCGTTTCCGGCCGGGCTCGGCGTGCCGGGCATGTGGTTCGGGCTGATCGCGGGGCTGACCTGTGCCGCCCTGCTGCTGACGCTGCGCTTTCACCTGCGCTCGCGCGGGCGGGTGGCGACGCTGGCGATGGCCGTATAGGCTGGCGCCAGCAACGAAGGGGCCAGACCAGCGTGACGATCCTTGCCATCCGCCACGGCGGCCCCGCCGCGCTGCCGGAATACCAGGCCTATTTCGCCGAATTCGCCCCGCACATCGAAGTCCGCCACTGGGACGATCCGGCGCTGGACCTGGCCCAGGTGACCTACGCCCTGGTCTGGGGCCGCGATCCCGGCCGCCTGGCGCAGATGACCAACCTGCGCGCCATCTTCAGCCCCGGCGCCGGCGTGGAGCACATCGTGAGCGACCCCGGCTGGCCGAAGCATTTGCCGCTGGTGCGCATGTTCACCGACGGCTTCGCCCGGCGCATGGGCGAATACGCCATCCTCGGCGCGCTGGCCCTGATGAAGGACCTGCCGCGCAACATCGCCGGGCAGCATGCCGCGAAGTGGGACCAGTTCGACCCCGAGCCGATCGCGCCCGATGTGCGGGCCGGCATCATGGGCCTGGGCAATCTCGGCAGCGTCACGGCCACGATGATGCGCGGCTTCGGCTTCCCGGTGGCCGGCTGGTCCGCCACCCGCAAGGACATCCCCGGCGTGGAGAGCTTCGCCGGCATGGGTGAGCTGGACGCCTTCCTGGCGCGCACCGACATGCTGGTGATGATGCTGCCGGACACGCCGGCCACCAGGGGCCTCATGAACGCCCGCAGCTTCGCGCTGCTGCCGAAGGGCGCCGGCGTGGTCAACGCCGGCCGCGGCCCGCAACTGGTGCTGGCCGACCTGATCGCAGCACTCGATTCCGGCCACCTGCACGGCGCCTTCCTCGACGTCTTCGACCCCGAGCCGCCGCCGCCCGATCACCCGGTCTGGCGCCATCCGCGCATCATCATGACCCCGCACAACGCCGCCTTCGACACCCGGCGCGAGCGCAGCCGCTACGTGGCGCAGGCCATCCTGGCGCATGAGCGCGGCGAGGCATTGCCGAACCTCTACGACCCCGCGCGCGGCTACTGAGGGCAGGCGAAGAAATCCGAGGGGCGCGAGTGACCCGCGCCCCTCGGAGCCGTGCGTCAGTTCGCCGACATCAGGATCTCGGACATGAACTTGCCGTTCGGCATCTTGGCGTCGTCGACGATGTAGAGCTTGCCGGCGCTCATCACCACGATCTGGCCGGCGGCGAGCGGCTTGCCCTTCTGGACCATCGAGGCGAGCATCGCGGCATCGCCCACCGGGCGCGTCATCATGCGGCCATCGGCCATGATGACGAAGGCCTGGCCGTCGCGCAGCGACATGCCTTCGCCCTGCGCCAGCGCCGGTCCGGCCAGCGCAAAGGCGGCCGCAAGGGCGAGGAACGTCGTTTTGAGGTACGTCATGGATAGACTCCTGTGGGTTTGATGTGCGGCGTGCCAAGGCAATACCCCGCGAACACGCCGGGGTTTCAGCAACGTCCAACGCAGGCATGGTGCATCACGATGCTTTCAAGCATCACGAAGACAGTTCCACGGCATAGTTGTTACAGACCATGCACATGTTGATTTAGAATTTATTTTCCAATCAACGTGCCCTGCCGATCAGACATTCCAGGAGCTGAGCCGTTACGGCGGGATCATCAGAAATTCGGCTCGCTCGGAGCCGCGCCAGTCTGTCCCGCAGCCTGGCACCGCTGGGTTGATCGCCCACCCGCCGGCACCATTTCCAACCCATGGCTCATCCTCCGACCGACCGCATCCCGCCGCATGCCGTGGCCCTGCCCTTCCTCGGCCTGGGCATCGCGGTGGCACTCGGCCGCCCGGAGATGGGCCTGCTGTCGCTGCTGCTGGCCGCCGCCCTGATCGGCAACGTGCTGGCCGCCGTGCACCATGCCGAGGTGGTGGCGCTGCGGGTGGGCGAGCCCTTCGGCAGCCTGCTGCTGGCGCTTTCGGTCACGGTCATCGAGGTCGGGCTGATCGTCTCCATCATGCTGGCCGGGGAGCCGAACCCGGCGCTGCTGCGCGATTCCGTGCATGCGGTGGTGATGCTGGTGCTGCATGGGCTGGCCGGCGCCTGCATCGTGGTGGCGGCGATCCGGCACCGCACCGCCGAGTTCCGCGTGGAGGGCGCCAGCGCCTATCTCGCGGTGCTGCTGCCGATGGCGGTGCTGGTGCTGGTGGTGCCGAACCACGTCGTCTCCGCCCCGGGGCCGTACTATTCGCCGCTGCAGCTGCTGTTCGTCTCGGTGGCCTGCCTGGTGCTGTACGGCGCCTTCCTGTTCATCCAGACCCATTGGCACCGCGACTACTTCCTGCCGGAGACCGACGACGCCACCGCGCCGGCCGTGGCCCCGCCGACATGGCGCATGGCGTGGATCTCCTTCGCGCTGCTGGTCGTGGCGCTGGTCTCGGTGGTGCTGCTGGCCAAGGGGCTGGCGCCGGCGATCGAGGGCGTGGTGCGCGTGGTGGGCGCGCCGATGGCCATTGTCGGCGTGATCATCGCCGCCATCGTACTGCTGCCGGAAACCGCGGCGGCGCTGCGGGCGGCGGCGCGCAACCGGCTGCAATCCAGCATCAACCTGGCGCTCGGCAGCGTGGTGGCCTGCATCGGCCTGTCGGTGCCGGTTCTGGCGGTGGTGTCGTTCGCGATCGGCGTGCCGCTGCAGCTCGGCATCTCCGGCGGCGCCAGCGTGCTGATGGCGCTGGGCTTCGCGGTGGCGATCATCACCTACGGCACCGGGCGCACCACGCTGCTGGCCGGCAT
>JBIPLY010000193.1:0-7665 GCA_044369385.1 Acetobacteraceae bacterium | reverse complement strand
GGTGCTGCTGGCGACCTACATCGTCACCATCTTCGCGCCCTGACCACCGTCCGCTGGCCCGGTTGATCGCGCCGCGCCCGCGCCGAGGACCATGAAGCGCTTAGAAGACCCCCATCCCCACCCCCGCCGCCAGCCCGGCGCCCAGCTCCCGGCAGCGCGCCAGCTCGGCGGCCGGGATCAGCTTCGGCGCCAGGATCGCCTCGGGCGTCTGCGCCCCGGTGCACACGATCAGCGGGGCGGCCACCGCGCGCAGCCGCCATCCGGTGGCAATCCGCGCCACCTGCCGCGCCGCGCCCGCCCCGTCGCTGCCGGCGCAGATCATCGCCGCATAGGGCCGCCCGGCCAGCCGATCCAGCCCCGGATAGTAGCAGCGGTCGAAGAAATCCTTCATCACCCCGGCCAGGCTGGCCAGGTTCTCCGGCGCCGCGAACAGATACCCGTCCGCCGCCAGCAGCTCCGCCGGCCCGGCCTCGGCCGCCGTGCGCAGCAGCACCGCCACCTCGCCCACCTCCCGCGCCCCCTCCCACGCCGCCTGCGCCATCGCCCGCGTGCCGCCGGTGGCCGAATGGAACACGATCAACACCTGCTTCATGCGCCCGCCCACCCCTGGCGCGCCGCCGCACTTCGTTCCACCATGACGGCCAACAAGCGCCGGGGAGAGCAGCGATGGACGTGGGCATCCAGATGATCTTCGCCACCTATGGCTGGACCGACATGCCGGACCACCAGGCCTGGGACGAAGAAATCCGCCTCGCCCGCCTGGCCGACGAGCTGGGCTTCGACTGTCTCTGGGCGGTGGAGCATCATTTCAACGATTATTCCTTCTGCCCGGACAACCTCCAGCTCCTGACCTACCTCGCCGCGGTTTGCCCCAATGCCGACCTCGGCACCGCCGCCGTCATCGTGCCATGGAACAACCCGCTGCGGGTGGCCGAAAAGGCGATCGTGCTGGACATGCTCTCCGGCGGCCGGCTGCGCTTCGGCATGGGCCGCGGCCTGGCGCGGCGCGAATTCCACGCCTTCAACCAGACCATGGACCAGTCCCGCGAGCGTTTCGACGAATCCTCCGCGATGATCGTCGCCGCCCTGAAGACCGGCTGGATCGAGGGCAGCGGCACCTACTACCCGCAGCCCCGCGTCGAACTGCGCCCGCGCCCGCGCCACGACCTGTCCGACCGCATCTATGCGGTGGCCAGCAGCGACGATTCGCTGGCCTCGGCCGCCCGGCTCGGCGCGCGCATGGTGATGTTCGCCGACCGCCCCTGGCACCTGCGCCTGCCCGCCATCCACAAGTATCGCGCCCTGTTCCAACAGGCCCATGGCCGCACCGCGCCCCCCGAACTGATCGCCGATTTCTGCGTCTGCACGCCCACCGACGACGAAGCCGTCGCGCGGCGCCACCTCGGCAGCTTCGTCGAAAGCAACATCCACCACTACGAGCTGATGGGCGAGCATTTCGCGCAGGTGAAAGGCTACAACGCCTATGCCGAGAAATCCGCCATCGCCCGCGAGGCCGGGGTGCAGGGCATGATCGACGGCTTCATGAAAGCCGCCGTCTGGGGCTCGCCCGACCGCATCCTGCGCGCGCTGGAGGAGCGACGGGCGACGATGGGCCAGCTTGAACTGGCCACCTCGTTCCGCTTCGGCGGCATCCCCTTCGATCTCGCGGAATCCTCGATGCGGCTGTTCGCCAAGGAGGTTCTGCCCGTGCTGAAATCCTGGCAGCCGATTCCCGCTGCCGCAGAATAGGATCCAGCCCATGGCCGGCCCCGACTGGTTGTTCGAACGCAAGATCGCCCGCGGCGAGGTCCGCCTGGGCATCCAGGGCACCCGCTTCACCGCGGAGCTGAACGGGCGCCTGCTGAAGCTGGCCAACAACGACATCGTCAAGCTGGCCAACCTCGCCGCCTCCCGCCACACCGCGCACCTGGTCAAGCCGCTGCGCGACGGCGGCTACACCCATCTGCTCGGCGGCGCCGTCGGCCTGCTGCCGGAGGAAGCGCGCATGCTGCACCAGGTCGCCACCGGCACCACCGAGGGCCTGCATTTCCAACGCGCCCGGCTGGTCGAAGCCCTGGACCGCGAACGCGCCGAACGCGCCCTGGACCGCCCCGTCGAAGCCCGCCCCGACAGCGGCATCATCCACCACGACGAAGCCCAGGAATCCCAGGTCAGCCAGGCCCGCCAGCGCCTGCATGACTTCGACGAACGTCATCCGCGGATCCAGGCCGAGGCCCAGACCCGCGGCCGTTGATCGGAGCCAGCAGCCGGAACTCCGGCCGCGCTTCACGGGGGGGGACAGCGACGCCGCTATGCCACGCGCCGCATCTGCCAGCCGATCAGCCCCGCCGCCAGCGCCATGCCAACCAGGTGCGGCGACGGCACCAACGTGCCCAGTGCGGCTTCGACAACCGCCGGGAACACCATCAGCACGCCCGCCGCCACCAGCCCGGCCCGCTCCCACCCGGCCAGCGCCCGCAGCAGCCAGCCCTGGCAGGCCGCCGACAGGGCGGCCAGCCCGGCCGTGGCCAGCACGATCTGCCAGGCGATGTCCGTCCAATCCATCCCCGGCCGCAGTTGCAGCAACAGGCCGACGCCCTCCGGCGCAGTGACGAACACGAAGGGCAGCACGAAGGCCGGCAGGGTGTATTTCCACGCCATCAGCGTGGTGCGGTACGGCCCTGCCCCGGTGATCGCGCTGGCGGCGAAGGGCGACAAGGCCGTGGGCGGGGAGACCTCGCTGAGCACGGCGTAGTAGAAGACGAACATGTGCGCGGCGTAGTCGGGCACGCCCAGCTTGATCAGCGCGGGGGCGGCCACCACGGCGCAGATGATGTAGCTGGCGGTCACCGGCACGGCGAGCCCCACCACCCAGACGATCAGCGCGGTGTAGATCGCGGTCACCACCAGCGAGCCGCCGGCGCCCTGGATGGCGATGTCGGAGAATTTCAGCCCCAGCCCGGTCAGCGTGATGACGCCGACGATGATGCCGGCACAGGCGCAGGTGGCGGCAATGCCCACCGACTGGATCGCGCCGGCGGCCAGCGCGTCCAGCAGCCGGCGCGGCGTCAGCGCGGTGTCGCGCCGCAGCCAGGACAGCACCACGGCAACCCCGGTGGCATACAGCACCGACAGCGTGGCGGAATAGCCGACCACCATGAAGGCGATGATCGCCACCAGCGTGGTGAAGTGGAACCCGTGCGAGCGGAGCTGCTTGCCGATCGGCTCGAAGGTCATCGGCGGCGCGGCGTCTTCCGTGCCGGCGGCAACCCGGGTGGCCCGCGCCGCGGCGATCCGACGCTGGTCCAACTCGACCATGAACAGCAGCGAGGCGTAGTACAGGCAGGTCGGCACCACGGCCATCACCAGCACGTCGAGATAGCCGATCTTCAGATACTCGGCGATCAGGAACGCCGCCGCCCCCAGCACCGGCGGCGAGATGATCGCCCCCAGCCCGCCGGCCGCCAGCAGCCCGCCGGCATCGTCCGGCCGATACCCGACGCGCTTCATCATCGGCCAGGCCACCGTGCCCAGCGTGACCGTGGTGGCCACCCCGGAGCCCGACGGCCCGCCCAGCAGGAACGACGACAGCACCACGGTGCGCCCGGCACTCTGCGGCTTGCCGCCGGTCAGGGCGAAGGAGAAATCGACGAAGAACTTGCCCGCGCCGGAGGATTGCAGGATCGCGCCATAGATGGTGAACAGCACGATCAGCGTGGCGGAGACATCGACCGCGGTGCCGAAGATGCCCTCCAGCGTGATGGTCAGATGCGGGATCAGCCGCTGCATGTCGTAGCCCTGGTGGCGCCAAGGCGAGGGCAGCATGTTGCCGTAGAAGGCATAGAGCAGGAACAGCACGGCCACCACCGGCATGATCCAGCCGGTCGAGCGGCGGCAGACCTCCAGCACCAGGCCGATCAGCAGCCAGCCGACCACGATGTCCATCGGCTCGGGAAAGACGTAGCGGTCCTGCAGGTCGTCGCCGCCGGCAACGAGGTACCAGACCACATACAGCGCGGCCGCGATCAGGGCGGCATCCCAGACCATCAGCCGATGGCGGAAGCGCCGCGCCGCCGGGAACATGGCAAACCCCAGCACCATGGCGAAGGCGACATGGACATAGCGCAGCACGGTGGTCGGCACGATGTCCCACGCCGCCCAGAGATGGAACAGCGACATCGCCACCGCCACCAGCACCGCCGCATGGCCGAGCAGGCCGGGGAGCCGGTTCTGTGCCCCCTCTTCCTGCTCGATCAGGGCTTCGACCCGGCGCGCGGTATCGTCGTCGAGCGCGCCGGGAGCAACCTCGGGCGGCAGGGCGGAGTGGGACATGCCGGGCTCAGCCCATGCTGGCGCCGGCCGCCGTCCAGAAGGCCGTGGCGGCCGGGTGCCAGGGGATGCCGGCGGCGGCGGTCTTCTGCCCGGCCAGGGTGAAGTTGCGCGCCTCGGCATGCACTTTTGACCAATCCTCGCGGTTGGCCCATGTGATCTCGAGAATCTTGGTGACCAGCTCGGGGGCCATGTTCTCGTGCACCGCAATGATGTTCGCCACCGAGAGCTGCTTGTTATCGGTGGTCTGGCCGGGGTAGGTGCCGGCCGGAATCACTTCGGGGAAATACACCGGGCCATTCTCGGCGACGATCTTCGCATGCAGATCGGCATGGTCGATGAGTTGAATGGTGGTGCCCGGCGTGGCGGCCAGATCGGTGATCGCGCTGGTCGGCACGCCGGAGACGAAGAAATAGGCATCCAGCTTGCCGTCGCGGATCGCATTGGTGGACTCCGCCGGGCTCAGCCGCTCGCGCGCCCGGAAGTCCTTGTCGCGGTCCAGCCCGGCGGCGGCGAGCACCCGGAAGGCGAACAGCTCGGTGGCTGAACCCGGCGCGCCGGTGCTGATGCGCTTGCCCTTGAGGTCGGCGATGCTCTTGATGCCGGAAGCCGCCGTGGTCACCGCCTGCATGCGGTTGGTGTAGAGCACCGCGATCGCGCGGGCCGGCACGGCGCGGCCGCGGAAGGGCCCGCCCCCGCTGATCGCATCGACCGCGGCATCCACCTGGCCAAACACCATGCCGGCCCGCGCGGCGCCCAGCAGCTGGAAGTTGGCGACCGACCCGCCGGTGACTTCGGCGGTGGCGCTCATGCCCGGGATGCCACGCGACAGGTAGTTCGCCAGCGCACCGCCCAGCGGATAATAGACGCCGCCGGTGGTTCCGGTGGCGATGGACATCTGCATCGCGGTCTGCGCGTGCGCCTGGGCGCGCGCCTGGCCGGCAAGCATGATGCCTGCGCCGCCGAGAACCAGGCCACGACGGCCGATCTGATTGGACATGGTCGAATTCTCCCCTGAAGGCCCGCTGGTAAAAGGCGGCGGACAGCGCCCCCGTCAAGTGGCCGGCGGCACTCGCTTGCTCCGCAGACAAAGAAAAACCCCCGGAGCCCTGCGGATCCGGGGGCTGCGTCAGGCGCGTCGCGTCAGGCGGCCTTGGGCTTGCGGCCGCGGGTGCCGGGCTTGCGAACGGCGGTGGCAGAGGCGGCGGCCGGCTTGCGGCCCAGGCCGATCTCCTTGGCCAGGGCGGAGCGGTGCTTGGCGTAGTCCGGCGCCACCATGGGGTAGTCGTGCGGCAGGCCCCAGCGCTCCCGATACTGCTGCGGGGTCATGTTGTACGACGTTGCCAGATGCCGCTTCAGCATCTTCAGTTTCTTGCCGTCTTCCAGACAGACGATGTGGTCGTTGAAGACCGACTTCTTGATCGGCACCGCCGGCTCCAGCTTCACCGCTTCCGGGCTGTCCTTGCCGGCGCCGGCCAGGGTCTTGAACACCGACTGGATCAGGGCGGGCAGCGCATCGAGCTGCACCACGTTGTTGGCGACATGCGCCGAAACGATCTGTGCGGTGAGGCCCAGGATCTGCGCGTCCTTGGAAGTATCGGTCATGTGTATCCCTCGACTGATGTCGGCGATGTATAGGCGAAGGATTCGTCACCGCGCAACACTTCGATTGCACTTTCAACATGCACGGTCGATTTTTTGCTGCCAAGCCACCGCCCGTCGACGGCGCGCCGCCCTGCATCCGAGCCAAGTAATGTGCCGGTAACCATGGCATCCCGGCTCACGGAACCATGACGCCGTGCCGGGGCGTTCGGTTCGATACTTCGGTCCCTGACCGGCGCCGGCGCAGGGGCGTGCAAGTATTCGCGCCGGATATCGCCGCGGCCCGAAATGGCATATCCTTTAGCCTGCATCTGAAAGGCGCCCGGAATGGCAACGCGAATACTGCTCTGGACCGACACCCCGGCCGCCTATCTCGACGCCATCGCCGCCGCCGGGCTGGGCGGGCGGGTGCAGGTGGAAACCCTGGCGCGCCGCGACCAGCCCAGCGCCGAACAGCGCGCCGAAGTTGCGGCCATGCTCGCCCTGGCCGCCCCGCCCGGGCTGCTGCCGACGATGACATCGCTGCGCTGGATCCAGGGGCTGACCGCCGGCATCGAGTCGTGGTTGGCGCTGCCGGACCTGCCGGAAGGCCTGGTGCTGACCTCCGCGCGCGGCACCCACCGCGAGTCGATGCCGGAGAACATCCTTGGGGCGCTGTTCCACATCGCCAAGCCCTACGCGGCGATCGTGGAGGACAACCGGGCCGCCACCTGGACCCGACGGATGGCAACCCCGCTGAACGGGGCGACGCTGGGGATCCTGGGGCTGGGCGCGATCGGCCAGGACCTGGCGCGGATGGCCAGTGCCATCGGGATGCGGGTGATCGGCACGCGGCGGACGCCGGGCGATCTGCCCGGGGTGGCGGAGGTGTTCGACCCGGCGCGGACCGGCGAGGTGCTGGCGCAGGCGGACTACCTGGTGCTGCTGTTGCCCTCGACGCCGGCCACCGACAATTCGGTGGATGCGGCGATGCTGGCGCAGATGAAGCCCGGCGCCTGGCTGCTGAACTTTGGCCGGGGGGCGCTGATCGTCGATGCCGACCTGATCGCCGCGACCGCGTCGGGGCATCTGGGCGGGGCGATCCTGGATGTGTTCCGCACCGAGCCGCTGCCGGCCGGGCATCCGTTCTGGGGGGCGAAGGGGATCACGTTGCTGCCGCATATCGGCGGCGGGCATCCGCAGCGCGATGCGACGGTGGCCAAGCTGTTCGTGGACAATCTGGGCCGCTTCCTGGACGGGCGGCCGTTGCGCGAGGTGGTGGACCGGCAGGCCGGCTACTGATCCAACAGGCGGACCTCGTCGCCGTCGCTGACCACGCCTTCGCGCAGCACGGCGGCATAGAGGCCCAGGTTGCCGCCGTGGTGGTCGGCCAGGCGGCGCAGCACCAGGCGGTCGGACTGGCCGGTGGCCGGGTCGATGCCGATCATGGCGCAGCGGGCGTCGGGCTCCACCACCGCCAGTTCCAGGCGCGGGCCGATGGCCAGGCGGCGGCCGATCAGGGCGTCTTCGGCGAAGGGGGCAGCGCCGGGCCAGTCGAATTGCAGGTTCATGCGATAGCGGGCGGGGTCGTCGGCGATGCCGGCTTCGGCCGCGAAGGCGGACAGGGTTTGCGTGGCGACCAGCGAGACCGGGCGGCAATCCTGCATGCCGCGGGTGGCGAAGCGCAGCGCCAGCAGGCGGCCGGCCTCGGCTTCCAGCAGCGCGCGCAGGCGCGGGTCATCGACGGCCAGGGTG
>JBIPLY010000463.1:0-3359 GCA_044369385.1 Acetobacteraceae bacterium | reverse complement strand
GCGGTGTGCGACATGTTTTGTCGTCAGCTACGGGGTGTCACGTAACGATTAACCGCATGGAAGCAATCTTTCGTCATAACCCCGCCAACAAGAGTGGTGGGACAACGACTCGTGACATACGAACCGGCCGAGTGCGGGCGCAAGGCCTTTGACTCGGTTGTACGGATGGGCCTGACGCCCACGCCGGACAACTTTGCGATCTGGTACGAGTATCACAGCGGGATGAACCCCGAACTCGGCCACCTGATCGACCTTTTGCTGACCAAGCCCGGCCAGTGCGACGACCAGACCATGGCCGCGGTGCACCGCAGGTTCTTCGTCCATGTTCGCGAGCGCGACGCGTTGCGCGAGGCATCCGAGCGGATGCAGGGGTTGCTGGCCGAGGTCGGCACCGCCGTGGGCGAGGCCGGGCAGGGGGCGCGGGATTTCGGCAGCGTGGTGCGCGATACCGCCGGCGCCTTTGCCGGGGGGGGGACCAGCCTGCCGCAACTGATCGTGCGCCTGCGCGACGAGGCGCGCACGATGGCCGAGCGCAGCGATGCGATCGCCCTGCACCTGGCCGGGGCGGCGGAGCGGATCCAGCAGCTGGAACGCTCGCTGGACGATCTGCGCCACGATGCCGCCACGGACGGGCTGACCAAGCTGCACAACCGCCGCAGTTTCGACACCCGGCTGCGCGAGGCTGCCGGGCGGGCGATGAACACCGGGGAGCCGCTGTCCTTGGTGATGATCGATATCGACCATTTCAAGCGGGTGAACGACCGCTTCGGCCATCCGACCGGGGACCAGGTGCTGCGCCTGGTGGCCGCCACCCTGACCGGCGGGCTGCGCGCGGAGGATTTCGTCGCGCGCTATGGCGGGGAGGAGTTTGCCGTGATCCTGATCGATACCCCGGTGGACATCGCGCATGCGCTGGCCGAGCGGGTGCGCAGCAGCTTTGTCGGCCGGCAGATCGTGGCGCGCGGGTCCGGCACCAATATCGGCGAGATCACCCTGTCCGGCGGGTGCGCCAGCTACGAGGCCGGCGAGCGGCTGTCCGACTGGATCGAGCGGGCCGACCGGGCGCTGTATGCGGCCAAGCACGGCGGGCGCAACCGTGTCTGCCTGGCCGGCGCGGCGGAAAAATCGTCGCCGGGTGCATCCGGGCGCCTGGCTGCCACCGTAGGGTGATGGGGTGCGCATCGTGCCCCCGCCAGCGATCGGCGCCGTTCAGCGAACAGGGGGCTCGGCTGTGGGAGCATTTGACCAGGGGGAGCGCGATGCTGCGGGGCCGCATGGGGCGATGCGGGCGGTGGCGCTGGCGCTGAGCGATCCGGACGAGGCGGCCTCGGTGGCCGCGGCGCTGGAGCAGGCCGGGTTTGCCATCGCGCGGGCCGCGACGATCGAGGGGCTGCGGGCCGCGCTGCTGGCGCCGGGGCTGCGGCCGGATGCGCTGGTGCTGGATGACGGGTTTGCCGGGCAGGAGGCCGCGGCGCTGTGTGCCGAGCTGCGCCGCGCCGGGTGCCGGCTTCCGGTGGTGGTGGCGCATGGCGGGCAGCCCGCGGTGGCGCTGCGCTGCCTGGAGGCCGGGGCGACGGATTGCCTGGCGCGGCCGATGCGCCGGCTGGAGCTGGCCGCGCGGCTGCGGGCGCATCTGCGGCAATTCGACCTGGTGGGCGAGGTGGAGCCGACCATCGGGCCGTATCGCCTGTGTGCCGGGCGGCGCGAGATGGAGGAGATCGCCACCGGGCGGGTCCTGCGCCTGACCGCCACCGAGGCGGCGATGCTGCGCTTCCTGCATGGCGCCGGCGGGGCCGTGGTGCCGCGCCAGGTGCTGCTGGACCGGGTCTGGGGCTATCGGCCGGGGGTGACGACGCATACGGTGGAGACGCATATCTACCGTCTGCGGCGCAAGATCGAGCCGGACCCGCGGCGCTGCCGGCTGATCCTGTCCGAGGATGCCGGGTATCGGCTGAACCTGGCGCCGCAGGTCTTCGCGCGGCCGGGGGAGGCGCTGCTGGCGCGCGCCTGACGGGATTGCGCGCTTGCCTGGGCGCGTCGCTGCACTGCACCATGGTGCTTTCGCAGCAGGAGCGCGCGCATGGATGAGTTGCAGGCTTTTGTCGCCGGACCGCGCCACCGTGTCGCCGGGGCGGCGAGCGGGCCGCTGGCCGGGCTGGGATTTGCGGTCAAGGACCTGATCGACCTGGCCGGCGTGCCCACCGGGGCCGGCAATCCGGACTGGCCGGCCTATGCCGGGACGCCGACGCGCCATGCCTGGGTGGTCGAGACCTTGCTGGCGGCCGGGGCTTCGGTGGTGGGCAAGACGATCACGGATGAAGTCTCGCTGGGCATCCTGGGCGAGAACCCGCATGACGGGACGCCGGCCAATCCGGCCGCGCCGGGGCGGGTGCCGGGCGGTTCCTCCTCCGGGTCGGCGGCGGCGGTGGCGGGCGGGGCGTGCGATTTCGCGCTGGGCACGGATACCGGCGGGTCGGTGCGGGTGCCGGCGAGTTTCTCCGGGCTGTATGGCATCCGGCCGACGCATGGGCGGATCGATTTTGCCGGCATCTGCGTGCAGTCGCCGGCCAGCGATACCTGTGGCTGGTTCGCGCGCGATGCGGGGGTGTTTGCGCGGGTGGGCGAGGTGCTGCTGGGCGAGGCGGTTCCGGCGGGGTTGCCGGCCACGCTGCTGGTGGCGGTGGATGCGTTTGGGCAGGCGGATGATGCGGTGTGCCAGGGGCTGGCGCCGATGGTGGGGCGGCTGGCGCGGCTGATCGGGGGGCGGCGGGATGTGACCCTGGCGCTGTCCGGGCTTGCCGGCTGGATGCGGGCGCAGCGGGTGCTGCAGCAGAGCGAGGCCTATGCCACCTTCGCGCCCTGGCTCGATCGGCACAATCCGCGGCTGGCGTTCAGCGTGGCGCGCGGGCTGGTGGCGGGCATGGCGTGGACCGAGGCCGACCGCGCCCTGGCCGCGATCACGCGGCGCGAGGTGACGGCGCGGATGGCGGAGCTGCTGCCGGCGGGGACCATCCTGTGCCTGCCGACCACGCCGTTTGCCGCGCCGCTGCGGGGGCTTTCGGCGAGCGCGCTGGCCATGCCGCGCGATCGGATCACCGTGCTGACCTGCCCGGCCGGGCATGGCGGGGTGCCGCAGGTCAATCTGCCCGGCGCCGTGGTGGACGGGGCGCCGGTGGGGCTGTCGATCATCGGCGGGCGGGGCACGGATGCCGCGCTGCTGGCGGTGGCGCGGGCGTTTGCCGAGGGCTGACTACTCGGCGCCCAGTTACTCGGCGGCGTGCGCCAGGCTGACCGGGGCGAAGCGGACATCCGGCAGGGCATCGACGCGCCAGAGCTGGGCGAGCAGGGTTTCGGCGGCC
>JBIPLY010000462.1:0-3362 GCA_044369385.1 Acetobacteraceae bacterium | reverse complement strand
GAGGCGGTGGCGCAGGAGCTGGCCGCCACCTACCAGGTCAATGCGGCTGCCTTTGCCTGCGACATCACCGACCAGGCGGCCGTCGAGGCGCTGGTTGCGGCGGTGCAGGCGCGGTTCGGGCGCATCGACATCCTGGTCAACGATGCCGCGTTCAACAAATCGGTGCCGTTTCCCGACCTTGACGCCATGAGCATGGAGCTGTGGGACAAGATCATGGCGGTCAACCTGACCGGGCCGATGCGGCTGACCAAGGCGGTGGCGCCGATCATGAAGGCGCAGGGCGCGGGGCGGATGGTCAACATCTCCTCGGTCGCAGGCCTGACGCCCAGCGGCTCGTCGATCGCCTATGCGATTTCCAAGGCCGGGCTGATCCACCTGACCCGCTGCATGGCCGTGGCGCTGGCGCCGGAGGTGCTGGTGAACTGCGTGGCGCCCGGGCTGCTGGAGGGCACGCGGGCGACGGCGAACCTGCGGCCGGAACAGGTGGCCAATTCCGCCACTTCCTCGCTGCTGAAGAAGGCCGCCGACAAGGATGATTGCGCGGATATGGTGGTGACGATGTGCCGGACGCAGACGATGACCGGGCAGACGATTGTGATCGATGCCGGGCGGGTGTTTCACTAGCAAGAAAGCACGTTCTTTTTTGAGAAAAAGAACCAAAAAACTTTTATCCGTTTGCGCCCGGACTCACGGATGCAAATGGATAAAAGTTTTTTTGCTTCTTTTTTTTCAAAAAAAGAAGATTCTTGCTTTCTCAGGCGACCGCGCTGTCATCCCGCCGGTCGCGCACCTTCACATAGGCCAGGGCGGCATGTTCCTGGCAATATGGCTTGCCCGGGGTGGCTTCGGCGTCGCAGAAGCGGAAGCTCTTGGTGCCCGGCTCGCCGATCGGCCAGCAGCAGGATTGCGGCCGGATGGCGCGAAAGGTGGTGCTGGCCGGGCGCGAGGCGACCACGCGCGGCACGGAGCTGGGCGCGGCCGGCGGCTGGGACAGCGGCGCGGTGACAAGCTGCGGCGCGGGCGCGCTGGCGGCAGCCAGTGGCGGCAGGGTGGGGCCGGTGACGCGGCGCGGCGCGACCGGGCGCGGCACGCCGCCGGAGCCCTCGCGCCGGATCGGCGACGGGCGGGCCGGCAGGTTCAGGCGGTGCGCCTTGCCCACCACGGCGTTCTTGGAAATCGACATGCGGCGCCCGATCTCGGCGGTCGACAAGCCCTCCGCCCACAGCGCGCGGAGCCGCGCGATGGTCTCTTCGTTCCACTCCATGTCGTGGCTCCTACCGACTTTTGACACAAGATACGGTAGCTGGATCGGCGCCGGGGTCAACGCCGGAATCAGGGGTCAAGCGCAGAAACTTGTGGACAACCCCGCGCTTATCCACAACATCTTGCGATCAGGCCGCCAGGCTGCCAGCGGATTCGGTGCGCGGCCGATCAGAGTCTTTAGCTTTGCGCGCGGCCACCGGCCAGCCCCGCGCGCGATATCAATCCGCGCGATGGCCGGAAGAGTCGGCCATTGCGCGGATTGATATCAGAACAGCAGCCCGCGGCGCAGCATGCCGTGCACGCCCTTCTCGCCGTTGACCGTCTGGGTGACGCGGAAATCCACCGCCAGCGAGCAGAACTGATAGGCCTGCTCGCGCGACAGGTTGCTGCGCGCGCAGATGAAGGCGATCATCTCGCGCAGCGCGATGCGCATCGCCTCGTCCAGGTCCTCGTTCATCCCCATGCTGATGAAATGCGTCGGCGTCTCCGCGCGGGGATAGCGCAACAGCGCGTCCCCGGCCGCCTTGTGCAGCACCAGGGTGAAGGTGCCGGTCAGGCAGATCTCCAGCGCGTTGATGCAGACCTCGCCGTCACCCTGCACGCCGTGGCCGTCGCCGGCCGAGAACAGCGCGCCGGGGGCCAGGACCGGGAGGAACAGCGTGGTGCCGGCGACCAGTTCCTTGTTGTCCAGGTTGCCGCCGTGCTGGCGCGGCTGGACGGTGGAGATGGTGCCGTAGGCCGGCGGCGGGGCCACGCCCATCACGCCGAAGAACGGCGCCAGCGCCAGCTCCACGCCATAGGGCATGCGGCAGGTCATCCGCTCCCGGTCGACCGGGATATGGGTCAGGAAGCGCTCCTGGAAGTCATGCGGCAGCGTGCCGGCCAGCGGGCGGAAGCCGCAGAAACCCCAGTCGTTGCCCAGCTCGATGCGCTCGATGCGCACTTCCAGCATGTCGCCGGGCATGGCGCCTTCGACCGCCACCGGGCCGGTGATGATGTGCCCGCCGGCGCGCGGCAGGTCAGAGGCGTGGATCGCCGCCAGGGCGGGCGGCACCGTGAAGCCGGAGCCCGCCGGCGGCATGACGTCGGGACCGCCCGAGACGCATTCCAGCACCACGGTGTCGCCCGATCGCACGGTGACCACCGGCGGCACGGCCGCATCGAAAATCCCCCACCGGACCGTCCGCGGCGTGGCCGCCACATGATGCATCGCCATTGCAGTCTCCGAGTCGCCTGACGCATCCTCGCCGATCGTGGCGGCGCGTGCCAGATCAGCGGGTACCAGATCAGCGGGGGGCTGCGATCGCCAGGGTCGGGCCAGGCCCGCCGGCGTGCCATGACATTCGCGCCGGGGCGTGACAGGCCGGGCAGGCCAGGTGCCAGCGTGGCTGCTTGGTGCCGCAGGCCCCGCAGCGCCAGGCGGGGTCGGCCGGAGCGGCCGCGGCGGCGCGCAGCAGGGCGGCGGGGTCGCCCCCCTCGGCGGCCAGGATGTCGGCCAGCAGCACCAGCACCCGGCGCGTCGGCGCGGCCAGGCCGCGGGCGCGTTCGGCATGGTGGCGCGCCTCGCGCAGCTCGCCGGCGGCCAGGTGCAGCCGGGCCAGCAGGTATTGCGTCTCGACATGGTCGGGATGGAGGTTTGACAGCGCTGCGGCGGCGCGCAGGCGGGCGGGGGCATCCGGGGCCGGCTCCAGCAGGAAGGCGGCGAGGTCGGGGTGCGGCGCGATGCGCCAGGCGTCGCGCACCACGGCCTCGGCCGCGCGATCGTGGCCGGCGCGGCGCAGGGCGGCGGCATGGGCGAGCACGGCGGGGGGGAAGCCGGGATTGGCGCGCCAGGCCTGTTTGGCCAGCCGGGCGGCAGCCGGCGGATCGGGCTCGACCAAAGCCGCGGCGGTGGCGAGCAGCTCGGCCGGCAGGTCCGGCCCGGCCAGCCGCGCCGCACCCGCCCAGGTGCCGTTCTCCTCCGCCACGCGCAGGCGGGACTCGCGCAGCCAGCCGGCGCCGGGCTGCAACGCCTCCGCCCGCGCCGCCAGCCGCCCCGCCTCGGCCCAGTCCGCGCGCGCCACGGCCAGGCGGAACAGGCCGCGCAGGCCCAGGAAGGC
>JBIPLY010000461.1:0-3378 GCA_044369385.1 Acetobacteraceae bacterium | reverse complement strand
CGCCGCCGCCCATCTGGCGGTGCTGCCGCTGCTGGATGCCGGCAGCGTCACCTACAACCTGGGCACCGCCACCGGGCATTCGGTGCTCGAGGTGATCGACAGCGTGGCCCGCGCCGGCGGCCGGAAGGTGCCGTATCGCCTGGCGCCGCGCCGCCCCGGCGACCCCGCCCGCCTGGTCGCCAGCCCGGCCCGGATCATGCGCGACACCGGCTGGGCGCCGCGCCATGGCAGCCTGGATGCCATCGTCGCCTCGGCGCTGCGCTGGCGCCTGGCCCACCCGAACGGCTATGGCGACGCATCATGACGCCAACCGCCCCGCCTCCGTTCGATTCGCCTCCGTTCGATCGGCCGCCGTTCGATCCGCCTCCGTTCGATCCGCCGCTCGCCCCCCCGGGCGACACTGCGCCGCTGTGGCGCAGCTTCGATCATGCGTGGTACGCCTGTGCCTATCTCGGCGGGCACGCGGGCGGCCTGGATGCCGCCGGCTTGCAGCGGCACTATCACGAGGTCGGCGCCGCCCAGGGCCATTCGCCCAACCGCTGGTTCGACGAGGGCTGGTACCGGCTGCGCCACCCCGATGTCGCAGCAGGGATCGGCGCCGGGCGGCTGCGCTCCGGCTTCCAGCATTACTGCCTGGACGGCTTCCGCAACCGCTCGCCGCACTGGCTGTTCGACAGCACGCTGTATCTCGGCCACTGGGATGGCGGGGCGGACAACCTGGATCCGGTCGAGGTCGGCGCCGATGACTGCGTGAACCTGTACGGCCATTTCCTGCGCCACGGCGCCACCGGCCTGCGCCAGGCGCACATGCTGTTCGACCCCGCCACCTATCGCCGCGCCATGGCGGCCGAGCCCGGCGCTGCCGCCGCGATCGCCGCGCGCGGGGCCTGGCACCATTTCATCGATCGCATCTGGTTCGATGGCCGCGACGCGCCGACCTCGCCCTGGTTCGATCCGGAGTGGTATCTCGCCCGTCATCCCGCCGCCGCGCAGCGCCTGCGCCGGCGCCAGTCGGTCTGCGCGCTGCATGACTACCTCGCCTTCGGCCGCGCCGCCGGAGCCAGCCCGCTGCCGCAATTCGACGAGGGCTTCTACCTCGGCGCCCATTCCGACGCCGCCGAGGCGGTGCAGGACGGGCGGCATGCCTCGGGCTACGACCATTTCCTGCGCCGGGGTGCGGCCCTGTTCCGCCAGCCCGCGGCCGATATCGACCTGCGCCGGTATCACGACGAGACCGCCGCCGCGCGCATCGCGATTGCCACCGGGGCGGCGCGCGATGCCTTCACCCACCTGGTGCTGTCCGGGGGCAGCGCCCCGCGCCCGGGCGGGCCCGCCCCGGCCCTGCGGCTGGTGGCCGGCGGGCATGTGGACAGCCATGGCCATGCGGCGCTGGCCGGGGGCTGGGGCTTCCTCGGCTGGCTGCCGCCCCATGCCGGGCCTGACGGGCTGGCCGCGCCGGACGGTGCCTCCAGCCTGCGTGCCACGGCCCGCTTTGCGCACGGCGAGGTCAGCGGCCTGGCGACACTGGTGCGCTTCCCGCGCCCGGACCTGCCGGCCGGCGGGGCCGGGATGCTGCTGTTCCTGCCGGGCCCGCCGCCCAGCGGGGCCACGGGCGGGCTGGTGGAGCTGGAGATCGAGACCGCGGCTAGCTGCCTGCGCCTGCCGGCCCGGGTCGGCGCAGCGGGGCTGGACGAGCCGGTGCTGGTCACCCAGGCGGCCGCCACCATCGCCGCCCTGCCGGGCACCGATCCGGCGCTGGCGCGGCTGCGGGTGCTGCTGGCGCGGCGCCCCTATGCCGGCGCCAGCACACTGGCGCAGCTCCAGGACCCGGTGTTCTTCCAGATCGACGAGACCATCCTGTGCCCGGCCCCCGACAGCCTGTCGGGCCTGGCCTTCAACGGCTGGATGCTGACCACGCCGGGCACGGTGGCCGAACTGCGCCTGGTCTGCGCCGGGCGCAGCGCCGCGCTGGAGATCGATCACGTGCCCCGCCTGCTGCGCCCCGACGCGCTGGAATCGGTCGGCGCCGCCCACGGCCTGGCCGAGCCGCGCAGCGGGTTCCTGGCCTATGTGCCGGACATCCTGGCGGAGGGCGATATCCCCCACATCGCCATCACCACCGCGCGCGGCGAGATCGGCTACCACCCGATCCCGCCGCCGCGGCTGCGCGGGATGGAGGCGATGCAGTACCTGCTGGCCCGGGCCGAGCCGCGCTATGACGAGGTGCCGCCGGCCTTCGACCATGTCCTCGGCCCCGCCATCGCGCGGCTGAATGCCGAACGCCTGCGCCACGCGCCCGGATACCGCGCCATCGATTTCGGCCCGCCGCCCGCGGTGCCGCGCATCAGCGTCATCGTCACCCTGCATCGCCGGCTCGATTTCCTCGAGTACCAGCTCGCCTTCCTCTCCCGCCACGCCCATGGCGCGCCGTTCGAGCTGATCTACGTGCTGGACGACCCGCCGCGCGCGCGCCAGCTTGAGGTTCTCGCCGCTTCGGCCTTCGCGCGCTTCCAGTTGCCGTTCCGCATGGTGGTGCTGGCGCAGAATCTCGGCTTCGGCCCGGCCAACAATCTCGGCCTGGCGCTGGCGCGCGCGCCGTATGTCTGCTTCCTGAATTCCGATGTCTTCCCCGGCACGCCGGACTGGATGGAACGCCTGGTCGCCCGGTTGCGCGATACGCCGGAGCTGGGCGCGGTCGGCCCGATGCTGCTGTTCGAGGACGGCACGGTGCAGCACCAGGGCATGCGCTACGAGCGGCTGGAGCAGTTCGGCGACTTCCACTTTCCGATGCACCCCGGCAAGGGCTGGCGCCCGCGCGCGGGCGTTGGGGAGCGGGCGGGGGAGCAGGGCGGCGGGCTGCGCCGCGCGGATGCCATCACCGGCGCCTGCATCGTCATGGCGCGCTGGCTGGCGCAGGAGATGGGCGGCTTTGATCCCGCTTATCCCGTCGGCGATTTCGAGGATTCCGACCTCTGCCTGCGGCTGCGCACCCGCGGGTTGCAGGTGGCGGTGGATACCGGGGTGCGGCTGTATCACCTGGAGCGCCAGTCGCAGATCGGCCCGGACAAGCCCTGGCGCATGAACATGACACTCTACAATGGCTGGCTGCACGACCAGCGCTGGGGCGACACGATCGACGCCCTGCCCGCCCCCAACGACGACGACGTGGAGGACGCGGCATGAGCCAGTTTCTGCCCCGGCCCGCGCCGCCGCTGGCCTTCAGCGACGGCCCGACGACGGTCGCCGGCACGCTTGCCCCGCCCAGCCCGCCGCCCGCGCTGCTTGCCCAACCGCCGCCGCCGGTCGCCCCGTTGCTGGCCGGCGGCCCTGTCCCGGCACCGAGCCGCGCCCACCGCGTCCTGGTGCTCACCCACAGCC
>JBIPLY010000108.1:0-10818 GCA_044369385.1 Acetobacteraceae bacterium | reverse complement strand
CAATGCGCTGTCCTCCGTGCAGGTCCCGGCGATCACCACCGCCCAGCTCGCCCAGTTCTCCACCACCCAGCTCGGCGGCATCTCCACGGCCGGGATCAAGGGGATGACCACGGCCCAGCTTGTGGCGCTGGGAACCGCCCAGGTGCCGGGGTTCACCACGACCCAGCTGGGCGCGCTGAGCACGACACAGCTGGCGGCGATGGAGACCGCGGACATTGCGGCGCTCACCACCGCACAGGTCCGCGCCTTCAGCACCGCGCAGATCAGTGGGTTGACCACCGCGCAGGTGCTGGCGCTGACCACCGCGCAGATCCCGGCGCTGTCCACAACACAGATGGCTGGGCTGCGGACGGCGCAGATCGCGGCGCTGTCGACCGCCCAGGTCGCGGCCCTGGAGACGGCCGACATCAAGGCGCTGAGCAACGCCCAGGTGGCTGGCTTCACCTCCACCCAGCTGGCGGCGATGACCTCCGCGCAGGTGAACGCCTTGTTCGCCTGATCCGGCCTATCCCCGGGGGAGGATCACGCCCCCGGGGGCAACCCGCCATGCTTGTGGATCGGGTCGATCCACAGCACATGCTCGGGCTTTTCCACCGGTTCGACGTTGATGTTCACCACCACCGCCTCGTTGTCGCTGCGCACCAGGACGCACTCCAGCGTCTCGTCGTCCGAGGCGTTGATCTCCTGGTGCGGGACATAGGGCGGCACGAAGATGAAATCGCCCGGCCCGGCCTCGGCGACGAATTCCAGCCGCTCGCCCCAGCGCATGCGGGCGCGGCCCTTCAGCACATAGATCACGCTTTCCAGCGCGCCATGATGGTGCACGCCGGTCTTGGCGCCGGCATGGATGTTCACCGTGCCGGCCCAGATCTTCTGGGCGCCGACGCGGGCCAGGTTGATGGCCGCGGCGCGGTTCATGCCCGGGGTCTGGGCGGTGTTGGTGTCCAGGCTGCTGGCCGGGATCACTTTCACTCCGTGCAGCTTCCAGTCGATCGTGCCCGGGGCGGGCGCGCCATGATCGTGGTCATGGTCGTGCGGCAAACCATCGTGCGGCATGGGAATTTCCTATTTCACTATCCATACCGTGTTTAATGTCTGAACCCCACGGACTCAAGTGTATTTTGCCCGGCGCCGGAGCGCGCGGCCGGCTAGAGCCGGAGCCGTGCTGATAGACGCACGGCCTCCGCTCTAGCTCTTTGTTCAAGAACGCAAATCTTCCGACCGGATGATTCCATCCGGTCGGATATTGCTCTAGAGCATGATCCGCGCTGATAGAGGCGCGGCCGATGCTCTAGCCCTTTGTTTGATCGCGTGATTCACGTCTCCGGCGATCCCGCCTCCGACGATCACGCTCTAATCCGCGCTGAGCAGCGTCACCGGCACCGACGCCCCGGTGACCACATCGCTGGCCACCGAGCCCACCATCGCGCCGGCCAGGCCGCCGCCATAGCCGCGCGTGCCCATCACGATCAGCCGCACCGCCAGGCGCTGGGCGAAGGCCAGCACCATCGCGCCGGGATCGCCGACCGCGACATGCTGGTGCGCCGGGTGCCCGGCCACGCGCAGCGCCTGCACGGCCTCGGCCAGCGCGGCCATGCCTTCCTCGCGGTGGTAATCGTCCAGCGCTTCGGCCGACAGCAGCAGGGCCGCGGTGCCGCGCACCGGCGCCTGGACGTTCAAAAGATGGATCTCCACGGCCAGGCCGCGCGCGGCCAGGTCCGCCACGTGCTGCACTGCGCGCAGCGCCGCCACCGAGCCGTCGACCGGCACCAGCACGCGCAAGGCCCGGCGCATTTCTGCGGGGCGCATTTCTGCGGGGTTCATTGCCGGTCGGCCGGCGCCAGATCGACGATGGCGCGCGGCGCCGGGGCGCCGCGCCGCGCCAAAGCCCAGCCGAGCGCCAGCACCAGCACGGCGCCCAGGGCCGGGGCAAGCCGCGCCCCCTCGCCCCACCAGGCCGGCAGCAGCGCCCGGGTCAGCGGATCGCCTGCCAGCGCCGCGGCCCCGCCCCAGGCCACCAGCGCCGCCCCCAGCGGCAGCAGGCCCTGCACCCGGCGCAGCAGCCGCGGCAGCCCGGTTGCGGCCAGCGCCAGCAGCACCGCGGCCAGGGCCAGCGCCGGTGCGGCGAGCAGCATCCGCCCGCCCGGTTCCAGCGCGCCGGCCGCCTGGGCGATCGCCACGCCGTGGCAGAGTGCGGTCAAGCCCTCGGCGAGCACGGCCGCGGCGGCCAGGCGGCGCCCGCCGGATGGCCGCGCGGCATCCTTCCGCCCGGCACGCTCCGGCATCAGCAGGCGCAGGGCGAACCACAACAGCAGCAGCCCGGCCAGCGCCGGCACCCCGGGCCATGCCCACAGCGCCATCGCACCCACGCAGGCCACGCCGCGCAGCAGCAGCGCCGCCGCCATGCCCAGCCACCATGCCCGTGCCCGCCGCGCGGCCGGGGCGGCCCGCGCGACCAGCGCCAGCGCCACCGCGGAGTCTGCGCACAGCACCGCCGTCACGCCGGCGATCCGCGCCAGTGCCCACCAGAACCCGGCCGTGTGGAGCTGCTCCATGGCGCGCCCCTGCCCCGGCGGCGCGCAACGCCGCGCCGCATGCCGCCCGCGCCACAACGCGGGCCGCGCCAGCCTAGCGCGCGGGCATTGCCAGAAGGTTGACGCCGACGGCTATCTGGGCGCGGGGGCGGCCGGCACCAGCCAGCCCATCTTCTCGGCCACGTCCCAGCCGCCGTTCCAGATCATCATCGCCGCGACATAAAGCACGATCACCAGCCCGACCCAGGCGATCCAGCGGTGCTTCTCCAGAAGCTGCGCGATCCAGCTCGCCGCGACCCCCATCAGCACCACGGAGATGGTGATGCCGATCACCAGGATCCACGGATGCCCCTCGGCGGCGCCCGCCACCGCCAGCACGTTGTCCAGGCTCATCGACACGTCGGCGATGATGATCTGGATCATCGCCTGGCGCAGCGTCTTGGGCGCGGCCGGCACGGCGTTGGCCGCGTTCAGGTCGTGCTGCCCGGCGGCCACCAGGTCGCGATACATCTTCCAGCACACCCACAGCAGCAGCACGCCGCCGGCGAACAGCAGCCCGACGATGGCCAGGAGCTGGAGCGTCACCGCGCCGAAGGCGATGCGCATCAGGGTGGCGCCGGCAATGCCCCAGATGATTGCCTTGCGGCGCTGTTCCTGCGGCAGGCCGTTCACCGCCAGGCCGATCATCACCGCGTTGTCGCCGGCCAGGGTGATATCGATGATCAGCACCTGCACCAGGGCGGTGAGCTGCTCCATGAGCAAGGGGTCCATCATGCGTCCTTGAATGGCCGGCGTTGCAAAAGGCGGAAGCGGGCGGTTGCGCGTTGTGTGCGTGCGCGCCTGCCCTTAAACGGAGGGGCCGCCCGCTGCAAGGAGTCCAGGCCATGGTGCCCCGCTATACCCGCCCCGCCATGGCCGCGATCTGGGCCCCCGAGAACCGTTATCGCATCTGGTTCGAGATCGAGGCGCTGGCCGCCGAGGGCATGTCGATCTTCGGGGACGTGCCGGCGGAATCGGCCCGCGCCATCCGGGAGAAGGGCGGCGCCAAGCTGGCGGCCATCTCGGCCGAGGACGTGCAGCGCATCGACGACATCGAAAAGGTGACCCGCCACGATGTCATCGCCTTCCTCACCTGGCTCGCCGAGGCGATCGGGGAAGACAGCCGGTTCGTCCATCTGGGCCTCACCAGCTCCGACGTGCTGGACACCTGCCTGTCGGTGCAGCTGACCCAGGCCGCCGACATCCTGCTGGCGGACATGGACGCCGTGCTGGCGGCGCTGAAGACCCGCGCCTTCGAGTTCAAGCACACGCCGACGATCGGGCGCAGCCACGGCATCCATGCCGAGCCGACCAGCTTCGGGCTGAAGCTCGCCGGGCATTACGCCGAATTCGCCCGCGGCCGCGCCCGGCTGCTGGCAGCAAGGGCCGAAATCGCCACCGCCGCCCTGTCCGGCGCCGTCGGCACCTTTGCCCATGTCGATCCGCGGGTGGAGGAATTCGTCGCCGCCAAGCTGGGCCTGGCGGTGGAGCCGGTCTCGACGCAGGTGATCCCGCGCGATCGCCACGCGATGTTCTTCTCCGTCCTGGCGGTGATCGCCTGCGCCGTCGAGCGGCTGGCGACCGAAGTGCGGCATCTGCAGCGGTCCGAGGTGCGCGAGGCGGAGGAGTTCTTCCATGCCGGGCAGAAGGGCAGCTCGGCGATGCCGCACAAGCGCAACCCGGTGCTGAGCGAGAACCTCACCGGCCTGGCCCGCATCGTGCGCGCCGCGGTGGTGCCGGCGCTGGAGAACGTCACCCTGTGGCATGAGCGCGACATTTCCCACTCTTCGGTGGAGCGCGCGATCGGGCCGGATGCGACGGTGACGCTGGATTTCGCGCTCGCCCGGCTGGCGGGGATGATGGAGAAGCTGACGGTCTATCCCGCGCGGATGCAGGCCAATATCGACAGCCTGGGCGGGGTGGTGCATTCCGGCGAGGTTCTGCTGGCGCTGGCGCGCGCCGGCATCCTGCGCGAGGACGCCTATGCCATCGTGCAGCGCAACGCCATGGCCACCTGGACGAAGCTGGGCGCCGCCGACGGGCGCGATTTCCGCGCCAACCTGCTGGCCGATCCCGAGGTCGCCGGGCGGGTGAGCGCGGCGCAGATAGACGCGGCGATGGACCCGGCGCTGCACCTGGCCCAGCTCGACACGATCTACCGGCGGGTGTTCGGCGAGCCCGGCCCCGCCGCACCTTAGCGCGCAACCCCGCCCCGCCGCCCGCGTGTGGCGGAGCGGGCGCCCCCCTGCTATACGCCCGCCTGCGTCGCCCGGTTGCGGCGCAGCATCGGGGGATCCACCCCCTGGAGACGCGCTGCCATGGCCCGCCGCCGCCAGCTCTACGAGGGCAAAGCCAAGATCCTGTTCGAGGGGCCGGAACCCGGCACCCTGGTGCAGTATTTCAAGGACGACGCCACCGCGTTCAATTCGCAGAAGAAGGGCGTGATCACCGGCAAGGGGGTGCTGAACAACCGCATCAGCGAGTACCTGATGCTGCGCCTGGGCGAGATCGGCATCCCGACCCACTTCGTGCGCCGCCTGAACATGCGCGAGCAACTCATTCGCGAAGTTGAGATCGTGCCGATCGAGGTCGTGGTCCGCAACGTCGCCGCCGGCAGCCTTTCCACCCGCCTCGGCATCCCCGAGGGCACCCGCCTGCCGCGCTCGATCATCGAGTACTACTACAAGAACGACACGCTGGGCGATCCCATGGTCAGCGAGGAGCACATCACCTGCTTCGGCTGGGCGGCCACCCAGGACATGGACGACATCGTCGCATTGACGTTGCGGATCAACGACTTCCTGACCGGCCTGTTCCTGGGCGTCGGCATCACCCTGGTCGACTTCAAGGTCGAGTTCGGCCGGCTGTGGGAGAACGAGGAGATGCGCATCATCCTCGCCGACGAGATCTCGCCCGACAATTGCCGGCTGTGGGACAGCAAGACCAGCGAGAAGATGGACAAGGACCGCTTCCGGCGCGACCTGGGCAAGGTCGAGGAAGCGTATCAGGAAGTGGCGCGCCGCTTGGGTATTCTCCCCGAGGCTGGCGTGCGCGATCTCAAGGGACCGGAGGTGATGCAGTGAAGGCAGTCGTGACGGTGATGCTGAAGTCCGGCGTGCTCGATCCGCAGGGCAAGGCGATCAGCCAGGCGCTGTCCGGCCTCGGCTTCGCCGGCGTCGGCGAGGTCCGTGCCGGCAAGGTCATCGAGATCGAGCTGGCCGAGACCGATCCGGCGACGGCCCGCGCCGCCGCCGAGGAGATGGCCCGCAAGCTGCTGGCCAACACGGTGATCGAAAGCTTCCGGGTCGAGGTCGCCTGACCATGAAGGCCGGCATCGTCGTCTTCCCCGGCATCAACCGCGAGCGCGACATGGCGATCGCGCTGGAGCGCAGCGCCGGCCGCAAGCCGCGCATGGTCTGGCACCGCGACACGGACCTGGCCGGGCTCGACCTGGTCGTGATCCCCGGCGGGTTCTCCTATGGCGACTACCTGCGCTGCGGCGCGATGGCCGCGCAATCGCCGATCATGGCCGCCATCCACGCCCATGCCGCGCGCGGCGGGCACATCCTCGGCGTCTGCAACGGGTTTCAGATCCTGGTCGAGGCCGGGTTGCTGCCGGGCGCGCTGCTGCGCAACCAGGGGCTGCGCTTCCTGGCGATGGATTGCCACCTGCGCGTCGAGCGCGCCGACACCGATTTCACCCGGCGCTACCAGGCGGGCGAGGTGTTCCGCGCCCCGATGGCCCATGGCGACGGCAACTACTTCGCCGATGCCGCCACGCTGGACCGGCTGGAGGGCGAGGGCCAGGTGGTGTTCCGCTACGCCACCAAGACCGGCGCGATCACGCCGGAGGCCAACCGCAACGGCAGCCAGCGCAATATCGCCGGCATCGCCAGCGCCAACCTGCGCGTGTTGGGCCTGATGCCGCACCCCGAGGACCTCGTCGACCCGCTGATGGGCGGCGAGGACGGCAAGCCGCTGTTCGATTCGATCTGCGCCACGCTGGCGGCATAGGAAGCAAGCAAGGCCAATGACATGGAGACGGAGAGACGAAGGGAAGGATAGAAGCGAGTTTTGTTTGCTTCTCTTCGTCTCTCCGTCTCCATGTGAAAACCTTTCTTACTTGTCTGAACAAACAAAGGTTCCGCGCTGACATGGCCCGCGACGTCAACCAAGCCCTCGCCCGTGAGTTCGGCCTCTCCGCCGACGAGTACCAGCGCGTGCTGGACATCATGGGCCGCACCCCCAGCCTGACCGAACTCGGCATCTTCAGCGTGATGTGGTCGGAGCACTGCTCCTACAAATCCTCGCGCGTCTGGCTCAAGACCCTGCCGACCAAGGCGCCCTGGGTCATCCACGGCCCTGGCGAGAACGCCGGCGTGGTGGATATCGGCGAGGGCCTGGCCGCCATCTTCAAGATGGAATCACACAACCACCCGAGCTTCATCGAGCCGTACCAGGGGGCCGCCACCGGCGTCGGCGGCATTCTGCGCGACGTGTTCACCATGGGCGCGCGCCCGATCGCCAACCTCAACGCGCTGCGCTTCGGCGATCCGAAGCTTGCGCGCACGAAACGCATCGTGGACGGCGTGGTGCGCGGGATCGGCGGCTACGGCAACAGCGTCGGCGTGCCCACCGTGGGCGGGGAGATCAATTTCCATCCCGCCTACAACGGCAACCCGCTGGTCAACGCCATGACAGTGGGCATTGCGGATAAAGGAAAGATCTTCCTGTCCGCGGCGGCCGGCATCGGCAATCCGGTGGTCTATGTCGGCTCCAAGACCGGCCGCGACGGCATCCACGGCGCCACCATGGCCAGCGCCGAATTCGGCAAGGATTCCGAGGAGAAGCGCCCCACGGTGCAGGTCGGCGACCCGTTCGTGGAGAAGCTGCTGATCGAGGCCTGCCTGGAACTCATGGCCACCGACGCCATCGTCGCGATCCAGGATATGGGGGCGGCGGGCCTGACCTCCTCCTCGGTCGAGATGGCCGGCAAGGGCGGCGTCGGCATCGAGTTGACCCTCGACCAGGTGCCGCAGCGCGAAACGGCGATGACCGCCTATGAGATGATGCTGTCGGAGTCGCAGGAGCGCATGCTGATGGTGCTGCGCCCGGACCGGCAGGAGGTGGCGCGGGCCATCTTCGAGAAATGGGAGCTGGATTTCGCCGTCATCGGCCATCTGACCGACACCGGCCGCATCGTCATCAGGCACCAGGGCCGCCTCGAGGCGGACATCCCGCTGGACCCGCTGGCCGAACAGGCGCCGCTGTATCACCGGCCGACCGAAGAGACGCCAAAACCGGAAAAGCTCGGCCCGGTCGCCGACCCGGTCGGGCTGTCGGCCGCGCTGCGCACCCTGATCGCGTGCCCCGATTTGTGCTCGCGGCGCTGGGTGTGGGAGCAGTACGACTATACCATTGGCGGCCAGACGGTGAAGCGGCCGGGCGCCGCCGACGCGGCGATCGTGAAGCTGGAAGGCCGCAGCCGGGCGCTGGCGCTGACCACCGACTGCACGCCGCGCTACGTGTTGGCCGATCCCGAGACCGGGGGCGCGCAGGCCGTCGCGGAGGCCTGGCGCAACATCACCGCCACCGGCGCCCTGCCCCTGGCCATCACCGACAACATGAATTTTGCCAACCCGGAAAAGCCCCGCATCATGGGGCAGTTCGCCGCCAGCATCCGCGGCATGGCGGCGGCCTGCGTGGCGCTGGACTTCCCCGTCGTGTCCGGCAACGTCTCGCTCTACAACGAAACGCAAGGCAACCCGATCCTGCCCACCCCCGCGATCGGCGGGCTGGGCGTGCTGGAGGATGCCGCCCAGGCGGTTGGCTACGCGCTGCCGCCCGGCCACGAGCTGGTGCTGATCGGCGCCACCGAAGGCTGGCTCGGCCAGTCGCTGTGGCTGCGCGAGGTTCTGGGCCGCGAAGAAGGCGCCCCGCCGCCGGTCGACCTGGCGGCCGAACGACGCCACGGCGATTTCGTCCGCGCCGAGATCCTGTCCGGCACGGTCGCGGCCTGCCACGACGTGTCCGATGGCGGGCTGCTGGTGGCACTCGCCGAGATGGCGCTGGCCGGCGACACCGGCGTGACGCTGGCCGCCGGCGGCGATGCGGCGTTCTGGTTCGGCGAGGACCAGGCACGCTACGTGCTGGCCACCGACCAGGCCGCCGGCATCCTGGCCCGCGCCGGGGCCGCCGGCATCCCGGCCGCGCGGCTGGGGGTTTCCGGCGGGGTGTCGTTGACATTGCCGGATGCGGGCACCATTTCTGTCGCCGAACTGCGCCGGCTGCACGAGGCGTTCCTGCCCGCGTGGATGGACGGCGAAAGCTGACGACGAATCGAGGGGACCGGCCATGGCGATGCCTGCCAACGAGATCGAGGCACTAATCAAGGCCGCCCTGCCCGACGCCCAGGTGACGATCGAGGATCTCGCCGGCGACGGCGACCACTATGCCGCCACCGTCATCAGCGCCGCCTTTGCCGGCAAGTCGCGCGTGCAGCAGCACCAGCTGGTCTATGCCGCCCTGCGCGGCCGCATGGGGGGCGAGCTGCACGCCCTCGCCCTTCAAACCTCCGCCCCCGCGTAAGGAGCTTCCGCCATGTCCAGCCCGGTTACCGACCGCATCCAGTCCGACATCACCGACAACCAGGTGATGCTCTACATGAAGGGCACCGCGATGTTCCCGCAATGCGGGTTCTCGGCGCGCGTGGTGCAGATCCTCAGCCACATGGGCGTGCCGTTCAAGACCGCCAACGTGCTGGAAGACGCCGAGCTGCGCGAGGGCATCAAGGCGTTCAGCAACTGGCCGACCATCCCGCAGCTCTATGTCGGCGGCGAGTTCGTCGGCGGCTGCGACATCGTCACCGAGATGTTCCAGTCCGGCGAGCTGAAGACCGCGCTGGAAGAAAAGGGCGTGCCAGTGGCTGGCTGATTTTTCTCCCGCCGACCACCGGGATCGGGGCGCCTTGGAAACGGGGCGCCCCTTTTTTGCGGCAAGGCAGCAAGATAGCACATGGACGCGGAGAGACGGAGAGGGGCCGCACGTCTCTTCGCCTCTCCGCCTCCATGTGGAATCGCTTTCTTTCTACCCCTTCACCAGCATCCCGATGATCGCCTCGAAATGCGTATCCGCCAGCGCCCGCAGCTCATCGTCGGTGCGGTCCTGCACCGGATGCGGGATGAAGACATAGGCCGGGTCGGTGCCCAGCGCCTTCGCCTGCACCGCCGCCGCATCGATGAACTCCGTGGTCGCCACGCCCACCGCCGGGATGCCGCGGGACTCGAGATCTGCCATGTCATGCGTACAGCACGACGTGCAGCTGCCTCAGTCCGCGAGCCCCTCGATGACCAGGTTGACCTCGGTGCCCACCTGCTGGCGCAGCGGCAACGGGGCCGGGCGGGTCATGGTCGGCTTCATGTAGCGCCGCGTCGCCACCCCGCGTTCCTGCAGCCGAACCTCCAGCCGGTCCAGGAACACGTCGCCGCGCGGCTTGGAGATGTCGATCAGGCCGACGATCATCCCCTCCAGCGCCGCGGGCCGCGCCAGGCGCGGGCGGATGGTGGGACTTCGCTCCGAAGTCGGGTCCAGCAGTGCCGTCATTCCGTGATCTCCCTGGTTACCGGGGCCGAGCCGCGCGCGCCGCTGGCCGACCACCCGCCGATGATGCCCGAAAACATGCCCGCACCGCCACCGGCGCGCACGACCATCAGCCCGCCCGGGCGGAATTTTCCGATCCGGCGCCCCGCATAGCTGGCCGGCCCGCCCTCGGCGATGCCGTGCGCGCCGGCCACCAGGTCGTCGCCGTCGATCTCGGTCAGGCGGTAGAGCTCCTCATAGAGCCGCGCCTTGCTCCAGCCGGCTTCGCGATAGGTGCGCTCATGCTCCGGGCACATCACCAGGATGGCGTCGCAGGCCGGGGCGAGCTTGGTGTTGTAGATCGCCTTCATGCACGCGGCGAAGGAGCGACTGAGGCTTTCAGGGGTGCGCGATTTCTGGTCGACGACGCCTTGCAGCCCGTAGCCGGCGAAGACGGTCACCGCCGATTTGCCCGGCGCGATGCCGCGCTCGACGGACAGCGGCTCCCAGCAGGAGCCTTCCTCGTCCTCGGCGAAGCAGTAGGTGTATTTGCCGGGGTTGCCCAGCGTGGCACGGTCGACCTCCTGCGGGCGGCCGCCGCCGATGTTGCGGATCACCAGCTGCACCGCGCGGCCGATGGTGGCGTTGGCGCGGTTGCCCTGGCCCA
>JBIPLY010000107.1:0-10846 GCA_044369385.1 Acetobacteraceae bacterium | reverse complement strand
GGTCACCCCGCCGCCGCGCCCGTCGACAAAGAACGTGTCCTGCCCGCTGCCGCCGGTCATGAAGTTGGACCCGGTGAAGGCATCGATCACGTTGCGGCCGCTGAACACGGTGATCGCATCGTTGCCGGCCCCGGTGCGGATGAAGGCGCTCGGCAGGGTGGAGGCGATGTTGATGTTCTCGGTGGTGGGAAAGATGAACTCGTCGCTCAGCCCCGCCACCCCGCCGGTATAGGCGCTGCCGATCATGAACCGGTCGATGCTGCTGCCGCCGGGCTGCGGGAAGGAGACGTTGACCAGGTGGCGCGGGAGCGTATCGGTGCCGCGAATGTTCACGTTGCGGTCGGCAAACTGCAGGGTGTTGATGTTCTTCAGCAGATCGCCGCCATCCGGCCCCAGCACGGTATAGATGTTGGTCGCCAGGTCGAAGCGGATTTCCGATTCCGCGCGCAACCCGCTGAACACCGCGATGTCCTGCCCGGGATCGCCATCCGGCCCGCCGAACAGCACGTCGTTGCCCGCCCCGCCATTCAGCACGTCGTCGCCCGCCCCGCCGTCGAGCCAGTTGACCCCGGCATTGCCGGTCAGCGTGTCGGCAAAGGCGGAGCCGTTCGCATCCTGCGCCGTTCCCGCATCGCCCAGCACCAGCGTCACCCCGGCGGGTGCGGCGGACAGGTCGGCGGTGTTGCCGCCGATCTCCATCCCGGCGGTTGCAAACGACCCCGCCACGCCGGCATTGGCATCCGTGAACAGCGCCGTGCCGCCCGGCGTGCCGTCGGTCACCCACAGCTCCTGCCCAGTGCTGCCGTCATCCATCAGGAACAGCATCCGGTTGCTGTCCGGAACCCCGTTCACGCTGACATAGCCGATTGCGGTCGGGTTGGAGCCCAGCGCCCCGGGCCGCGCATCCACCAGCAGCACGGTGCCCGCCGGCGTGCCGTCGCTCACCCACAGCTCGCGCCCGTTGGTCCCGTCATCGGCGGCGAACACCGCGCGCCCGTTCACCACGTTCCAGGCGCTGGCGCCGCTGTCGCCCGTGCCGGGATTGATGTCCTTGAACAGCGCGGTCCCGCCCGGCGTGCCATCGGTGGTCCACAATTCGGCGCCATTGGCCGCGGTGGTCATCAGCACGAGCAGCGTGTTCGCCTGTCCCACCCCGCCCACGACCAGGTTGCCCAGGAACTCCGGCGTCGCGCTGCCCGCCCCGGCATTGGCATCCAGCAGCAGCACGGTGCCTGGCGCGGTGCCGTCGCTGACCCACAGCTCGGTGCCCGCCGCCGCCGTCGTGGCGCTGAACACCGCCCGCCCGTTCACCGCCGTCCAGCCACCGGGCGAGGAGCCGGCCGCGCCGGGGTTGAGATCCTTGAACAGCACGGTCCCGCCCGGCGTGCCGTCGGTCACCCACAGCTCGCGCCCGTTGGTGACATCGTCCAGCGACAGCAACAGCTTGCTGGCGTTCGGCACCCCGGCTTCCAGCAGAAACCCCACCGGCTCCGGATCGGACCCCGCCGCCCCCGGCGCCACATCCAGCAACAGCTGCGTGCCCGCACCGGTGCCGTCGCTGACCCAGACTTCGGTGCCATGGGTGCCGTTGTTGGCGGCGAACACGGCGTGGCTGCCCACCGTGAGCCACGGCGTGGGGTTCGAGCTCCCGGCACCGGGGTTGATGTCCTTCAGCAGCGCGGTCCCGCCCGGCGTCCCGTCGGTCACCCAGATCTCGCGCCCGGCGCTGCCGTCGTCCAGCACGAACATGGCCCGCGTGCTGTCCGCCACGCCGGTCACCTGGATCGGCCCGATATGGATCGGCGCGGCACTCGCCGCCCCGGCGTTCAGGTCGGCCAGCAGCACCGTGCCCGCCCCGGTCCCGTCGCTCACCCACAGCTCATGGCCATTGGCGGCATCGGTCGCCGTGAACACGGCCTTGGTGCCCAGGTTGACCCAGGCGCTGGCAAACGACCCCGCCGCGCCGGGGTTGATGTCCTTGAACAGCACGGTCCCTGCCACGGTGCCGTTGGTCACCCACAGCTCGTTGCCGTTGCTGCCGTCATTGGCAGTGAAGATCACCCGGTTCGGGCTGGCGCTGCCGCCGACGATCAGGTTGCCCAGCAGCAGCGGCGCGGAGCCGATGGCCCCGGGGCGCAGATCCTTGAGCATGAAGGTGCTGGAGGCCGTGCCGTAGCTGACCCAGATTTCCTGGCCGCGCCCGGTGCCGATTGCCGTGAAGATCGTGGCCATGATCCGAAACGCCCTCCCGGAACGCCGCCGCCATCGGGGGTCACCGAGGCTGTCGCGCCAGGGCCCACGGCCTTGGCATCCCACGACGTCGGCGCCAGCCTACTCCCGCGCCGCCCCCCAAGTCCAGTCATCCGGCCCGCGATATCCAAGAACAAATCAAGAGGTTACGCGAACCACCAGCTTGCCCGTATTGCCGCCGCGGAACAGCATCCCCAGCCCTTCCGGCGCGGCCTCCAGCCCCTCGATCGCGTGCACCCGGTGGCGCAGCGCCCCCTCGGCCATGCGCGCGGCCAGCCAGGCGCGGCCCTCGCCGAAGCGCGCGGCGAAGTCGCTGACGATGAAGCCCTCGATGCGCGCCCGCTTGCCGATCAGCAGCCCGACATTGCGTACCCCGTCCGGCACCTCGGCGGCGGTCTGGGAGATGCGCCCGCAGATCACCACCCGCGCCCGCAGCCGCAGGTTGGCCAACGCCGCATCCAGCGTGGCGCCGCCGACATTGTCGTAGAACACATCGATCCCGCCCGGACATTCCCGCGCGATCGCGGCGGCCAGGTCCGGCTCCGCCTTGTAGTCGATCCCCGCGTGATAGCCGAGCTCCTCGCGCAGAAAGGCGCATTTCGCCGCCCCGCCCGCCAGCCCCACCACCCGCGCCGCCTCGATCCGCGCCACCTGCCCGGCGATCTGCCCGACCCCGCCGGCCGCCCCGGACACCAGAACCGTCTCGCCGGGCCGCACCAGCCCCACCTCGCGCATGCCGAAATACGCGGTCAGCCCGGTCATCCCCAGCACGCCGAGCCAGTCCGTCGGCACCGCGCCCGCCGGCAGTTTTTCGACCGCCTCGGCCGGCAGCGTCGGATGGCTCTGCCAGCCGGTGCGCGCATGCACCAGGTCGCCGGGCAAAAGCCCCGCAACCCGGCTCTCCACCACCCGCGCAATCCCGCTGCTGCGCATCATGTCGCCGGGATCGATGCGCGCCACGTAGCCGGGATTCTCGCTGATCCACACCCGCATCGCCGGATCGACGGACACGTACAGCGTCTCCAGCAGCACCTCGCCCGGACCCGGCGCCACGATCGCCACCGTCTCCTCGCCAAAGTGCTCCGGCCCGGCGATGCCGCTGGGCCGGGCGCGCAGCACGATCCGCCGATTGGCGTTGCGCATCCGCCTAGTAGCCGGACAGCGCGGCGTAGCGGTCGTTGTGGAACGCGGCATCGCCGAAGGTCGCCTCGGCCACCCGCGCGCGCTTGAGGAAGAAGCCGATCTCATGCTCGTCGGTCATGCCGATGCCGCCATGCATCTGGATGCCTTCGTCGCCGGTCAGCCGCGCGGTGCTGTTCGCCTTCGCCTTGGCCAGGCTCACCAGCAGGCTGGCATCGTTGGCGCCGGTATCCAGCGCATCCAGCGCCGCCACCACGGCCGACCGCGTCGCCTCCACCTCGCAATACATCTGCGCCGCGCGATGCTTCAGCGCCTGGAAGCTGCCGATCGGCACGCCGAACTGCTTGCGGTCCTTCAGATACTGCACCGTCCGCTCGAACGCCTCGGCCGAACTGCCCAGCATCTCGGCGGCCAGCCCGGCCCGCGCCGCATCCAGCACCGCATCCAACAGATCGGCCCCGCCATCCACCGGCCCCAGCACCGCCTCGGCGCCGACCGACACGTTGGACAGTGTGATCCGCGCCGCATTGCGGCTATCCACCATGATCGACCGCCGCCGGGCCACGCCCGCCGCCCCGCCGGGCACCAGGAACAGCGTCAGCCCGTTGCGATCCCGCTCGCCCCCGGAGGTCCGCGCCACCACGATCAACGTGTCGGCCACATGCCCGTCCAGCACAAACTGCTTCGCCCCGTTCAGCACCCACCCGGCCCCCTCGCGCTTCGCCGAAGTGGCAATGCGATACGGGCTGTGATGCGGATGCTCTTCCAGCGCCAGCGCGAAGATCGACTCCCCGCCCACCAGCCCCGGAAAATGCTCGGATTTCTGGCTCTCGCTGCCGCCGCGGTCAATCGCCACCGCCCCGATCAGCGCCGTGCCCAGCAGCGGGGTGGCCGCCAGCGTGCGCCCGGCCGCCTCCATCACCTGGCCCAGCCCGAGATGCCCGAAGCCGGACCCGCCATGGTCCTCCGGCACCAGGAACCCGGACCAGCCCAGCTCGGCCATCTCGCGCCACAGCGGGCGCGAGAACCCGTCGGGGTCCTGGCTGTCGCGCAGCTTGCGCAAGGCCAGGATCGGCGACTTGGCGACGAAGAAATCATGCGCGCCCTCGCGCACCATCTTCGCGTCAGCGGAAAGGATCATCGGCATGGTTCGCGCCTCAGTCCGGCAGGCCAAGCACGCGCTTGGCAATGATGTTCAGCTGCACCTCGCTGGTGCCGCCCTCGATGGTGTTGGCCTTGCTGCGCAGCCACTCGCGGCCCAGGCGGATTTCGTCATCGGAGAAATCATCGCCCTCCCAGCCCAGCTGCTGGGTGCCGGCGGCCGCGAGGATGGTCTCGTAGCGCAGCTTGTTCAGCTCGGTGGCGTAATACTTGAACATCGCCGAAAGCGGCCCCGGCGGCGCGCCCGACTCCGCCTCCTCCGCCGCCCGCCGCCGCGTCAGCGCGAAGGCATGCGCACTCATCGCGTGCCCCGCCACCTGCACCCGCAGCCCCTGGTCGGCGATGCGCCCCCCCTCGGCGCCGACATGCTGCTTGGCCATCTCCGGGATCGGCTTCTCCCGGCTCTTGGCGTTGCGCTCGCCGATCCCGCCGATCGACTTGCGCTCGTGCTCCAACAGCCGCTTGGCGATCGTCCAGCCCTTGTTCAGCTCGCCCAGCAGATGGTCCTTCGGCACCTGGACGTTCTCCAGGAAGGTCTCGCAGAACACCGAATACCCGGAAATCAGCCGGATCGGCCGCGGCCGCACCCCGGGATCGGCCATGTCGATCAACAGGAAGCTGATCCCGTCATGCTTCTTCACCGTCGGATCGGTGCGCACGAGACAGAAAATCCAGTCGGCATGATGCGCGTTGGACGTCCAGATCTTGTGCCCGTTGACCAGGAAATGGTCGCCCTGCAGCACCGCGCGCGTCTGCAACCCGGCCAGGTCGCTGCCCGCGCCGGGTTCCGAATAGCCCTGGCACCAGCGGATCTCGCCGCGGATGATCTTGGTCAGGTGCGTCTGCTTCTGCGCCTCGGTGCCGTATTCCAGCAGCACCGGCCCCAGCATCGACAGCCCCATGCCCACCAGCGGCGCACGGCAGCCCATCGCCTTCATTTCCTCGTCCAGGACCATGGCCTCGTCCTTGGACAACCCGCCGCCGCCATACGCCGTCGGCCAGGCCGGCGCGGTATAGCCCTTCGCCACGCAGCGCTCGAACCAGATCTTCGACTCGGGATTGGCAAAACTCGCATTCTTGCCGCCCCACACCGCCTCTTCGGCCGGCATCGGCGTGCGCATCGAAGGCGGGCAGTTCGTCTCCAGCCAGGCGCGGGTCTCGGCCCGGAATTGCTCCAGCGCTTGCATCGTCGTCCCTCCCATCGAACCAGTGTGCGCAGCGAACCACTCCGCGCGCCGCCGCGCAAGCCGGGCGCGGGTTTTGTCGACACTGCGCATCGGCTACCATGCGCCCATGTTCCACGACGCACGCAGCCTGCCGCCCGGCGCGGTGCTCCAGGGCGATGTCGCCATCATCGGCGCCGGGGCCGCGGGCATCACCCTGGCGCGGTCCCTGCGCGGCCGCGGCCACACCGTGCTGCTGCTCGAATCCGGCGGCCTGGAACTCGACGAACCCACCCAGGCGCTCTACGCCGGCGAACAGCGCGGCGTGCCCACCGACGCGCCGGACGCCACCCGCCTGCGCTATTTCGGCGGCACCACCAACCACTGGGCCGGCTGGTGCCGCCCGCTGGAGGCCTGGGACTTCCACCCGCCGGACCCCGCCGACCCGCGCCGCTGGCCCTTCCCCCGCGACACCCTCGAACCCTTCTACCGCGCCGCCCAGGCCGAACTCGGCGGCGGCCCCACCGACTACGACGACCTCGCCTGGCCCGGCCTCCCCCCCCTGAAGCTCGACCCCGCCCGGCTGCGCACCGCCCTGTTCCAGCTCCGCCCGCAACGCCTCGGCCCCGACAACGAGGCCCTGCTGCGCGCCGACCCCGCCACCCAGGTCTGGCTGAACACCAACGTGCTGGAACTCCAGGCCGACGACACCGCCGTCACCGTCCTGCGCGCCCGCGCCGGGCTCGATGGGCCGGAAATCACCATCCGCGCCCGCTTCGTGGTGCTGGCCGCCGGCGGCCTGGAGAACGCCCGCCTGCTGCTGCTCTCCAACCGCACCCGCCCCGCCGGCCTCGGCAACGAACATGATCTCGTCGGGCGGTATTTCATGGATCATCCCTGGCTCGCCAGCCTCGGCTTCGTCGCCTTCACCGATCCGGCCCGCGACCTGCGCCTCTACCTCGGCGAAACCGAAACCGCCGGCACCAGCGTCCTCGGCGCGCTGGTGCCCGCTGGCCCGCAGCCCGGCCAGGGCAGCTTCCGCGTCATCCTGCACCCCGCCCGCCGCGTCATCGAGGGCGTCGCCGCGCTGAAGTCCATCGGCAGCGACATCGCCGGCCTGCGCTGGCCGCGCCAGTTCTTCTCCCGCCTCGGCCACGCCTTCTCCGACTACGACGCGGTGATCGACTCCACCTACAAGACGCTCTTCGCCACCCGAAAGGGCCTCTTCGCCGGCACCGACCCGCTGGCCGCGCCCATCGTCGGCGCCCATATCGACATCAACATCGAACAGCTCCCCCACCGCAACAACCGCGTCACCCTCGCGCGCAGCCGCGACGCGCTCGGCCAGAACCGCATCGCCGTCGACTGGCACCCGGGGGCCGCCGAAAAACAGACCATGCGCCGCGCCGCCGAGCTGGTCGGCCAGGAATTCGGCCGCCTCGGCATCGGCCGCCTGCGCGCCAAGATGGTGCAGGACACCGATTCCTGGCCCGGCGACCTCCAGGGCAGCCGCCACCACATGGGCACCACCCGCATGGCCGATTCGCCGCGCGCCGGCGTGGTCGATGCCACCTGTCGCGTCCACGGCCTGGCCAATCTATACATCGCCGGCAGCTCGGTGTTCCCCGGCGCGGGCTACGCCAACCCCACGCTGACCATCATCGCGCTCGCCCTGCGCCTGGGCGACGAGCTGTCGCGGCAACTCGGATAGGGAGCGGACCTTGGACGCACTGATCGGCCACACCGGTTTCGTCGGCGGGAATCTCCTCCGCCAGCACGCATTTCCGGCCTGCTTCAACACGTCCAACATCGAATCCATCGCCGGCCGCGCCTTCGACACCCTGGTCTTCTCCGGCGCCCAGGCGAAGAAATGGTGGGCCAACCAGAACCCCGCCGAAGACCGCGCCGGCATCCGGCGGGCGCTCGATGCCATGCACGGCGTCACCGCGACGAAAGTGGTCCTCATTTCCACCATCGACGTCGTCCCGCAAATCCCCGGCGCCGACGAGACCACCGACTGCGCCGCCGCCCCCACCCACCCCTACGGCGAACACCGCCTCGCGCTGGAAACCGAGCTGCGCGCCCGCTACCCCGGGATGCTCACCGTCCGCCTCCCCGGCCTGTTCGGCCCCGGCCTGCGCAAGAACATCCTGTTCGACCTGCTGCACGACAACATGGTCGACAAGATCGACCCCGCCGCAAGCTTCCAGTTCTACGACCTGACCACCCTCTGGGCCGACATCACCCGCGCCCAACAGGCCGGCCTGCATCTGGTCCACCTCGTCCCCGCCCCGATCCCGACGGCCGCCATCGCCGCCCGCTTCTTCCCGGACGCCAAACTCGCCGCCCCGCCCCCCTCCGGCAGCCCGTCCTACGACTACCGCACCCGCCACGCCGAAATCTTCGGCGGCAGCAACGGCTACATCCAGGACGCCGAGGAGGTCCTGCGCCGCCTCGCCGCCTTCTTCGCCGCCGAGCGCCCCGCATGAAGCTCGCCGTCTCCAACATCGCCTGGTCCGCCGCCGAACAGCCCGAAATCCTCGCGGCCCTGCCGGCGCTGGGCATCACCGGCGTCGAGATCGCCCCCACCGTCCTCTGGCCCGACTGGCACGGCGCCACCCCCGATGCCGCCCGCGCCCTGCGCCACGAACTCGCCGCCCAGGGCTTCGCCGTCCCCGCCCTGCAATCCATCCTCTTCGCCCGCCCGGACCTGCACGTCTTCGCCGACCCCGCCCCCCTGGTCACCCACATCGCCCGCGTCGCCGCCCTGGCCGGCGCACTCGGCGCCCCGGTGATGGTGTTCGGCTCCCCCCGCAACCGCCTGCGCGGCGCGCTGGCCCCCGAAGCCGCGATGGACGCCGCCATCCCCATCTTCCGCCGCCTCGCCGCCGCCTGCCATGACGCCGGCACCGCGCTCGCCATCGAAGCCAACCCTCCCCAATACGGCGGCGACTTCCTGCTCCGCTGGCCCGAGGCGGCCGAGCTGGTCGCCCGCGTCGCCCACCCCGGCGTGGTCCTGCATCTCGACACCGCCTGCACCGCCCTGGCCGGCGACGACCCGGCCACCGCCGCCGCCACAGCGCCCAGCCTCGCCCATTTCCACGTCAGCGCGCCGAATCTCGGCCCGGTCGACGCCACCAGCCCGATCGACCATACGGCCATCGCCGCCGCCCTGCGCGCGGCCAACTACGCCGGCTGGGTCTCGATCGAGATGCGCCGCACCGACACCCCGCTGGCCACCATCCGCGCCGCCGCCGCCCATGTGCAGGCGTGCTACGCATGATGCTCTCCGTCGTCCTGCCGGCCTACAACGAAGCCAGCGTCATCGAAGCCACCATCCGCGCGCTCGCCGCCGAACTCGACCGCGCGCAGGTCACCTACGAACTCCTCGTCGTCAACGACAAGAGCCGCGACGCCACCGCCGACGTGCTGACCCGCCTCGAAGCCGAATTCCCCACCCTGCGCCACGTCGACAACCCCGGCCCGCACGGCTACGGACGCGCCGTCCGCCACGGCCTGGCCCATTACCGCGGCGACGCCGTGGTGATCGCCATGGCCGACGGATCCGACGCCCCCTCGGACGTGCTGGCCTATTGGCGCCTGATCGAAGCCGGCCAGGACTGCGCCTTCGGCATGCGCTTCGCCCCGGGCACGAAAGTGGAAGGCTACCCGCCGTTCAAGCGTCTGCTGAACCGCGCCGGCAACCGCCTGATCGCCGGGCTGCTGGGCAGCGACTACACCGATTTCACCAACGGCTTCAAATGCTTCCGTCGCCACGTGATCGACGGAATGCAGCCCCTGGTCGGCGCCGGCTTCAACCTCACCATCGAGATGTCGATGAAGGCCGTGCTCAGCGGCGCCCGCTTCGCCGTGGTGCCGAACTCCTGGGTCCAGCGCGTCGACGGCGTGTCAAAGTTTCGCCTGGTCGAGGCCGGAGCGCTTTACCTCGCCACCATCGCCTACTGCCTGCTGCAACACCGCCTGGCCCGTGGAGGTATCCGCCGCTGAGCGGCGCGCGGCGGCATCCACCGCTGAGCCGGATGCGACAACATTGCGATCCCGCGCGATCTCCATGGTGGCACTCTGCCGCTGCACTGCGATGTGGTACCGCGGATGCTGCGTCGTCGCCTCCAATATCTGCAGAATATACTCGCTCATCACCGCCAGAATGATACAAACCAGGAAGAACAGCCCCGAAATCTGCAGGCTCAGCGATGTCCACCCCTTCGCCACATCGTCGCGCACCACATAGATCAGCACCGAATACAGCGCATAGACCAGCGTCATCACGCTGATCCCCAGCGACATCAGCGTGATGATCCGCAACGGCCGCGCCGAGGTGGAGAACACCAGGTCCACCGCCTTGGCCACCCGCTCCCCCGCCGGCGCCGCCCCGCCCGCCAGCCGGTCATAGTCCAGCGTGGCATAGGGATAGCCCGACAGCGCCGGCAGGAACATCAGCGAGCGATGCCGGTCCACGGCCGCCAGCATGTAGTTCAGCACCGCCCGGTTCAGCAGCCGATAGCTCGACATCGCCTGCGGCACATCCACCCCATTGAGCCGCGCCAGCCCCGCCACGAACCCCCGCGTCGCCCATTGCCCCAGCCCGCGCCCGCCGATCCGCGCCCGCGGCAGCGCATAGACGATGTCCACCCCGTCCAGCGCCCGCTCCACCATGCGCGGGATCAGCTCCGGCGGGTCCAGCAGCGGATCCAGCATCACGATCATGTCGCCGATCGCATGGTCCAGCCCCGCCGTCAGCGCGATGTTGTCGCCCTTGCGCCGCGCCAGCGCATAGAGCTGGATGTTGCGCGCCCGGTCCTGCACCTCGCCGATCCGCGCCCGCGTCCCGTCGACCGAGCCGTCATCGACCACGATGATCTCATAGAACGCGAACCCCGCCTCCATCACCGCGGACAGCCGCAGCAGCGCGGGCGCGATCGCCCCCTCGGCATCGCGCACCCGCAGCACCACGGAAACAAAGATGTCGCGCGTCCTCATGCCGCCTCCAGCGTCGCATCGACCACGTCATAGACGTCGAAGATGTTGTCCAGCTTGCCGCCCAGGATCGAGACCAGGCGCGGCGCCACGGAATCCCGATGATACAGGATCGGCCGCGCGTCGTCCCCCTG
>JBIPLY010000459.1:0-3394 GCA_044369385.1 Acetobacteraceae bacterium | reverse complement strand
GGAGGCAAGATTTCTTCTCTTCGCCTCTCCGCCTCCATGTGAATCTTGCCTTCTTGCGCCTCAGGCATGGCGCATGTGGCCATATGCGATCGCCCTGCCCCCAAGGGGAGAGGGCGCTTTCTTGGGGTGTCAGGCGGCGATGCGGACCTTCAGGTTGCTGTAGCCCTTGATGAAGGTGGAGTGGATGCGGTCCGGCTCCGCCAGCACTTCGATTTCCAGCTTGCGGGCGAGGATTTCCTCCCAGACGATGCGCAGCTGCATCTCGGCCAGGCGGTTGCCGACGCAGCGGTGGATGCCGAAGCCGAAGGACAGGTGCTGGCGCGGGCGCTTGCGGTCGATGACGAAATCCATCGGGCGCTCGATCATCTCCTCGTCGCGGTTGCCCGAGACGTACCACATGATGACCTTGTCGCCCTTCCTGATCTGCTTGCCGCCGAGCTCGGCATCGGCGACGGCGGTGCGGCGCATGTGGGCCAAGGGCGTCTGCCAGCGGATGATCTCCGGCACGGTGCTGTCGAGCAGGGCGGGGGTGGCCTTGAGCTTTTCCCATTCGGCGGGGAATTTGCTGAAGGCGTAGAGGCTGCCGGTCAGCGAGTTGCGGGTGGTGTCGTTGCCGCCGACGATGAGCAGGATGATGTTGCCGAGGAACTCCTGCGGCGTCATGTCGCGGGTGGCGGGCGAGGCCTGCAGCATGAGGATCAGGTCGTTGCCGCCAGGCTTGTGCAGGCGTTCGTTCCACAGGTTCATGAAGTAGGCGAGGCATTCGCGCAGCTCGGCCTGGCGCTGTTCCTCGGTGTCGACGATGCCGTGGCCGGGCACCGCGGTGGTGACGTCCGACCAGCGGGTGAGCTTGCGGCGGTCCTCGAAGGGGAAGTCGAACAGGGTGGCGAGCATCTGGGTGGTGAGCTCGATCGAGACGCGGTCGACCCAGTCGAAGGCCTCGCCGCGGGGCAGGGCGTCCAGGATGGTCGCGGCGCGGCTGCGGATCAGGCCCTCCAGCAGGGCCAGGTTGGTGGGGGCGACGATGGGGGAGACGGCCAGGCGCTGCGCGTCGTGGCGCGGCGGGTCCATGGCGATGAACATCGGCAGCGGGAAATCGACGCGCTGGTCGCGGATCGAGATGCCGCCGAGGGTGGAGAGGGAGGAATAGACGGCGTGGTTGGTATCGACCGCCATGATGTCCTTGTACTTGGTCACCGACCAGTACGGGCCGAACTCGCTGTCCGCGGTGTAATGCACCGGGTCTTCGCGGCGCAGGCGGGTGAAATAGTCCCAATGCGCGTCGGCGGCGAAGGCTTCGGGACGGGCGGGGTTGAGATCGGCAAGCGGGAGGGAATAGGGGTCGGCCAAAGGGGGGATGAAGGGGGCGTCGTTCATGGCCGGGTCTCCCGTGGGGCGGTTTGTTGCGCCACGCTATAGCGCAATGGCGGGGGCTGGTCATGCATTGCGTGCGCGGGCAAGCTGACGCCCGGGAGAGAAGACGCCATGCTGACGAAGGATTTCGAGGTCTACGACGAGCGCTTTGCCCGGCTGGTGTTCGGCAACGTGCATGTCGATACGCTCTACACCGGCTGCCGATGGGCCGAGGGGCCGGCCTGGTTTGCCGCGCACCGGTATCTGGTCTGGTCGGACATTCCGAACGACCGGATGCTGCGCTGGGATGAGACCGATGGCTCCGTCAGCGTGTTCCGGCAGCCGGCGGAGAATTCGAACGGCAATACGGTGGACCGGGCCGGGCGGCTGGTGAGCTGTCTGCATCGCGGCCGGGTGGTGCTGCGCACCGAGCATGACGGGCGGCGCACGGTGCTGGCCAGCCACTGGAAGGGGCGGCGGCTGAATTCGCCCAACGATGTGGTGGAGCACAGCGACGGGTCGCTCTGGTTCACCGATCCCAGCTATGGCATCGACAGCGACTATGAGGGCGAGGCGGCGGCCAGCGAGATCGGGGCCTGCCATGTGTATCGGGTCGATCCCGACGCCGGGGTGGTGCAGGCGGTGGCGACCGACTTCGCCAAGCCGAACGGGCTGGCCTTCGCGCCGGGGGAGACGCATCTGTATATCGCCGATACCGGGTTCAGCCATGGCGCGCAGTATCCGCGCCATATAAGGCGGCTGCGCGTGGCCGGCGACATGCTGTTGGACAGCGCGGTGTTCGCCACCTGCGATGTCGGGATGTTCGACGGGTTGCGGGTGGATGTGCACGGCAATGTCTGGACCTCCGCCGGGGACGGGGTGCGGTGCTATGCGCCGGACGGCACGCTGCTGGGGCTGGTGCGCATCCCGGAGGTGGTGGCGAATTGCTGCTTCGGGGGGGCCAGGCGCAACCGGCTGTTCATCTGCGGCACGACGTCGCTGTATGCGGTGTATTTGAACACGACGGGGCTCTAGCCGCGCCAGCTGACGGCCGTGGACAGGCGGGTGCCCTGGCGCAGGGTGGTGTCCATCCGGGAGGTGGCGGTGTCCGGAGCGGTGGCGACGCCGGTGGCGATGGTCACGGTGGCGCGCGCCACGCTGTTCAGCCCGGCGCGCATCGCCACCGACTCGGCGCGCATGGTGTCGGCCGCGGCGGCGGCTTCCTCGGCGAAGCGGCGCAGGCGTTGGCTGATGGCGGCGGCGGCCTCGCCGGCGGTCTGGCCGGACTTGCGCTGCGCCAGGTCGCCGGCGCGGGCGCCGAGTGTGGCGATGTCGTCGGCGACCATGCCGCCTTCGCCGAGCCGGAGCTGGACCGACTCCAGCGCGCCGACCAGCGGGCGCAGGCCCGCGCGCAGCCGGGTGAGATCGGCGCTGGCGGCGGGGTCATCGAGCAGGGTCGTCAGCGTGCCGGCGTGGTGGACCATCAGCGCGCCCACCTCGCGGCTGGCGGCGGCGGAATGGGCGGCGCGGGCGACGACGGCCTGGGTTTCGGCGATGAACTCGGCCAGCTCCCTGGCCATCGTGGCGCCGGCGCCGTGGCCGCGCGAGACCAGGCGGGCGGCTTCGGCGATCTCCTCGGCGCGCGCGGCCAGGGCGGCGACCTCGGCGGCGGCGGCGGCATGGGGGGCCATGCGGCGGCCGAGCAGCTCCAGCGCCTGGGCCAGGCCGAGCACCAGGGCGCGGCGCCCGGCGGCGGGGTCCGGGCTATCGGGCATGGGCAGGGATTCTGCGAGGCTGCAACTGCGGCGATCCGGATGGTCGGGGCATTGGCGCAGGCCGGGATGAACGCGTTGCTAACCCGGCAGCTTGGCGGGCGGCGGGATGTCTTCGTCATGTGTCGCCGCTTGGGCCGGTTCGGCGCGGGCGCGGGCCTGTTGCTTGCGGCGCAGCAGGTTGGCGCGCAGGGCGGCAGCCTCGCGCGTTTCGCGGGCGCGCTTTTCCGCCTCGGCGCGCGGGGTCAGGGTGGGGCGGGGCGGGGCGG
>JBIPLY010000106.1:0-10860 GCA_044369385.1 Acetobacteraceae bacterium | reverse complement strand
CGAGACCGCAACCACCAGCAGCAGATACTCCAGCAGCAGCGGCCAGGCGACCTGCGCCAGCAGCCAGCCGCCGACGACGATCAGGAAATGGTGGCTCAGGTAGAAGGAGAACGAAGCGTCCGACAGGTAGCGCGCCAGCCAACCGCCGGTGATCGCCCGCCGGCAGATGGCGAAGAGCAGCCGGGCCATCAGCCAGGCGAACAGGCCGGCGGCATAGACCTCCAGCACCACATCCAGCACGGTCCCGGTCAACTGCGGCGCGTGATACGCCACCAGGCCCGCGCCGGCCACCAACGGCAGGTCGGCCGGACGGAACCGCACGAAGGCATCGAGCACCTCGCGCCGATGCAGCGCCAGCACGCCGAACAGGAAGAACGGCGCGTGGAACAGCAGGTGATAGCCGGTGAAGATGCCGTACACGCTGGTCCAGAGCGCCGGAACCAGCTTGGCCAGCAACGGCGCAGCCAGGCAGGTCAGCGCCAGCACAATCGGCCTGCCCAGCAGGCCGGCCGGCGCCCGCGCCAGCCGCGCGGCCAGCTCCCCGCGCCAGACCGCGGCGGGTGCGGCGGCGGCGTAGGCCAGGTGGTAGAGGATGAGGAAGGTCAGGAACCAGAGATGGACCTGCCAGAACCCCTGGGCGAAGAAGATGCCGATCCGGCCCTCGGTGACATACGCCGCGACGCTGCCGGCCGGGGTATCGAACACGAAGCGGAACATGTCCTGCCAGAGGTTGAAGGTCAGCGCCGTGGCCACCAGCGGAATGCCGATCCGCGACAGCCGGTTGCGCAGGAAGCCGCCCTGCCCGAAGCGCCGATGGGCATAGGCGCAGAAGAACCCGGCGATGATGAAGAACGCCGGCATGCGGAAGTTGTGGATGATCCAGACCAGCACGCTGAACCCCGGATGCAGGCCGTCGTTGCGCACCAGCCAGGTGCTGGGCTCGGCGAAGACCTGCGCGGCGTGCAGCACCACCCCCAGCAGCATCAGCGCGGCGCGGGCACCATCGAGCCAGAGGATGCGGCTGGCGGGCATGGCTAGCGGCCGACGCGCGCGGGCGGCGGGTCAAGCCCCGCGATCGCCTGGCGCAGCGCCTGTTTCCAGGACGAGTAGACCGCGGCGCTGAGGTGCACGCCATCGGCCTCGTAAGCGTCCCCGACCAGGCCGGCAAGGTCGACATAGGCGCAGCCGGCGCGCTGCGCGCACAGGGCCCGCAGGCCGGTGTTGAACGCATCGGTCGCCGCCGGCAGGGCGTCGCGGGCAGCGCCGGGCTGCACGCCGCTGATCACCAGCTTCAGCCCCGCGGGCAGGCCGGCCAGCAAGGCGCGATAGGCATCCAGCGCCGCCTCCGGCGGGCCGGCGCGCAGGTCGTTGTAGCCGATTGCCAGCACCGCCAGGCGCGCGCGCGCCAGCGAGGTGTAGCCGGCGATGCGCGCGTGCAGCTCGCCGATCCGCTCCCCGCCGAGCCCGAGATTGGCGGCATTGGCGGCGACATCGGCAACATGCAGGCCCTGGACGCTGCTGGAGCCGAGGAACAGGACGGCGCCGTCGCCGATGTTGCGGTCCAAGCGCGCGAGATGGCCGAGCATCTCGCGCCGGAAGCCATCCGGTTCGGCGGTCCCGCGCAACGCCGCCACCAGCGCCGCGATCAGGACCAGGTGCAGCAAGACGACATAGGCCGCCAAAGCCCGCCGCCGCCCGCATCGCCGCACCGCCTGTGCCAGCCCGGGAAGTGAAATCCTGGCAATCATTTCTATTATTGGGGACCGGATGCGACTGACGACAAGCAGTCACCGGAGTGCTACGGCGACGCCGGACAGCAAACACGTTAGCCACTGCCTGGCGATCAACTTCCCGACATATGTGATACAGTCACGTAACAGCCGCAACAATCAGAAACGGCCGCCGGAACTGTCCGGCGGCCGCCCGATGGTCCGAAAGCCGGTGCGCCCGCGTCAGCCGGCGGCGGCCACGGCCCGCTTGGCCACCACGCCGACGAGATGCGCGCGATAGGGCGCGCTGGCATGGATGTCGCTGTTCATGTTGTCCTGCCCGATCGACACGCCATCAAGCGCCGCGGCCGACCAGGATTTCGACAGGGCCGCCTCGGCGGCGGTATGGCGGAACACCCCGCCCTGCCCGGCCCCGGTCACGGCCAGGCGCACGCCCTTCGGCCCGTTCGCCACGAACACGCCGACCATGGCATAGCGCGAGGCCGGGTTCTTGAACTTGATGTAGGCGGCCTTGGCCGGGATCGGGAAGGTCACCGAGGTGATGACCTCGCCGGGCTCCAGCGCGGTGGTGAACATGCCCTGGAAGTAGTCGTCCGCGGCGATGCTGCGCGTGTTGGTGGTGATGGTCGCGCCCAGCGCCAGCACGGCCGACGGATAGCAGGCCGAGGGGTCGTTGTTGGCCAGCGAGCCGCCGATGGTGCCGCGGTGGCGCACCTGGTTGTCGCCGATGCCGCCGGCCAGCGCCGCCAGCGCCGGGATGGCCTTCGCCACCTCCGCCGAGCGGGCCACGGTGGCATGCGTGGTCATGGCGCCGATGGTGACAGCATCGCCGGTCACCGTGATGCCGGACAGGCCAAGCTTCGCAAGATCAACCACCTTGCTCGGCTTGTTCAGGCGCTGCTTCAGGACGGGGATAAGGGTCTGGCCGCCGGCCAGCACCTTGGCCTCGTCATCGCCGGCCAGAGCGGCGACGGCATCGGCGAGGCTCGCGGGCTTCTGATACGCGAAATCGTACATGGTGGGTCCTCGTCCTACTCGGCGGCCTTGCGGCCGGCGTTGATGATGCCCCAGATCTTCTCCGGGCTGGCGGGCATGTTCATGTGGCGCACGCCGTAATCCTTCAGCGCGTTGACCACCGCGTTGATCACCGCCGGCGGCGAGCCGATGGCGCCGACCTCGCCGCAGCCCTTCACCCCCAGCGGGTTGTGGGTGCACAGCGTGTTCTCGGTGCCCACGGTGATGTTGGACAGGTTGTCGGCACGCGGCATGGTGTAATCCATGAACGAGCCGGACACGAGCTGGGCGTTGCTGTCATACACCGCGTGCTCCAGCAGCGCCTGGCCGATGCCCTGGGCGACGCCGCCCTGAACCTGGCCCTCGACGATCATCGGGTTGACCACGCGCCCGACATCGTCAACGGCATTGAAGTTCACGATGCTGACCACGCCGGTCTCGGGGTCGATCTCCACCTCGCAGACATGGCAGCCGCCGGGGAAGGTGAAATTGGCGGGGTCATAGAAGGCGGTCTCGTCCAGGCCCGGCTCGATCTCGGTGATCGGGTAGTTGTGCGGCACATAGGCGGTCAGCGCGATCTCGCTCAGCGTCTTGGCGCGGTCGGTGCCGGCGACCTTGAAGCTGCCATCGACAAACTCGATGTCGTCGACCGACGCTTCCAGCAGATGGGCGGCGATCTTCTTGCCCTTGGCGATGATCTTGTCCATCGCCTTCACCATCGCGGTGCCGCCGACGGCCAGCGAGCGGCTGCCATAGGTGCCCATGCCGAACGGGATGCGGTTGGTGTCGCCATGGACGATCTCAACCTGGCTGAACGGCACGCCGAGCTGGCTGGTCACCAGCTGCGCCAGCGTGGTCTCGTGGCCCTGGCCATGGCTGTGGGTGCCGGTGAACACGCTCACCGAGCCGGTGGGGTGCACCCGGATGTTGGCCACCTCATACAGCCCGGCGCGCGCACCAAGCGAGCCGACAACGGCCGAAGGCGCGATGCCGCAGGCTTCCAGATAGGTCGACAGCCCGATGCCGCGCAGCTTCCCGCGCGCCGCCGCGGCCGCCTTGCGGGCGGGGAAGCCGGCATAGTCGGCGTTCTTCATGGCCACTTCCATGGTCGTGAAGTAGTCGCCGCTGTCGTACTGCAACGCCACCGGCGTCTGATACGGGAAGGCGTCCTTCGGGATGAAGTTCTGCAGCCGGATCGCCACCGGATCGGCCCCGGTGTCATGGCAGATGGTGTCGACCAGCCGCTCCAGCAGGAAGGTCGCCTCCGGACGGCCGGCGCCGCGATAGGCGTCGACGGGCACGGTATTGGTGAACACCGCCTTGACCTCGGCATAGATCACCGGGGTCTTGTAGGTCCCGGCCAGCAGCGTGGCGTAAAGATAGGTCGGCACCGCCGGCGCGAAGGTGGACAGATAGGCGCCCATGTTCGCCAGCGTATTCACGCGCAGCGCCAGGAAGTTGCCGGCGGCATCCAGCGCCATTTCCGCCGTGCTGACATGGTCGCGCCCATGCGCGTCGGACATGAAGGACTCGGAGCGCTCCGCCGTCCACTTCACCGGCCGGCCCAGCTTGCCCGCGGCCCAGGTGACGATGGCCTCCTCGGCATAGTGGTAGATCTTGCTGCCGAAGCCGCCGCCGACATCCGGCGCCACCACGCGCAGCTTGTGCTCCGGCAGGCCGAGCACGAAGGCGCCCATCAGCAGCCGGATCACATGCGGGTTCTGGCTGGTGGTGAACAGCGTGTAGTCGCCGGTGTGGCGGTCGAACTCGCCCAGGGCCACGCGCGGCTCCATCGCGTTCGGCACCAGGCGGTTGTTCTCCAGGTCCAGCTTGACCACGCGCGCGGCCTTCGCGAAGGCGGCCTCGGTGGCCTCCTTGTCGCCGATATGCCAGTCGTAGCAGACATTGCCCGGGGCGTTGTCGTGGATCTGCGCCGCGCCGGGCTTCAGCGCATCGGTCACGGTCGCGGTGGCCGGCAGGTCATGCAGCTCGACCACGATCAGCTCGGCGGCATCGCGCGCCTGCTGCTTGGTCTCGGCGATCACCACGGCGATCGGGTCGCCGACATGGCGCACCTTGCCCTCGGCCAGCACCGGATGCTTGGGCTCGGCCATCGGCGAGCCGTCCTTGGAATGAATCTGCCAGCCGCAGGGCAGGCCGCCGATCGCGGCCAGGTCCTCGGCGGTATAGACCGCAACCACGCCCGGAGCCGCCTTCGCCGCGGCGGTGTCGAGCCGCACGATGGTGGCGTGCGGCCGGTCGCTGCGGCGGATCACCGCATGGGTCTGGTTCGGGCGGTTGATGTCGTCGGTGTAGTTGCCGCGGCCGGAAATGAAGCGCAGGTCTTCCTTGCGGCGGACCGAAGCGCCAATGCCCTCGAACGGTGCGTTCATGATGCCTCCCTTCCGGCGCGCGGGACGCAGCGCGCCGGCGATTTTCTTGTGGCGTTTCTTACGTCTGGTCCATCAACTCGCGTGCCGCTACTTGCTGTGCATCAGCGGCTGGGCGGCGTCGATCGCCTTGACGATGTTGTGGTAGCCAGTGCAGCGGCACAGATTGCCTTCCAGCCCCTCGCGGATTTCCGCTTCCGACAGCCCCTGCGGGTTCTTGGCCACCAGGTCGACGGCGGCCATCACCATGCCCGGCGTGCAGAAGCCGCATTGCAGGGCGTGATGCTCGCGGAACATCTCCTGCATCGGGTGCAGCGTGCCGTCGGCCTTCGCCAGGCCCTCGATGGTGGTCACCGCGCAGCCATCGGCCTGCACGGCCAGCATGGTGCAGGATTTCACCGAATTGCCATCGACATGCACCACGCAGGCGCCGCACTGGCTGGTGTCGCAGCCGACATGGGTGCCGGTCAGGCCCAGCTTCTCGCGCAGCAGCTCCACCAGAAGCGTGCGGCCCTCCACTTCCACGGTGGCACTTTTGCCGTTCACCGACAGTGTGACCTGAGGCATCGCGTCCTCCCCTTCGAACGTGTTTCATCGGGCGCCGTGTGCGGCTTCCCTATGGGGGCGAGTGTTGGCAGGCGGGCCGGGCGTGGTCAAGCGTTGTGCGCGGGCAACCCCGGCCAACGCCGCGCAATGGCCCGAACCACGCCGTCCACCGCCAACCCCTCCATCAAGGTCCGCTCGCTGCCCGGCGCGCCGATGCGGGTCAGCAACGCGTCCAACGGCTCGGCGGTGCGCACCACCAGGGACTGGGCGCCCCACGGCCCGTAGAGATCCTCCGGCGTCGGCCCGAACAGCCCGACCGTGCGCACCCCGGCCGCGGCGGCCAGGTGCATCATGCCGGAGTCGTTGCCGACAAACAGCGAACTGCGCTGCAGCAGCGCCGCAGCCGTGGGGATGCCGAGCCCAAAGCCGTCGACGATGGCATGGCGCGGCAGGGCGTCGAACAGCGGCCCGGCCGCCGCGCGCTCCTCCGGCGCCCCCACCAGCAAAACCCGCCCGCCGGCGAGCGCGCCGCCAGGCCGGGTCAGCGCCAGCGCCAGCGCGGCGAAGCGATCCGCCGGCCAGGTCTTGCAGATCCAGGTAGCCCCGATGCCCAGCGCCAGCGTCGGGCCATCCCCGGGCAGCAACCGGGCAGCATCCTCGCGCTGCGCCTCGGTCAGCCAGACCCGCGGGTCCAGCGGCGGCAGGCCCAGCGTGCGCGCGGCCAGCTTCACGCGATGCTCCCCGGGCAAGCCGCGCGGCACCCGATAGCGGGCCTCGGCGCGCAGCACCCAGCCGATGGCCGAGCGCCGCATGTCCACCACCCGCGCCCAGCGCTGCCCGCGCACCGCATTCCACAGCGTCAGCCAATGCCCGGCGCGCGGGCGCTTGCGCATCACATGCAGCGCCGCCAGCCCCGGCACGCTGCCCAGCACCAGTGCTGCCACCGGGCCACAGGCGATGGTCAGCTTCAGGTCCGGCCGCTCCATCCGCATGTGCTCGATCAGCCCGGTGGTCAGGATGGCATCGCCCAGGCTGCCCGGGCCGATGAACAACTGCCCCATGCCAGCTACCCGGCCATCGCGGGGCCGCGCCGCGGATCGGCGCCGGGGTCGCAGCCGCAGCCCCGCACATCACCGACCGGGGCACCAGCCACCAGGGCCAGCATGTGGTCCATGCGCGCGCTCCTCAATGCCCGCCCAGACGCTCGAGCGCCGCGGCCTTGTCGTGGACGGCAAGCCGGTCGACGATCGTTTCGCTAGCCGCGTTCAGCCCGACGACCGCCACCTGCGCCCCCGCGCGCCGCAACTTCAGCACGACGCTGTCCAGCGCGGCCACGCCGGAGATGTCCCAGAAATGGGCGCGGCTCACATCGATGATGGCGTGGGTCAGCGGCTCGCGAAAATCGAAGGCCGCCAGGAAGTCGTCGGCCGAGGCGAAGAAGATCTGGCCCTCGACGTGATAGGTGCGCGCGCTGCCGTCCGGGCTGGCCGTGGAGGTGACCCGAACCAGCCGCGAAACCTTCCAGGCGAAGAACATGCCCGACAGCAGCACGCCCACCAGCACGCCGATGGCCAGGTTGTGCGTGGCCAGCACAACCACCACGGTGCTGGCCATCACGATGCTGGAACTGCGCGGATGGCTGCGCAGATTGGAAAGCGAACTCCAGCGGAAGGTGCCGACCGACACCATGATCATGATGGCAACCAGGGCCGCCATCGGGATGCGGCCGACCCAGTCGCCGAGTGCCACGCAGAAGATCAGCAGCAGGATGCCGGCGGCAAAGCAGGACAGCCGCCCGCGGCCGCCGGATTTCACGTTGATCACCGACTGGCCGATCATCGCGCAGCCGGCCATGCCGCCGATGAAGCAGGTCGCCGCATTGGCGATGCCCTGGCCGACGCATTCCAGGCGCTTGTTGCTGCGCGTGTCGGTCATCTCGTCCACCACCCGCGCGGTCATCAGCGACTCCAGCAGGCCAACGGCGCAGATGCCCGCCGAATACGGCAGGATGATCCAGAAGGTCTGCAGCGTGAACGGCACATCGGGGATGAGAAACACAGGCCACGAGGTGGGAAGCTGGCCCATGTCGGACACGGTGCGCAGGTCCAGCCCGAAGCCCAGGGTCACCGCGGTCAGCACGATGATGCAGACCAGCGGCGAGGGGATGGCGCGGGTGATGCGCGGAAACCCGTAGATGATCGCCAGGCCGGCCGCGACCATCCAATAGGTCAGCCACGGCACCCCGATCAGCTCCGGCAACTGCGCCATGAAGATCAGGATCGCCAGCGCATTGACGAAGCCGGTCAGCACGGAGCGCGACACGAAGCGCATCAACAGGTCCAGCCGCAGCACCCCGCACAGGATCTGCAGGATGCCGGCCAGGAAGGTGGCCGCCAGCAGGTATTGCAGCCCATGGTCGCGCACCAGCGTGACCATCAACACGGCGGTGGCCGCCGTCGCCGCCGAGATCATGCCCGGCCGGCCACCAAAGATCGCAATCAGCACCGCGATCGAGAACGACGCATAGAGCCCCACCTTCGGATCGACGCCGGCGATGATCGAAAAGGCGATCGCCTCCGGGATCAGCGCCAGGGCCACCACCAGGCCCGAAAGCAGGTCGCCGCGGATGTTGCCGAACCACTCGCGCTGCAGGGTGGCGAGGTTCATGGGCGGGGCATCCTCCGGTCATGACAACGCCGGGCCCAGCACGGGCCCGGCGTGTGTCGGTCTGGCAGCAGCGTGCGGCTCAGGCGGCCAGGATTCGCCGGTTGGCCGCCGGAACCTCGTCGGGCACCACATCCAGGTGACAGGCGGAAACGCGGCCTTCGCCCACATCGCGCAGCTGCGGCTCTTCGGTCTTGCAGCGATCGAACACGAAGGGGCAACGGGTGTGGAAGCGGCAGCCGCTGGGCGGGTTGATCGGGCTCGGCACGTCGCCGTGCAGGATGATGCGGTTGCGCTTCACCGTCGGGTCCGGCACCGGCACCGCAGACAGCAGCGCGCGGGTATACGGATGGTGCGGGTTGGAGAACAGCGTCTTGCGGTCGGCCAGCTCCACCATCTTGCCCAGATACATCACCGCCACGCGATGCGTCAGATGCTCGACGATGGCCAGGTCGTGGCTGATGAACAGCAAGGTCAGGCCGAGTTCGTCCTGCAGATCCGACAGCAGGTTCACGATCTGCGCCTTCACCGACACGTCGAGCGCCGAGACCGCCTCGTCGCAGATGATGAGGTCCGAGCCCGGTGCCAGCGCGCGCGCAATGGCGATGCGCTGGCGCTGGCCGCCGGAGAACTCGTGCGGGTAGCGGTACATCGCATCGCGCGGCAGCCGGACCTTGTCCAGCAGCTCGCCCACCCGGTCATCCAGCGCGGAGCCCGAGGCCAGGCCGAAATTGACGATCGGCTCGGCGATGATGTCGCGCAGCCGCTGGCGCGGGTTGAGCGAGCTGAACGGGTCCTGGAACACCACCTGGATGCGCTTGCGCAGCGGGCGCAGGTCGCCGGCGCTCAGGTTGTCGATGCGGTTGCCGTCCAGCAGCACCTCGCCGTCGGTGATCGGGTACAGCCGCAGCACCGCCTTGCCGACGGTGGACTTGCCGCAGCCGGATTCGCCCACCAGCGACAGCGTCTCGCCGCGCTTGATCGCGAAGCTGACGCCATCGACGGCATAGACATTGCCGGTTTGCAGGCCGAGGATGCCGCCATGGATCGGGAAGTGCTTCTTGAGGCCCTTCACTTCGAGCAGCGGCGTGCTCGACGCCTGGGTCTTGGAGTTGCTCATGCTGTACCTCTTCAGGCCGCTGCCGCGACGCGCGGGGCGTAGTGGCAGGCGACGTGATGGTTCGGGGCCTTTTCCTCGATGGCCGGCGCCATCTGCCGGCACACATCGGTGACCTGCGGGCAGCGGCCGGCGAAGGCACAGCCGATGATCGGCTTGCGCAGGCTCGGCACCAGGCCCTGGATCTCAGTCAGCTTGCTGCGGCCGGTCTCATGCAGCGAGGAGCCGAGCTTGGGCATCGAGCCCATCAGGCCGCGGGTATAGGGGTGCAGCGGATTAAGGAATATCTCCTCCACCGTGCCCTCTTCCACCTTGCGCCCGGCATACATCACGATCACCCGCTGCGCCATCTCGGCCACCACGCCGAGATCGTGGGTGATCAGCATGATGGCCGCACCGACGCGGGTCTTGAGATCGCGCATCAGCTCCAGGATCTGCGCCTGGATGGTCACGTCCAGCGCCGTGGTCGGCTCATCGGCCACCAGCAGCTGCGGCGAACAGGCCAGCGCCATGGCGATCATCACGCGCTGGCGCATGCCGCCGGACAGCTGGTGCGGATACTCGCGCACCCGCCGGCCGGGGGCGGGGATGCCAACCAGGGTCAGCATCTCCACCGCGCGCTGCTCGGCATCGCGCGCGGAGACCCCCTCGTGCAGCATCACGGTCTCGCCGATCTGGCGGCCGACGGTGAGCACGGGGTTCAGCGAGGTCATCGGCTCCTGGAAGATCATCGAGATGTCCTTGCCGCGGATGGCTTGCATCTCGGGCTCGGACAGATCCAGCAGGTTGCGCCCCTGGAACATGATCTTGCCGGCGATCCGGCCCGGGGGCGTGGCGATCAGCCGCAGGATGGACATCGCGGTCACGGACTTGCCGCAGCCGCTTTCACCGACCACGCCGAGGGTCTCCCCGGCATTGATGTGGAAGCTGACGCCCTCCACGGCGCGAACCACGCCGTCGATGGTGCCGAAATGCGTCTGCAGGTTCTGGACGTCGAGAAGAGGTGTGGACATCGGGGATCAGATCCTCTTGGCCATGCGCGGGTCGAGCGCATCGCGCAGGCCGTCACCCAGCAGGTTCACGGACAGCACAGTGATCGACAGGAAGATAGCCGGGAAGAACACGATATAGGGCTTCACCTGCCAGAGCGCGCGGCCCTCGGCCATGATGTTGCCCCAGGACGGGATGATCGGGGGCGTGCCGGCACCGATGAACGACAGCGTCGCCTCCGAGATCATCGCCGAGGCGCAGAAGAACGTCGCCTGCACCGTCACCGGCGCCAGCGTGTTCGGCAGGATGTGCTTCCAGATGATCATCGGCGTGCGCGTGCCGGCCGCGATGGCGGCTTCGACATAGGGCTGCTCGCGCAGGGTGAGCACGACGCCGCGGACCAGGCGCG
>JBIPLY010000458.1:0-3406 GCA_044369385.1 Acetobacteraceae bacterium | reverse complement strand
CGTGCAATGACATGGTGGTGGATGCGGTGGGGCGGGCCTATGTCGGGAACTTCGGGTTTGACCGGCATAAGGGGGAGGCGGAGCGGACGGCGGTGCTGAGCCGGGTTGACCTGGATGGCAGCGTGCATGCGGCGGCCGATGGGCTGATGTTTCCCAATGGGGCGGTGATCACGCCGGATGGCAAGCGGTTCATCATTGGCGAGACGGTGGGCAAGCGGCTGACGAGTTTCGATATCGGGGCGGATGGCGGGCTTTCCAACCGGAAGCTGTTCTGGCAGTTCGACGATGTTTTCCCTGATGGCATCTGCCTGGATGCGGAGGGGGGGATCTGGGTGGCGGATCCGCGCGGGCATCGGGCGGTTCGGGCGATGGAGGGGCGCGGGATTGTTCAGACCATCCCGATGGCGGCGGGGCGGCATGCGTTTGCCTGTATGCTCGGGGGGGAGGATCGGAAAACGTTGTATATCTGCACCAGTACCGCGAGCGGGCCGGGGATGGCGGAGAAGCGGGATGGGGCGATCGAGGCTATCCGCGTGGATGTGCCGGGGGTGGGGTTGCCATGAAGAAAGTTGTTCTTTTTTGAAAAAAAGAACCAAAAAACTTTTATGACTTTGGGCCGGGCTTAATGGATAAAGTTTTTTTGCTTCTTTTTGTTCACAAAAAGAAGATTCTTGCTTGAGGGAATGACGATGGAAGACGACGTTTGGGGCCTGCGCGGCAAGGGCGCGATTGTGACAGGTGGCGGCGCCGCGGGGGACGGGATCGGCAACGGAAGGGCGGCGTGCATCCTGCTGGCGCGGGCGGGGGCCGGGGTTCTGGTGGTGGATCGCGATGTGTCGCTGGCGGAGCGGACGGTGGCGATGATCCGGGCCGAGGGCGGGGCGGCGGAGGCGGCTTCGTATGATGTGACGGACAACGCGGCGTGCGCGGCGATGGTGGCGCATGCGGAGCGCAGTTTTGGCCGGCTTGATGTGCTGGACAACAATGTTGGGATTGGCGGGCGCGGCTCGGTGGTGGAGGTGAGCGAGGCCGAGTGGCAGAATGTGATGCGGGTGAACGTGGATTCGATGTTCCTGGTGTCCAAGCATGCGGTGCCGGCGATGAAGCGGGCAGGGGGCGGGGCGATCGTCAATGTGTCGTCGATCTCCGCGCTGCGGCCGCGGGGGCTGACGCCGTATACGGTGAGCAAGGCGGCGGTGATCGGGCTGACCAAGGCGATGGCGGTGGATCATGGCCCGGATGGGATTCGGGTGAACTGCATTGCGCCGGGGCCGGTCTATACGCCGATGGTCTATGCGCGCGGGATGACGGCGGCGGCGCGGGCGACGCGGCAGAAGGCTTCGGTGCTGGGGGTTGAGGGGACTGGCTGGGATATTGGCCAGGCGGTGCGGTTTCTGGTTTCGGTGCAGGCGCGGTTTGTGACCGGGCAGGTTTTGGTAGTGGATGGCGGCGCGACCCTGGTTGGGCCGTCGCGTGAATCGCAGGAAGGATGAGGGTTATGGCTCTGGATGATGCAGCGATCCTGGCGACGCTGACGGGCGGTCGGTCGGCCTCGGATGTTTGTGCGGCGGCGGGGGTAACGTCAGCGGAGTTTGCCGCGGCGCGGGCGGCCTGGCTGCGGCGGCATGCGGTGATTTCGGACCAGCGGTTGCAGGCGGGCGTTGGCGGGCGGGTGGATATTCTGCGCGACCGGGCCGGGGTGCCGCATGTGTTCGCGGGGGCGACGGCGGATGTGTATTTCGGCGTGGGCTTTGCGATGGCGCAGGACCGGTTGTGGCAGATGGACCGGCTGCGGCGGCGGGCGCTGGGGCGGCAGGCGGAGATCCTGGGGGCGTCATTTGTCGCCAGCGATACCGCGCATCTGACGGTGGGGCTGGACCGGATGGCGGCGGATGAGCCGGCGCGGATGGACGGCAAGACCTATGAGGAGACGGCGGCCTTCGTGCGCGGGATCAACCGGGCGATCGAGCGGTTCGGGGCGGATCTGCCGATCGAGTTCCGCATGCTGGGCTATGTGCCGCAGCCGTTCACGGTGAGCGATGTGGTGGCGATTGCGCGCGGATTCTGGTGGAGCCTGAACGGGCGGCTGGACCGGATCATGGCGGCGGAGGCGGCGAAGCTGCTGCCGGCGGCGGTGCGGGAGATCTACCTGACGCCGGAAGCCTCCGAGCACCTGGTGGTGCCGCCGCCGGGTTGGCCGGATGTGGGGGCGCAGGCGCCGATGGGGGCCGGGACGGACGATGCCACCGGCAGCAACAACTGGGCGGTGAGCGGATCGCGGGCGGCGGGCGGCAAGGCGTTGCTGGCGGGCGATCCGCACCAGCCGTTCTGGGTGCCTTCGAGCTGGTATGAGTATGGCTTGCATGGGCCGGAGGATGACGTGGCCGGGGCCGGGCCGGTGGGGATGCCCGGGTTGTGGTGGGGCAGCAACGGGACAGTTGCGTTCGCGATCACCAACAACATGGCGATGACGCGCGACCTGTATCGCGAGGAGGTGGATCCGTCCGATCCCCGCCGGTATCGCGACGGGGATTCGTGGCGGCAGTTCGACGAGCGGGTGGTGTCGATCCCGGTGCGCGGGGAGGCGACGCGGGCGCTGGTTGTGCAGTCCACGGTGCGCGGGCCGATCGTGAATGCGATCATCCCGACAATGAACGAGGGCGGCGATCCCGCGACCTCGCTGCGTTGGGTGGGGGCGGAGCATCTGAACGATATCCGCGCCAGCATCAATGTCGGCCGGGCGAAGAACTGGGATCAGTTCCGGGCGGCGCTGCAAGACTGGGCGGTGGCGGTGTTCAACTGGGTCTATGCGGATTCCAGCGGCAATGCCGGGTATCAGATGGCCGGGCGCATTCCGATCCGCGGGCGCGCGACCTCTGGCGTGCGCGATGCCAACAACCCGGCCGATCGCTGGCTGGGGCATATTCCGTTCGACGGGCTGCCGAACCGCTACAACCCGGCCACCGGCTTCGTGGCCAGCGCCAATCAGCGGATTGTCGAGCCGGACTACAAGTATCCGATCTATGGCGCGTATTCGCAGGGCCATCGCGGCATCCGCATCGACCAAGCCTTTGCCGGTACCAAGGCGGACCGGGCGCACACCATCGCGCTGCAGAACGATGTGAAGAGCGTGCGGGCTGAGCGGTCGGCGCCGCATATCATCGCGCTGCTGAAGGGCAGCGGCGATGCCGATGCGCTGTCGGTGGCCGGGCTGCTGGAGGGGTGGGACAATCTCTACACCACCGACAGCGTGGCGGCGACGGTGTTCGAGACCTTCATGTTCCACTGGCAGCGCGGCACGCTGGCGGTGCATGTGCCGCCGCGGCTGCTGGACCTGGCGGTGCAGCAGACCAATCTCTGCGTGCATCTGCTGGCCAATCCCTCGATGGCGTATTTCCCGGGCGGG
>JBIPLY010000104.1:0-10886 GCA_044369385.1 Acetobacteraceae bacterium | reverse complement strand
GCATCGAGGTGTGCATCTCGTCGCCGGTGCGGTCGAGGAAGCCGGTGTTGATGAAGACGACGCGGGTGCGCGCGGCGTGGATGCAGGCGGCGAGGTTGATGGTGGTGCGGCGTTCCTCGTCCATGATGCCCATTTTCAGGGTGTTGCGCGGCAGGGACAGGAGGTCTTCGACGGCGGCGAAGAGGTCGACGGCGAAGGCGACTTCCTCGGGGCCGTGCATCTTCGGCTTGACGATGTAGACCGAGCCGGCGCGGGAGTTCTTCAGCGGGCCCGGGGATTTCAGGTCGTGGATGGCGATCAGGGAGGTGATCGCGGCGTCCAGGATGGTTTCCGGGATTTCGGCGCCGGCGGCATCGAGGACGGCGTCGGTGAACATGTGGTGGCCGACGTTGCGGACCAGCATCAGCGAGCGGCCGGGGAGGGTGATGGCGGCGCCGCGGGTCGAGGTGTAGGCGCGGTCGGGGTTCAGGCGGCGGGTGATGGTGCGGCCGTCCTTCTCCAGGCTGGCGGTGAGGTCGGCTTTCATCAGGCCGAGCCAGGCGCGGTAGACCTCGACCTTGTCGGCGGCGTCGACGGCGGCCACCGAGTCTTCGCAGTCCATGATGGTGGTGATGGCTGACTCCACCACGACATCGGCGAGGCCGGCCGGGTCGTCCTTGCCGATCGGGTGAGAGCGGTCGAGCACGAGTTCGATGTGCAGGCCGTTGTGCTTGAGCAGGATGGCGTGGGGCAGGACGGCGTCGCCGCGGAAGCCGGCGAACTGGGTGGGGTCGGCCAGGCCGGTCTGGCCGAGGCCGGGGGCCATGGTCATTTTCAGCATGCCGCCGGTCACGGTGTAGGCGCGGACATCGGCGTGGCTGTAGCCGGCGACGGGGACGGCCTGGTCGAGGAAGGCTTTGGCGGCGGCGATGACTTTGGCGCCGCGCGCCGGGTTGTAGCCGCGGCCTTTGGTGGCGCCGTCGGTTTCGGGGATGGCGTCGGTGCCGTAGAGCGCGTCGTAGAGGCTGCCCCAGCGGGCGTTGCCGGCGTTCAGGGCGTAACGCGGGTTGTTGACGGGGACGACGAGCTGGGGGCCGGCGATGCGGGCGATTTCGTCGTCGACTTCGCCGGTTTCGATGGCGAAGGGGGCGGGCGGCGGCAGGAGGTAGCCGATGGCGCGCAGGAAGGCTTCGTATTCGGCGGGATCGTGGGGCTGGCCGCGGCGGGCGAGGTGCCAGGCGTCGATCTGGGCCTGGAGGCGGGCGCGGGTGTCCAGCAGGAGGCGGTTGCGGGGGGCGAATTTGGCGACGATGGCGGCGAGGCCCGACCAGAAGGCGTCGGCGGCGATGCCGGTGCCCGGGAGGGCTTCGGTTTCGACGAAGGTCTTCAGGCTCGACGCGACCTTGAGCGCGCCGACCGCAACATGGGTCATCGGTCCCACTCCCCTTTGATTTGATCGGGCTTTTTGGCGGATGGGGGGTGGGTTGTCGAGGGGTGGGAGGGAAGGATGTTCTTTTTTGAAAAAAGAACCAAAAAACTTTTCTCCATTTTGCCGGGAGCCCATCGGGAGGGCGCGGCCAAAACGGGAAAAGTCTTTTTGCTTCTTTTTCTTCAGAAAAAGAAGAATCTTACTTTCTTGTCTTCTTCCACTCCTCATACTCCGCCAGCGTGGCGGCGTTCGGCGGATAGGTGCCCGGCAGCGCCGCGCCGGCGTCGATCTTGGCCAGCAGGAAGGCTTCGAGGTCTTCCTGGGCGGCGGCATCGCGGGCGACCTCGTCGGCGAGGTGGGCGGGCAGGACGATGACGCCGTCGCTGTCGCCGACCAGGATGTCGCCGGGGTAGACGGCGACGCCGCCGCAGGCGATCGGGGCGTCGATCTCCACGGCGTGGTGGCGGATGATGTTCAGCGGGGCGGAGGGGCCGGCGCAGAAGACGGGGAGGGGCATTTTGCTGATCGGGCCGGCGTCGCGGATGCCGCCGTCCGTCACCACGCCGGCGGCGCCGCGGCGGAGCAGGCGGGTCATCAGGATGTCGCCGCCGCTGGCCGCGCGCGCATCGCCGCGGCAGTCCATGACCAGGACGTGGCCGGGCTTGCAGGTTTCGACGGCCTTGCGCTGCGGGTGCTCGGGGTTGCCGAGGCTGGCCATGACGTCGATGTCTTCGCGCGAGGGGATGTTGCGCACGGTGGTGGCGGGGCCGACCATGTTTTCCCCGTAGGTGCCGAGGCCGCGGACGCCCTGCATGAAGACATTTCGAAAACCGCGCTTGAACATCTGGGTGCTGAGGGTCGCGGTGCTGACGCGGCGCAGGGTGGCAAGGGTGTCGGGGTTCATGGCAGGGTCCTCCGGTTGCCCGCAGCATGCCGCCGCGCGGGGCGGTTGCCCAGCCTTCCGGTTCCAGGAGATGCCATGTCCGGTTTTGAACGCTACCTCTCGCTGTGGGTGGCACTGTGCATCGTGGCGGGGGTCGCGCTGGGCTGGGCGGTGCCGGGGCTGTTCGGGGTTCTGGCGGGGCTGGAAGTCGGCTCGGTGAACCTGGTGGTGGCGGTGCTGATCTGGTTCATGGTCTATCCGATGATGGTGGCGGTGGATTTCACCAGCCTGAAGCGGGTGGGGGAGCGGCCGAAAGGGCTGGTGATCACCGTGGTGGTGAACTGGCTGATCAAGCCGTTCACCATGGCGGCACTGGGGGTGCTGTTCTTCGAGCATCTGTTCGCCGGCCTGATCGATCCGGCCAATGCGGGGCAGTATATCGCCGGGCTGATCCTGTTGGGGGCCGCACCCTGCACCGCGATGGTGTTCGTGTGGTCGCAGCTGGTGCGCGGGGATGCGAACTACACGCTGGTGCAGGTGTCGGTGAACGACATCATCATGGTGTTCGCGTTCGCGCCGATCGTGGCGCTGCTGCTGGGGGTGACGGACCTGGCGGTGCCGTGGGAGACGCTGCTGCTGTCCGTGGTGCTGTATGTGGTGATCCCGCTGGCGGCCGGGATGGTGACGCGGGCGCGGCTGGTGGCGGGGCTGGCGCCCGCGGCTGGGGAAGCGGCGGTGGCGGGGTTCACCGGGCGGATCAAGCCGCTGTCGGTGCTGGGGCTGCTGGCGACCGTGGTGGTGCTGTTCGGGTTCCAGGGGCGGGTGATCCTGGACCAGCCGGCCTTGATCGGGCTGATCGCGGTGCCGCTGCTGATCCAGGGCTATGGGATTTTCGCGCTGGGGTATTGGGCGGCCTGGGCGTGGCGGGTGCCGTTCAATGTGGCGGCGCCGTGTGCGCTGATCGGGACCAGCAATTTCTTCGAGCTGGCGGTGGCGGTGGCGATCGGGCTGTTCGGGCTGAACTCCGGGGCGGCGCTGGTGACGGTGGTGGGGGTGCTGGTGGAGGTGCCGGTGATGCTGTCGCTGGTGGCGTTTGCCAATCGCACCAAGGGATGGTTTGCGGGGAACGAAGACAGGTGACGCGCGGCGGCGGCGGGGTTAATTTGCCGGTGATCTGAACGGGAGAGTGGAATGTCGGACGATATCAAGGCGATCGAGGCGGTGCTGCAGACCTATTTCGATGGGCTGTACGAGGGCGATGCCGGCAAGCTGGCCGCGGCGTTCCATGAGACCGCCGATCTGCGCAGCGTGGCCGCCGACGGGTCGCTGGCGGTGCTGCCGCGCGGGACTTGGCTGGAGGGGGTGAAGAGCCGCGCCTCGGCCAAGGCGCAGGGGCTGGAGCGGCGCGACTGGGTGGTGTCGATCGACCGGTCGGGGCCGAACACCGCCTTTGCCAAGGTGCAGTGCCAGATCCCGCCGCGCTATTTCACCGATTATCTGTCGCTGGCGCGGGTTGGCGGCGAATGGAAGGTGGTTGCCAAGACGTTTCATACCGACACGCGCTGACTCTTGGGATGCATGGCATGGGCGTTGCACCCCCATGCCATGCGATGGCGGGCTTTGGGCGAAGATGCCTTGGTCGGAGCCGCGGCGGCAGGAGCGGATGGTGATACCGAATTCGGTGCTGGAGTCCCTGTCGGCGACGCCGGTCAGTGAGCAGTTGCGCGATGCGGCGGCGGAGCTGGGGTTCCGGCTGGCGCAGGGCGAGTACGATGATCTGGACGAGGGGCAGCGGGCCGATCTGCAAGGCCTGGCGCAGATGATGGATGCCTGGGCGCGGCTGGTGGCGGCGATGGAGGCGGCGGCGCTGCCGCTTCCGGCGGAGTGGCGGGATCGGCCGCTGAACTCCTGAGCCTGGCGTGATCTGGCCGGGAAAGTCTGAACGAGGTATTGCGAATTGCGATGGATAATGCAATTTGCGGGGTGTCTTTCGCAATTTGCGGTAGCCTGGGATTCACGAGTCGGCGCGGCGCGCAGCACCCGGTGGTCCGGGTGCTGGCACGGCGGATGCATTGCAGCGCCGTGACTGCCATGCGGCCGACCCGGAGAGAGTGATGTTCGAACGTATTCAAAGCGAGCCGGGGCGGGTGCTGCTGCATCTGCGCGGCGGGCTGGACGGGCCGGGCAGCCGCGAAATGGGCGACAGCCTGGCAGCACTGGTGGGTGTCGAGGCGCGCGAGGTGGTGATCGATTTCTCCGCGGTGCCGTTCATGGACGGGTCCGGGGTGGGGGCGATCGCCTTCCTGTTCAAGCGGCTGGCCGCGCGCGGGCGGCGGCTGACCCTGCGCGGGGTGGGCGGGCAGCCCCTGGCCATGTTCCGTCATCTGGGCCTGGCGGGGCCGCTGGGCATCGATGGCGCGCAGGGCAGGCGGTCTTTGCTGTCGTTCGGGCGGTTTGCCTGGGCGCGCTGAGCGGCATTGGAAATTGGAAGCGCGGGATTTGAGCGACCCGGGGGGTGCGAACCGCCCGGGTCTTTTTTGTCTCGGGTTGCCGCATGCGGCTATGATGGGTGACGCCGGGTTGGCGCGATTGTGATAGCTGGGGCTGAGCCGGGGCCGTGTGCCGGGATGGTGGGGATGATCGAGCTGGGTTTCGCCGCGCAACTGGCCGAGGATTTGTCGCCGGAGGACCTGCGCCTGGTGCTGCGGGTGTTCGGCGATGACGTGCGGCGGCTGACCGGGGTGCTGGAGGCGGCCATGCGCGCCGGCGATGCGGCGGCGTTCCGGCGCGCGGCGCATGGGCTGGCCGGGGCCGCCGGGGCGGTGGGCGCGCAGCGGCTGGAGGCGGCGTGCCGCGCGGCGATGGGCGGCGAGCCGGCGCTGGAGGCTGCGATGGCGGCGATCGCGGCGCGGGGCGAGGCGGCGCTGGGCGACCTGGCGCAGTTCATGGCCGGGCTGGATGGGCGCGCATGAGGCATCGGCGATGACCGGGACGCCCGGCGCCCGCGTGCTGGTGGTGGAGGACACGCCGACGCAGGCGCATCTGGCGCGCGCGCTGCTGGCCGGGCTGGGGCACCAGGTGGAGGTGGTGGAATCGGCCGGGGCGGCGCTGACCGCGGCGCGGGACTGGCGGCCGGATGCGATCCTGCTGGACATCGAGCTGCCGGACTACAACGGCTTCGAGCTGATGCAGCGGCTGCGCGCCGAGGGGATCGACACCTCCGTGATCGTGGTCACCGCCAACGCGTCGATCAATGCGGCGGTGGAGGCGATGCGGGCGGGGGCGGTCGATTTCATCGTCAAGCCCTATGCCAAGGCGCGGCTGGCGGTGACGCTGGCCAATGCGCTTGAAAAACATGCACTTGCGACGCAGCTTGCAACCGTCAAGGCAAGGCTGGACCGCGATCATTTCTTCGGTTTCATCGGGGCTTCGGCGCCGATGCAGGCGGCTTATCGGACCATCGAGAGCGTGGCGGCCAGCAAGGCCAGCGTGTTCATCACCGGCGAGAGCGGCACCGGCAAGGAGCTGGCGGCCGAGGCGGTGCATCGCGCCAGCCCGCGGATCGGGCGCAACTTCGTGGCGCTGAACTGCGGCGCGATCCCGCGCGACCTGTTGGAAAGCGAGGTGTTCGGCCATGTCCGCGGCGCCTTCACCGGGGCGAGTGCCGATCGCGAGGGGGCGGCGAAGCTGGCCGACGGGGGCACGCTGTTCCTGGACGAAATCGGCGAGATGCCGTTGGATATGCAGGTCAAGCTGCTGCGCTTCGTGCAGACCGGCACGTTCTCGCCGGTGGGGTCGAGCCGGCTGGAGCGGGTGGATGTGCGCTTTGTCTGCGCCACCAACCGCGATCCGATGCTGGAGGTGCAGGCCGGGCGGTTCCGCGAGGACCTTTACTATCGCCTGTATGTGGTGCCGGTGGAGCTGCCGCCGCTGCGCGACCGGGGCGAGGATGTGCTGATGATCGCGCGGTCTTTCCTGACGCAGTTCGCGCGCGAGGAGGGGCGCGGGTTCCTGGGCTTCAGCCCGGCGGCCGAGCAGGCGCTGTTGCAGTATGGCTGGCCGGGCAATGTGCGGCAGTTGCAGAACACGGTGCGCAACATCGTGGTGCTGCACGACGGCGACCGGGTGGAGCTGGACATGATCCCGCGCACGGTGCGGCGCGGGGTTCCCGGTGGGGGGGGGCCCGGTGGGGGAACGCCAGGGGACGAGCGGGGCGAGATGGTGCGGGCGGCCGAGGCGCCGGCTGCGGCGCGGGTCGTTCGCCCGCCGGTGGAACCGGGCCTGGCGGCGGCCGATGCGGGTGCCGGGGAGGCGGTGGAGATCGTGCCGTTGGCGGTGATGGAGCGGCGGCTGATCCTGGCGGCGCTGCGCCACACCAATCAGGATGTGCCGCGCGCTGCGGCGCTGCTGGAGATCAATCCGTCGACGGTGTACCGCAAGCTGCAGAGCTGGCGGGCGGATGGGCTGATCCCGGCCGGGTGACCGAGGATCCTGGCACGGTAGTTGCTTCACAACAGGCGACCGATGACCGACCAGGATCCGCCGATGTCCAACCGCCTGCGCGCCCTCCCCGGCCTGACCGCCGGGCAGATCATGGATGTGGACTACATTCCCGCCAGCGTGAAGCTGGCGAAGCGGGGGATGGACATCGTGGTGGCCGCGATCGGGCTGATCCTGACCGCGCCGCTGTGGCCGCTGGTGGCGCTGGCGATCCGGCTGGACAGCCCGGGGCCGGTGATCTACCGCCAGCTGCGGGTGGGGCGGATGCTGAGCGACCGCACCGAGCTGTTCATGATCCTGAAGTTCCGCTCCATGCGCGCGGACGCCGAGCGGGCGACCGGGGCGGTCTGGGCGCAGAAGGACGATCCGCGCATCACCCGCGTCGGCGCCTTCATCCGCCGCACCCGGCTGGACGAGCTGCCGCAGCTGGTCAACGTGCTGCGCGGCGACATGAGCGTGGTGGGGCCGCGGCCGGAGCGCCCGGCGATGTATCGCCGGCTGGAGCTGGCGGTGCCGTTCTTCGCCGATCGCACCGCCGGGCTGCGGCCGGGGGTGACCGGGCTGACCCAGGTGGTGCAGGGCTACGACAACACCATGGAGGATGTGCGCCGCAAGGTGGGCTACGACGCTGCCTATGCGATGCGGCTGGCCAGCTTCCGCGGCTGGCTGGCATCCGACCTGAGCATCATGCTGCGGACCCTGAACGTCATGGTGACGGGGCGCGGCCAGTAGGCCCAACAGCAGCACCGAATTCGCATCCGCCGCGGCGGGTGCCCACGCGATTATGTCCCGGGAAAGCATTGCAGCTTGCGTTTCAGCCGAAATTTTCACAGCCGCGCGGCCGGGGGATGGGCAACCATCCCCCGGTTTTTTTGTGCGCCGGCACTTTCCGTGGAATCGCGCGCGCTTTGCCCCCGCGCCTGCGATCTGGCATAGGGCGCGGGCCGGCGGCGTGCGCGGGCTTTGCGGGATGATCCGATGATTTCCATGTTCCGTGCCTTCCTCGACACCTGGATGGCGAAGGTCTTCTTCCTGCTGCTGATCGGCGTCTTCGTGCTGTGGGGCGTGGGCGATGTGTTCACCAACCGTCCGACCGATACCGCGGTGGCCACTGTCGGCCAGCGGCGCATCGAGCTGGACGAGGTGGGCGAGGCCTATCGCCGGCAGCTCAGCCAGGTGTCGCGGATGCTGGGCGGCACGATCGAGCCGACCGCCGAGATGAAGCGCGGCGTGGCCGCCCAGGCGCTGGAGCGGCTGATCACCCAGCTGGCGCTGGCCGAGGCGACCCGCGACATGGGGCTGGTGGTGCCCGACGCGGCGCTGCGCCAGGCGGTGTGGGAGACCCAGGCCTTTGCCGGGCCGGATGGGGCGTTCAGCCGGCGGCTGTTCGATGAGGTGATGCGCAACAATGGGCTGACCGAGGCGCGGTTCCTGGACCTGATGCGCATCGAGATCGGCCAGCGCCAGTTGATGGCCGCCGCGCGCGCCGGGGCGGTCAGCCCGGAGACCATGACGAAGCTGGTCTATGCCTTCCAGCAGGAGAAGCGGGTGGCCGAGATGGCCGAGCTGCGCCTGGACCGGGTGGCGCGGCCCGAGACGCCGGCGGGTGCGGTGCTGGAGCGTTGGCACGCCAACAACATTGCCAGCTTCTCGACGCCGGAATATCGCCGCATCCGCGCCGTGGTGCTGGCGCCGGAGCGGTTGGCGGCCGAGGTGGCGGTGGACGACACCGACCTGCGGGTGGCGTACGACGCGCGGGGCCGCGAGTTCAACATCCCGGAGAAGCGCAGCGTGCAGGTGCTGCTGAGCCAGGACGAGGCCAAGGCCCGCGCGCTGGCGGAGCAGTGGACGGCGGGGGCGGATTGGGCGGCGATGCAGGCGGCGGCCCAGGCGGCGGGCGGCGCGCCGGTGGAGCTGCTGGAGGCGGTGCGCAGCGAAATCCCGGCGCCCGAACTGGCCGCGGCGGTGTTTGCCGCCCCGCTGGAACAGGTGGCCGGGCCGGTGCGCAGCGCGTTGGGCTGGCATGTGGTGCGGGTGTTCAAGGTGGAGCCCGGGGTGGTGCGCCCGTTCGACGAGGTGCGCGGGCAGCTGGTGGCGCAGGTTCAGGCCGATCGCGCCGCCGACCTGCTGTACGACCGGGCCAACAAGCTGGATGACCTGTTGAGCGGGGGCGCGTCGCTGGACGAGCTGCCGGGCGATCTGGGGCTGCTGGCGGTGGCCGGGACGCTGGACGCGCGCGGGCTGACGCTGGAGGGCCAGGCCGCACCGCTGCCGGGCAGCGACGATCTGCGTGCGGCGCTGATCCAGGCGATGTTCCAGGCGCAGCAGGGCGAGGCGCCGCGCCTGCTGGAAGCGCCGCGCAAGCCGGGGATGCTGTCCGGGTTCTTCGCCTTCGTGGTCGAGGAGGTGACGCCGCCGGCGCCGCGGCCCTATGCCAGCGTGGCCGCCGAGGTGCTGGCGGACTGGACCCAGGCGGAGCTGCGCCGGACGCAGGAGGAGGCGGCGGCGAAGATGATGGAGGCGGTGCGTGGCGGCATGAGCCTGGCCGATGCGGCGCTGGTGGCCGATGCGCCGGTGCGGCGCCTGCCGGAGATCAGCCGCGGCGCGCGCCCGGCGCCCGAGGTGCCGCTGCAGCTGGTCACGCCGCTGTTCGAGCTGAAGCCGGGCGAGGCGACGATGGCCGAGACGGCAGAGGGCTTCGTGGTGGCGGTGCTGGCGGAGATCCAGCCGGCGCAGCCCGATGCCGATCCGATCGGCTATGCCCAGGTGCGCGAGGCGCTGGGCAACGCGATCGGCGACGATATCCAGGCCGCCTTGACCGCCGGGCTGCGCGCGCGGGCGCGGCCGCAGATCAACAAGACCATGGTCGACCGGATCGTGCAGCCGGACTAGATTTGCCGCCCGCCTTCGGAGACCCGCCATGAATGCCTCTCCCCCGCCCGGCTTTGCCGAGTTCCGCGCCGATTACGAGCAGGGGCGCGGCCGGCTGCTGTGGTCGCGCGGGGTGGCGGACCTGGAGACGCCGGTGGCGGCGTTCCTGAAGCTGGCGCATGGCAAGCCGAACACCTTCCTGCTGGAATCCGTCGAGGGCGGCGCCTCGCGCGGGCGCTACACCATCATCGGGCTCGATCCCGACCTGGTGTGGCGCTGCCGGGGCACGGTGGCGGAGCTGAACCGCGACGCGCGGGCCGCGCCCTATGCGTTCGTGCCGGAGGCGGCGGCGCCGCTGGACAGCCTGCGCGCGCTGATCGCCGAAAGCCGGCTGGCGGTGCCGGACGGGCTGCCGCCGATGTGCGGCGGGCTGATCGGCTATCTGGGCTACGACATGGTGCGGCTGATGGAGACGCTGCCGGCGAAGAACCGCGACGACCTGGGCATCCCCGAGGCGATCATGGCGCGGCCCAGCCTGTACGCGATCTTCGACAACGTGAACGACACGCTGACGCTGGCCGCCCCGGTCTATCCGCGGGCGCGGGTCAGCGCGTTGCAGGCCTGGGAGGCGGCGCAGACGCGGCTGGCGGAGGCGGAGGCGGCGCTGGAGCGGCCCTTGCCGCAGGGCGCGCCGCCGGTGGCGCTGCCGCCGATCGCGGAGCCGGATTCGACCTTCGGGCGCGAGGAGTTCCTCGGCGCGGTCGAGACCTGCAAGGAGTATATCCGCGCCGGCGATGCGTTTCAGATCGTGCTGAGCCAGCGGTTTTCGGCCCCGTTCGCGCTGCCGCCGCTGTCGCTGTACCGGGCGTTGCGGCGGATCAACCCGGCGCCGTTCCTGTTCTTCCTCGATTTCGGCGGGTTCTCGATCGTCGGCTCCTCGCCGGAGATCCTGGTGCGGTTGCGCGACGGGGCGGTGACGATCCGGCCGCTGGCGGGCACGCGCCGGCGCGGGGCGACCCACGAGGAGGACCAGCGGCTGGAGGCCGAGCTGCTGGGCGACCCCAAGGAACGGGCCGAGCATCTGATGCTGCTGGACCTGGGCCGCAACGATGTCGGGCGGGTGTCCGAGATCGGCACGGTGAAGGTGACCGAGAGCTTCACCATCGAGCGGTTCAGCCATGTCATGCACATCTCCTCCGAGGTGCAGGGGCGGCTGGCGGAGGG
>JBIPLY010000457.1:0-3417 GCA_044369385.1 Acetobacteraceae bacterium | reverse complement strand
AAGGTCCAGGGGCTTGGCCCCTGGTGGGGTCTGGGGCAAAGCCCCAGCCTTGCTCACTTGAAGATATACGGCTCCATCGTCGTCTGCGCGGCGATGCGGAGTTCGTGCCATTTTCGGGGGCCGCCGTAATAGGCGAGGCTGCCGGGTTCGGCGTTGCCGTCGCCGTTGTAGTAGGAGAGGCAGTCGCGCAGGGGGGCGGTGAGGAGGTCGGCGTCGCGGCAGTGGGCGGCGTAGGCGTCTTCGGGTTCTTTCTTGATGTCGACGGTGGCGGCGCCGCGGTCGCGCAGGGTGGTGAGCATCCAGGTGACGTAGTCGGTGTGGCCTTCGATGCCGCGGGTGAAGTTGAACTGGCCGCCGCCGCCCTGGGGGCCGGAGAGGATGAAGAGGTTGGGGAAGCCGGCGCTGTGCAGGCCGAGGAAGGTTCGCACGCCTTCCTGCTGCCATTTTTCGCGCAGGGTGCGGCCGTCGCGGCCGGTGACCATGTTGAAGGTGCCGGTGGCCATCCATTGGAAGCCGGTGGCGTAGATCATGACGTCGACGGGGTATTCGGTGCCGTCGTGGACCACGCCGCGTTCGTTGATTTCGGCCACGCCGCCGGGGGCGGTGTCGACCAGGTGGACATGGGGGAGGTTGAAGCTGGGCAGATATTCGTCGTGGAAGGTGGGGCGTTTGCAGCCGTAGGGGTAGTAGGGCTTCAGCGCCTCGGCGGTCTTGGGGTCCTTGACGATGGCGGCGACGCGGGCGCGGATTTGTTCCATCAGGCGGAAATTGCTGCGGAGCTGGGCCTGGATCATTTCCTGCGGGGTGAGTTCGCGCTCGTGCTGACGCTTCGGGCGCAGCTCGGTGACGCGGCCGGCGAGGAAGTCGTCGTTGCCTTGGAGCGCGGTGCGGCCGGAGGAGATGGTGGCCAGGCGCTCCCGTCGCGCCTTGGCCCAGCCGGGTTCCTGTTTCCAGGCTTCGATTTCCTCTGGGGTGGTGGCGCGCTGGTCGCGGACGTCGATGGTGGAGGGCGTGCGCTGGAAGACGAAGAGTTCCTTTACCACCTTGGCGATTTCCGGGATCACCTGCACGGCGGTGGCGCCGGTGCCGATGATGCCGACGCGCTTGCCCGCGAGATCGACGGAATAGTCCCAGCGCGAGGTGTGGAAGGACTGGCCGGCGAAGCTCTCCATGCCCTTGATGCGGGCGAGTTTGGGGGTGGTGAGGATGCCGTTGGCCAGGACCACGAAACGGGCGCGCATGCGGTCGCCGCGGTCGGTTTCGACGAGCCAGCGGGATTCGGATTCGTTCCAGGTGGTGCGCTCGACGGTGGTGTGGAACAGGCAGCGGTCGTAGAGGCCGGTTTTTTCGGCCATGAGCTGGCAGTATTCGAGGATTTCGAAGCCGGAGGCGAATTTCAGCTTCGGGAAGTAGCCCATTTCCTCCAGCAACGGCAGGTAGGAGTAGGATTCGACGTCGCAGGCGATGCCGGGGTAGCGGTTCCAGTACCAGGTGCCGCCGACATCGCCGCCTTTTTCGCAGACGCGCACATCGGTGAAGCCGGCGGCGCGCAGCTTGTACCAGAGCAGCAGGGCGGCGAAGCCGGCGCCGATCACCAGCACGTCGCAGGTGTCGTCGAGCGCCGGGCGGTCGATGGGGGGGGCGGAGTAGGTGTCGGCGAGGTAGCGGGCGAATTCGCCTTCCATGGCCATGTAGTCGGCGGCGCCGCGGCGGGATTCCTTGAAGTCGCGGTATTTGGCGCGTTCTTCTTCAGTGAAGGCGGCGGTTTTCGGGGCGTCGGGGAGGATTTTGTAGGCGGCGTCGACGGCGACGGAATAGCCCTGGCCGGTGATGCGCTCGCTGGCCTTGGCGGCGCGGGTGCTGAACAGCTTCTGGCCGGTGGTGGGGTCGATGCGGATGGCGTGCGTCATGGGCTGCGGTCTTTCAAAGATCGGCCATGGTGGCGAGCATGGCGTCGCGGGTGGCGAAGTCGCCGGGTTCGTGCAGGGGGCGGATGCAGACATGGGTGGCGCCGGCGTCGAAATGGGCGCGGATGCGGCGCTTGACGTCCTCGGGCGGGCCCCAGGTGATCAGGGCGTCGACCAGGCTGTCGGAGCCGCCGTTCTCCAGCTCGGCAGGGGAAAAACCCATGCGCTGGAAATGGGCGATGTAGTTCGGCAGGGCCAGGTGCATGGCGAGCTCGGCGCGGCCGATGGCCCGCGCCCGGGCGGGATCCGTGGTGAAGAGGAATTTCTGGGCGACGGCCAGGTGCTTGCCGGGGGGCATGGCGGCGGCGGCCAGGCGCGTGTGCTCCGGGGTGGTGTTGACCGGGAGCGCGCCCTGGGTGCGGGCGAAGGCGAGCTTAAGCATCAGCGGGCCGAGGGCGGCGAGCATCACCGGCCAATCGGCGGCGGCGGGGTCGTCGGCCTGGAGGCGGTCGAGATAGGCGCGCATGGTGGGCAGGGGGCGGTCGTAGTCGTGGCCGCGGGCCTGGACCATATTGGCGTGGCTGACGCCGAGGCCGAGGATGAAGCGGTCGTCATACATGCGGTTGAGGCCGAGCATGCCCTGGCGCGCGGTGAAGGGGTCGCGGGCGTAGGTGCTGGCGATCGAGCTGCCGATGGTGAGATTCTTGGAGTTTCCCAGCATGAAGGCGGCGCTGGAGAGGGCTTCGTAGCCGACCGCTTCGGGGTACCAGAGCGCGGTGTAGCCGAGGTCCTCGGCGGTGTGGAGCAGGCGTGCGAGGTCCGGGGGGGTCAGGCGGTCGTTCGGGTTCCAGACGCCGAGGCGGCCGAGCTTCATGGGTGTGTCCTCCCGCCGCGCGGCGCGGGCGCGGCAGGGGGGTAGCGTAAGGCCCGCGCGGGGATGCGCAACCGGAGAATCAGCGGAACGACGCGGCCTTGTCGAAGGCGGCGGAGAGGCGGGCGTGGCGGTCGTCGATCATGGGGCGCATGTCGGGGTGGGTGAAGATGTAGAGGTCGCGGTCGCGGATGCCCTGGAGCACGCGGGCGGCGACCTCGGCGGGGGGGATGCCGTGCTCGATGCGCAGGGAGCGGCCCTCGGCGAGCGCCCGGCCTTCGCGGCTGTTGGGCGGGGGCGGGGGGACCGCGGGCGGCGCGTTGCGGCGGCTTTCGTAGAAGATGGTGTTGACGGAGCCGGGGCAGAGGACGCTGACGCCGATTGGGGTTTCCTCCAATTCGCTGGCCAGGGCTTCGGAGAGGCTGACCACGGCGGCCTTGCTGGCGCAGTACGGGCCCATACCCCGAAAACCGTTCATGCCGGCCATGGAGCCGGTGTTGACGATGTGGCTTTCCTGGCCGTGCGCCTTCATGTGCGGGACGAATTCGGACAGGCCGTGGATGACGCCCATCAGGTTCACGCCCATCAGCCAGTCCCAGGCGGCGGGGGGGACGGTGTCGATGCGCCCGCCGGTGCCGA
>JBIPLY010000456.1:0-3431 GCA_044369385.1 Acetobacteraceae bacterium | reverse complement strand
CCGCGGTGCCAGCGGCGGTAGGCTTGTTGGAATGACGGGATGCTGAAAACAATAGCGATCCCGCAATGCCAGGCGGCCGACACAAGGGTGACAAGTACGACCGTCGCAACATAGACCCAGGTTGGTGCGGCCGGTGGCAGCATGGCGGAGAAGACCGAGCCGAAGAAGATTGCCGCAGTCGGATTGCTTGCAGCCAACAGGTAGCCGCCGGTGAAATAGCGCATGGGCGTGCGGGATTGCACCAATGGCTGTTCGGCCAGGATACGCGTGCGCCGTGCGCCCCAGACCATTCTTACACCCAGGTAGATCAGATAGGCGGCGCCCAGGACCCGCAGGATGTTGTAGATCGACGTGGCCTGCGCCAGCAGGAGGCCGAGGCCGAGCATCGCCGCGGTAGCCCAGGTGAGGCTGGCGGCGGCGACACCCATGCCGACCAGTATGCCGGCCCGCCGCGATGCCGAGATGGCCGTCGACGAGATGATGAGGAAGGATGGTCCGGGGCTGAGGCAGACCAGGAGGAACACGAGCGCGATTGCGGCAAGTTCCGGGATGTACGACATGATTGCGGCCTTATTTGTTGCTGGCTCAGGCCGTTGTCAGTTGCTTGCTCATGTAGACAGTGATGCTGCCCTTGAAGGGTTCCTCGCGGTCGACGCGATAACCGAGGCTGCTGTAGAGGCGGACGTTTCCCGTGAACAGCGTGTTGGTGTAGAGGCGCAATTCCATCAGGTTGAGCGATCTGGCCAGGGTTTCAGCATACGACATGAGGCGGCGGCCATACCCTTGACCCTGGGAGGCGGGCGCGACGGCGACATTTTCGATCAGGAGGTGGTCGATTTCAGGCACCGTTTCGATCAACGCGACCAGATCGGCGGCGGCGTCCCACAGGTCAATCAGGTGGTTTCGTGCGCGGGCGTCATAGTCGACGGTCATGGGGGTCGGTTCGCGTCCGATCAGGGGGACCCATTTCGCATAGGCGGCGCGGGTGAGGGCGCGGATTGCCGGTGCATCGGCGGGGGTGGCGCGCCGGGGGGGCGTATGTAGGTCGGGCATGTTTGAGGTGTCCTGGAAATGGGCATGAAAAAACCTCCGGCGCGGGGTGCGGCGGAGGTTCGGGGATGCGGGACTGAAGGCCCTTCGCGGACAGGCCCTAAGTCTAGGGGGGGGGCGTCAGCAAAGGCCCAGTCCAAACGCAGTCGCCAGAACCGCTGCTATGACACAGCGTCGGCGTCGTTCTGCGACAGTGGTCGATGCAATTTGCATACGCAAAGTTTAAATACACTGGCAGTTTGCTGTCAACCCAAACCAATTGGCCGCAATGCCAGGAACGGGGTCTGGGGCCGCCGGCCCCAGCGGGTCGAGGGCAGAGCCCTCGCCTTTCTGCCGCTTGGCTTCCTTCAAGGTCCGCCGATCACGCCGCCCTTGTGGAGCGTTTCGACTTCGGATTCCGAGTATCCGGCGCCGAGCAGGATGTCGCGGCTGTGTTCGCCGTGTTCGGGGTGGCGGTTGGCGGGGACTTTTTCTTCGCCGGTGAGGGTGAAGGGGGAGTCGACGGTCATCATGTCGCTGTCGGCCATGGGCTTGAGGATGCCGGCGGCGATGGCTTGGGGGTCGGTGGCGGCTTCTTCGACGGTGCCGACGATGCCGAAGGTGAGGCCGGCGGCGTCCAGGGTTTTGCGCCAGTAGGCCAGGGGGTGTTGGGCGAAGGCGGTGTCGAAGATGATTTGCAGGGTGCGGGCGTTGGCGCGGCGGGTGTCCATGTCGAGGAAGCGGGGGTCGGTGGTGAGCTCGGGGTGACCGATGGCTTTGGCCAAAGCGGGCCATTGGCGGGCTTCGCTGGTCAGGGCGAGGAGGAAGTGTCGGCCGTCGCCGGCGGTGTAGAGGCCGCCGAGGGGGCGCTGGGTTTGTTCGCGCGGGGGGCGGATGGGGGTGGGGGCGCCGACGAGGGCGGCCTGGACGAGGAAGGCGTTGGACCAGAGGCCGTTGGCGAGCAGGGAGGAGCGGACTTCGCCGCCGAGGCCGGTGCGTTCGCGGCGGAAGAGGGCGGTGACGATGCCGGCGTAGAAGGACATGCCGGTGGGGTGGTCGCCCATGCCGGCGACGGAGCCGGCGGGGAGGACGTTGGCGCCGGAGCGGACCTGGTCCATCAGGCCGGAGCGGGCCCAGTAGGCGGTGAGGTCGAAGCCGGTTTTTCCGGATTCTTCGCCTTCTTCTCCGTACGCGGTGAAGGAGCCGTAGATGAGGCGGGGGTGGTTTTCGGCGAAGTCCTGGTAGCGGACCTTCAGGCGTTCGCGGACGGGCAGCGGGAGGTTGGTGATGAAGACGTCGGTGGTGGCGATGAGGCGTTCGAGGATTTCGCGGCCGGCTGGGGCCTTGAGGTCGATGGCCAGGCCTTTTTTGTTCCGGTTGTCGACCAGGTAGGGGTAGTTGGTGGGGGAGTTGGGCAGGCCGGGGCGGGTGTGGGCCAGGCGCCAGGGTTCGGGCTCGTTGGGGGGTTCGATCTTGATGACGTCGGCGCCGAAATCGCCGAGCACGGTGGCGGCGGTGGGGGCGGCGATGTAGCTGGCGCAGTCGATGACGCGCAGGCCGGCGAAGAGCGGTGTTTGGCTGGACATGCGGCGGTTTCCCCGGACGATTTTGGGTATCGTGGCGGGGGCTGGGGCGTTGTCAATCGGGGGATGTTGCCAACGCGGGGGGATTGGCGCGGGATTTCGGGCAGCAGGGGTTCGGGGGGCGCATGGCGCGGACAACGGGCGCGATCGATTGCGATGTTCATCCGGCGCTGCCGAATGCGCGGGCGCTGCTGCCGCACATGGATGCGTATTGGCGCGAGCATATGCTGCGGCGGGGGCTGGAGCGGGAGAATTTCGACCTGATGGCGTTTCCGCCGGCGGCCGCGATCAATGAGCGGCCGGATTGGCGGCCGGAGAAGGGGGTGGCGGGGGCGTCGCTGTCGGATTTGCAGCGGCATGTGCTCGATCCGATGGGCACCGGGATGGCAATCTGCAACGTGCTGCATGGCGCGATCGCGATGATGAGCGAGGATTTGTCGGCGGCGCTGTGCCGGGGGGTGAACAACTGGCTGGCGGCGGAGTGGTTGGCGAAGGATGCGCGGCTGCGGGGGTCGATCCTGGTGCCGCAGCACAGCGGGGAGCTGGCGGCCGAGGAGATCGAGCGGCTGGCGGGGGATCGGCGGTTCGTGCAGGTGCTGATGCTGGCCAATGCGGAGCTGCCGGCGGGGCGGCGGCAGATGTGGCCGATCTATCGGGCGGCCGAGAAGCATGGGCTGCCGATCGGGCTGCATGCCGGCAGCACGTTTCGCCATCCGCTGAGTGCCGGGGGGTGGGGCTCGACGCTGCTGGAGGATTACGTCTCCTACGCGCAGGGGATGGCGGCGGCGCTGAATTCGCTGTTGTCGGAGGGGGTGTTCC
>JBIPLY010000455.1:0-3440 GCA_044369385.1 Acetobacteraceae bacterium | reverse complement strand
CGGCCAGGTGCTGTGGGAAGGCACCGACCTCGCCACCGTCCCCGCCCATCGCATCGTGGAACTCGGCATCGCCCATGTGCCGGAACACCGCCGGCTGTTTCCGCGCATGACGGTGGAGGACAACCTGCGCATGGGCGCCTTCATGCCCGCAGCAAGGCCCAAATTCGCCCAGCGGCTGGAGTTCGTCTACGGCCTGTTCCCGCGCATGAAGGAACGCCGCAACCAGCTCGCCGGCACCATGTCCGGCGGCGAGCAGCAGATGTGCTCGATCGGCCGCGCGCTGATGTCCGATCCCAAGATCCTGCTGATGGACGAGCCGTCGGCGGGCCTGGCCCCGGTCATCGTGCAGCAGGTGTTCGAGCTGGTGCGCCGCATCCGCGAAAGCGGGCTGACCGTGCTGATCGTCGAGCAGAACGTGCAGCAGGTGCTGAAGGTCGTCGACCGCGCCTATCTGCTGGAGGCCGGCAGCATCCGAATGAGCGGCACCGCCGCGGAGCTGGCCGCCAGCGACACCATCCGCGAAGCCTATCTCGGCGTCTGAACCAGGAGCATCGAAATGGGCTTCCTCGACATCTTCCTGGTGGAGGCGCTGGTCAACGGCCTGCTCCTCGGCGGCGTGCTGGCGCTGCTGGCGCTGGGGCTGAACCTGATCTTCGGCGTCATCGACGTGGCCTGGATCTGTTATGCCGAGCTGGTGATGTTCGGCATGTACACGATGTACTACCTGTTCAGCGTCTATGGGTTTCCCTATTGGGTGGCCGCCCCGATCAGCATCGTGGCGATCGGCATCATGGGCATCCTGCTGCACGTGCTGGTGATTGCGCCGCTGCTGAACGCGGCCCCGATCAACCAGCTGCTGGCCACGGGCGGGGTGCTGTTCTTCCTGCAGAGCCTGGCCACCGTGGCCTTCGGCATTGACTTCCGCAATCTCGGCATCCGCCTGCCGACGCTGGAGGTGGCCGACGTGTTCATCAGCTACGCCCGCCTGCTGGCCTTCGGCGCCGCACTTGCCGGCATGGTGGCGCTGTACCTGTTCCTGACCCGCACCTATGTCGGCACCGCGATCCGCGCCATCTCGCAGGACCGGCAGATCATGGCGCTGATGGGTGTCGACACGCGGCGCATCTATGTCATCACCTCGGCCGTCGGCGGCGCGCTGGCCGGCCTGGCCGCCTGCCTGCTGGTGCTGCAATACGACGTGCACCCCTTTGTCGGCCTGTCCTTCGGCCCGATCACCTTCATGATCTGCGTCATGGGCGGCCTGGGCAACATGATCGGCGGCTTCATCGCGGCCTTCATCTTCGCCGAGATCATCTCGATCGGTGGCCTCTACCTCGACCTGGAGTGGGGCTACGTCTTCGCCTTCGTCTTCTTCATCGGCATGATGTTCATACGGCCCGAGGGCCTGCTGGCGAGGCGCTCATGAACCGCTCCTTCCTCTGGGCGGCCCTGGGGGCGGCGCTGGTGGCGCTGCCGTTCGTGTGGTCGGCGCCCTATCCGATGCACATCATGATCACCATCCTGATCTGGTCCTTCGCCTATACCTCCTGGAGCATGATGGGGCGCTTCGGGCTGGTCTCGCTCGGCCATGGCGGGTTCATGGGGGTGGGCGCCTATGTCACGGCGCTGGCGTGGAACAATCTTGGCCTGTCGCCCTGGCTCGGGATTCCGATGGGCCTGATCTGCGCCGCGGCCCTGGCGCTGGTTGTCGCCTGGCCGTGCTTTCGCTTCCGCATCACCGGGCATTACTTCGCGCTGGTCACCCTCGCGCTCTCCGGCATCGTGCTGCAGGTCATCGTCGCAACGCGCGAGCTGACCGGCGGTTCGCTGGGCTACACGCCGAACCGTGTGCCGGGCGGCTCGTCGATCCTGGCGTTCCAGTTCACCGACAAGACCACCTGGTATCTGATCGCGCTCACCGTCTGGGGCAGCGGCCTGGTCATCTGGCACCTGGTTCAGCGCAGCATGTTGCGCTACGCGCTGGAGGCGATCAGCGAGGACGAGGATGCCGCGGCCGCCGCGGGGGTCAATGTGACCGCCGAGAAGCTGAAGATCACCGTGCTGTCGGCGATGATGACCGCCTTGGCCGGGGCGCTGTATTGCCAATACCAGATGTTCGTCTCGCCGGACTCGGTCAGCGGCATCTCGGTCTCCTTGCAGATGGTCTTCGCCGTGGTCGTCGGCGGGCTCTATGTCGCCCTTGGCCCGACGATCGGGGCGGTCATCACCATCCTGCTGGGCGAGACGCTGCGCATCGGCTTCGGCACCGCGGCGGTCGGTTGGGACAACCTGATCTACGGCCTGCTGCTGGTGGTGTTCATCATCTTCCTGCCGCAGGGAATTCTTGGCAGCATCCTGGGCGCGCTCCGCCGTGCCACCGCCCGCGCTTGAACCCCCCGAGGTCCCCCATGCAGCATTCCGGCATCCACAGCATCCAGATCGGCGACATCACCGTCACCGCGCTCAATGACGGCCAGTTCCAGGCCTCCACCGGCATCGTAAACGGCGTCACGGAAACCGCCGCCGCCGCCGCGGAGGCCGCCGCCTTCCGCGCCCTCCCGCCGCGGATCACCATCTCCTCCTTCCTGGTCCAGGCCGGCGGCCGCCGCATCCTGATCGATGCCGGCTGCGGCACCGCCTTCGGCCCCGCCATGGGCCGTGCCCGCGGCAAGCTGGACGCGCTGGGCCTCAGCCCCGCGGACATCGACACCGTGCTGGTCACCCACGCCCATGTCGATCACGTCTCCGGCCTGGTCGATCCCGACGGCAAGCCCTGGTTCCCCCGCGCCGAAATCGTCATCAACGCCATCGAGACCGAATTCTGGCTCAGCGATGCCCGCGCCGCCGCCGCGCCGGAGGCCGCCCGCGGCGCGTTTGGCACGGCCCAAGGCGCGCTGCGCCCCTACGCCGCGCGCACCCGCACCGTCGGCCACGGCCAGGAAGGCAGCCCCGGCATCACCTGCCACCACCTGCCCGGCCATACCCCGGGCCATTCCGGCTGGATCATCGCCTCCGGGGCCGAATCCCTGCTGGTCTGGGGCGATGTCGTCCACCTGCCCGGCATCCAGTTCGCCCTGCCCGAAGCCGGCCTGGCCTTCGACACCGACAGCGACGAAGCCCGCGTCACGCGCCGCCGCGTGCTGGACATGGCCGCCACCGACAAACTGCTCGTCGCCGGCATGCACCTCGACTTCCCCGCCTTCGGCCACGTCACCCGTGCCGCTACCGGCTACGCCTTCACCCCCATCGTCTGGCGGCCGGATACCGACATCGCGTGAGGCGAGGAAGGCCAGGGCGCTGCCCTGGACCCGGTCAGGGGCTTCGCCCCCGACACCCCCAGCAGGGGGCCGAGCCCCCTGCACCCTCAGCAGTTTCGCCTTCGGCGGGGAGGGGCCGTCCGTGCGGTCCGATCAGCCTCGACGGCCCCTCCCCGCCGAATG
>JBIPLY010000454.1:0-3441 GCA_044369385.1 Acetobacteraceae bacterium | reverse complement strand
GCTGTTCGGGCTCTACCGGCTGGCGCATGACGCGCTGATCAAGCTGCTGTTCCTGGTGCTGACCGGCTTCGTCGTCACCATCATCCTGCAACTGCGCGCCACGGTGGCCGCGCGTATCCGCCCGACGCGCGACGCTGCGGACGCCGCGGACGATGCCGAGGCCGGCCAGGCGGGCATGACCGCGCGGCTGCGCGCCATGGCGGCGCCGGTCTGGCATGTGGTGGCGATCGTCTATGTCGGGGCGCTATGGGTGGTGCTGGCGCTGGATGTGCGCGACGGGTTCTTCCACATCATCCGGCTGTCGCTGGTCACAGCACTGGTCTTGGCTGCGGCGCGGATGGCGCTGATCCTGGCGCTGGGCGGGCTGCACCGGGCGCTCTACCGCGGCGAGGACGGGGCCGCGTCGCGGGCCGGCATCCGCGTGCGGCTGGTGGCCTACGAGCCGATGCTGCGCGCGGTGCTGCGGATGGCGCTGGGGGTGGCGGCGGTGCTGGCGCTGATGCAGGTCTGGGGCATGCCGCTGCTGACCTGGCTGGTGCAGACCGAGCTGGGCGGGCGGGTGCTGCGCACGCTGGGCTCGATCGCCTTCACCCTGGCCCTGGCGGTCGGGCTGTGGGAGGCGGTGAACCTGGCGATCGACCGCCACCTGGCCAACCTGGCGGCCAGCGCGCAATCGGCGCGATCGGCGCGGCTGCGCACGCTGCTGCCGATGTTCCGCACCGCGCTGATGGTGGCGATCTGGGTGGTGGTGTCGCTGATCGTGCTGGCGGAGATCGGGCTGAACATCGCCCCGCTGCTGGCCGGTGCCGGCGTGTTCGGCGTGGCGCTGGCCTTCGGCAGCCAGCGGCTGGTGCAGGATGTCATCACCGGGCTGTTCCTGCTGCTGGAGAACACCATGCAGGTTGGCGACGTGGTGACGCTGGGCGGCATGACCGGCACGGTGGAGAACCTGTCGATCCGCACCATCCGGCTGCGCGCGCTGGACGGCTCGATGCACATCATCCCGTTCAGCTCGGTGACCACGGTGACGAACATGACCCGCGACTTCGGCTATGCCGTGGTCGATGTCAGCATCGGGCTGAACGAGGACCCGGAGCGCATCGGCGACGTGCTGCGCGACATCGCGCGCGAGATGCGCACCGAGGCGAAGTGGACCCCGGGCATCAGCGCCGACCTGGAGGTGATGGGCATCGACCGCTTCATCGACAAGGCGGTGGTGCTGCGCACCCGCATCCGCACCACGCCGGGCCAGCGCTGGGCGGTGGGGCGCGAGCTGAACCGGCGGATCAAGCAGCGCTTCGACGAACTGGCGATCCAGAGCCCGATGAGCGCCGCCCGGCCCGGCACGCCGCAGATGGTGGAGGAGGCGAGCGGCTGATACCGCCCGCCTCCCCTTGCCCCCTGGCCCGTCAGGCGGACTTCTTCAGCCCCCAGAACACCGGGAAGCCGGAGCGGGCGAAGCCGGTCAGGTTGCTGCGATAGGCCGTCGGCGCGAATTGCAGCCCCAGCGGCGCGAACATCACGTTCTCCAGGGCGCGGCGCTGGATGTCCTCGGCGATCTTCTTCTGCGTGGCCAGGTCCGGGGCATCGAACCAGGCGTCGCGGAGCTTCTCCTGTTCCGCGTCCGTCGGGCGCCACCAGGCGCTGGCGGCCCGGCCGTTGGCGCGCAGTGGCAGGTGGGTGGCTGGCGTGTTGATCGACAGCCCGGTCCAGGAGGTGGTGTAGCTGCTCCAGCCGCCCTTATCGACCGTCTCGCCGTTGTTGCGGCGCTGGATCATGGTGCCCCAGTCCAGGCTGGCGAACTGCACGTTCAGCCCGATCCCCTTCATCATCGCATCGGCCACCAGTGAGGTCTGCCGGATCGAGGCGATGTCCGACGGTGACATCAGCACGATCGGCTCGCCCTTGTAGCCGCTCTCGGCCACCATCTTCTTGGCCGCGGCGACGTTGGCCAGCATCAGCTCCATGCCGGCCTTGCTGGCATAGGGCGACTTGGGCGGGAACACGCCCACGCCGATGCCGCCCAGCTCCTTCGCCTGGTCGCCCAGCACGGTGTCGACGAAATCCTGCTGGCTGACCGCGGCCAGCACGGCGCGGCGCAGCTTCACGTTGTCGAACGGCGGCTGGTGCTGGTTGAAGAACAGGCTCATCAGGTTGCCGAGCTGGTCGAACAGGTTGATCGTCACCCCCGGGGCACGGCGCAACTGCGGCACCAGGTCGATCAGCGGGCCATCCAGCCAATCGATCTCGCCGCGCTGCTGGGCGGCGGCGGCGGTGGAGGGGTCCGGCATCGTGGTCCATTCGATGCGGTCGAAATGGCACGCCTTGCCGCCGGCCCACATGCTGATCGGCTCGTCGCGCGGGATGTACTTCTCGTTGCGGACATAGATCGCCCCGGCGCCGGCCTTCCATTCGTTGCGCACGAACTTGTACGGGCCGCTGCCGACATATTCGCTGATCTGGGTGAAGGCGTCGGTCTTGGCGATGCGCTCCGGCATCACCACCACGTCGTTCAGCGCCATCGGCAACAGCGCGAACCTTTTCTTCAGGCGGAAGCGCAGCCGGTTGTCGTCCAGCGCCACCAGCTCCTCGGTGGCATTCATCAGCGTCTCGACCAGCGGCTGGCGGCGTTTGGTGCGCTCGATCGAGGCCACCGCATCGGCGGCGCGGACCTTCTCGCCGTCGTGATGCTCCAGCCCGGGGCGCAGCGTCAGCGTCCAGGTCAGCCCGTCATCGCTGACCTCCTCGCGGCCGACCATCTGCGGGCGGGGCTGGAAGCTCTCGTCCAGGCCGTAGAGCCGATCCCACACCAGGTAGGAATGCATGGCCGCCACCGTGGTGGTCGACCAGACCGGGTCCGGATTGGCCAGGTCGGCATGCGGCACGAAGCGCAGGATGCGCGAATTGCTGCTGCCCTGCGCCAGGGCGGGGCGGGCGAGCGGGGCGGCCCAAGGGGCAGCCAGGGCGGCGGTGAGAAGGTGGCGACGCTTCATGGTTGGGGCTCCTGCGGGGGAGCAGGAAGCGTAGTGCGGTGCAGCGAAGATAGGAAGGCAAGAAGCGTCCTACGCCCTCTTCGCCTCCGCCCACCACGCGCACTCGCCCATGGCCTGGGTGAAATTGCCCTCCACCACCTGCACCGGCGCGCGCAACCCGCCCTCGGCCATCTGGCGTTTCAGCGCATGGGCTTCGGCGCGCTGCTCCGGCGTCATGCGCAGCCGGTCATGCCCCCAGATCGAGGGGCCGGCGGTGCAGAGTTCCGCCGCGTGCGTGGCGGGGTCCACGACGCGCCCGCCCCAGCCGTATTCGACCAGGAAGCCGCCGGGGGTCCTGGCATAGAAGCTGGTCATCAGGTCGTTGGCGTGGCGGCCCAGCGTGGTGGCGATGCGCCCGTCCTGTTCGCCGGCGATGTCGTAACCCTGGCCGACATCGTCGAGGTTGAAC
>JBIPLY010000453.1:0-3443 GCA_044369385.1 Acetobacteraceae bacterium | reverse complement strand
TGGCCCGTTGGTGTCAGGCGCAGCAGCACCCGCGCCATCATCGGGTTGCGCCGTGCCCAGTTCTTCATGGCGCGTGCTCCAGACACCAACGGGCCACATCCTCGTGCGTGCCGAACCAGCAGCCGCCGCGCGCCTTGATGTGGCGGATCAGCCGGCGCAGCACCGGCAGGCGGGCGCGGTGCCCGATCACATGCGGATGCAGCGTCAACAGGAACAGCCCGCCCTCGGCATAGGCGCCCTCGAACTCGGCGATGAAGATCTCCTCCACCGCGCTGGGGGCGGTATGCGGGCGCAGCGCCTGGCTGTAGTGCATGCCGAAATAGGCGGAATCGTCGCGGACCCAGCCGGGCGGCAGCTCCACCACCCCGGTGTCCTCGTTGTCCGACAGCAGCTCATAGGGGTCGTCATCGGCCATCAGCGAGCTGTCGTAGAGCAGCCGCAGCTCGCGGATGATCACCAGCGTGTGCGGCGAGAAATCCCAGCTCGCGCTGCGCATCCCCGCACAGTGCCGCCCGGCCAGGCTGTCCAGCACCTCGGCGGCGCGCAGCGTCAGGTCGCGCTCGGCCTCGAACGGCAGGCCGGTGGTGTGCTCGCTGATCCAGGAATGGATGCCGATCTCATGCCCGTCGCGCGCCACGCCGCGCACCTCCTCGGGGTGCAGCAGGGCGGCGACGGCGGGATAGAAGAAGGTGGCCGGCAGCCCCTCGGCCTGCAACAGGTCGCGGATGCGCGGCATGCCGGCGCGCGCGCCATACTGGCCCTGGCTGAGCCGCAGCGGGCTTTCGTCGGAATCGCGCAGCGAGACGGTCTCATGATCGGCGTCGAAGGACAGCGCCACGGCACAGCGCGCGCCCCCCGGCCAGGCCCGCGGCCGCAGCGACCGCCCGGCGCGCACCCGCTCCACGATCGTGCGCCAGACCTGTTCCGGCCACTGCCACGGCTCGCCATAGGGTGTGCCGGGGATCTCGTCGCTCATCGCTGGTTTGGCCTCCGTGCGCGGGTTGCCTAGACTGCCTGCGCTCCGCCGAAGCCGCAACGCGCCAATGCCCGGGATGCCCGCATGACCGACCTCGCCGTGATGTCCGCCGAAGACCTGCTGGCGCTGTACGCCCGCACCGCCGCCAGCCCGGTGGAGGTGCTGCAGGCGGTCACCGAGCGCATTGCCCGGCTCAACCCCTCGATCAACGCCTTCGCCGCGATGAACCCCGCCGCCCTGGCCCAGGCCGGCGAGAGTGCCGCCCGCTGGCGCGCCGGCCGCCCGATCGGCCCGCTGGATGGCGTGCCGGTGACGGTGAAGGACCTGATCGACCTGGCCGGCCTGCCCACCCGCCGCGGCTCCCGCCTGTCCGACAGCGCGCCGGCGGCCGAGGACGCGCCGATCGCGCTCGCGCTCAAATCCGCCGGCGCCGTGATCATCGGCAAGACCACCACCACCGAGTTCGGCTGGAAAACCCCCGGCGACTGCCCGCTGCACGGCATCACCCGCAACCCGTGGAATTTCCATCACACCACCGGCGGCTCCAGCTCCGGCGCCGGGGCGGCGGCGGCGGCCGGCTTCGGCGCGCTGCATGTCGGCACCGATGCCGGCGGCTCGATCCGCCTGCCGGCCGCCTGGTGCGGCATCGTCGGCCTGAAGCCCAGCTTCGGGCGCATCCCGCAATGGCCGCTCGGCGCCTTCGCCGCGGTCGCCGTCGCCGGGCCGATGACCCGCACCGTGCGCGACGCCGCCCTGATGCTGAACGTCATGGCCCGCCACGACCTGCGCGACCCGTATGCCCTGCCGGACGATGCGCGCGACTGGCGCGACGGCATCGACCATGGCATCGCCGGCATGAAAGTGGCCGTCATGCGCAATCCGGGCTTCGAGGCCCCGGTGGACTGGGAGGGCATCGCCGCCGTCGAACAGGCCGCCCAACTGATGCAGGACCTCGGCGCCGAAGTGGAAGAGGCCGACCCCGGCCTGCCCGACACCCGCGCCATCTTCAGCAAGGTGTGGGGCGTGGCGCTGACCCGCCTGGTGCACTCCTTCCCGGAAACCCGCCGCCACATGCTGGATCCCGGCCTGCTGGAAGTCGCCGCCGCCAACAGCGGCCTGTCGGCGGAGGCGTTCATGGAGTTCGAAACCAGCCGCATCGCCGCCGCCCACGCCATGGCCCGCTTCACCGCGCGCTACGACCTGGTGCTGTGCCCCACGGTGGCCAACCCGCCGCCGCTGGCCGACGCTCCCACCGTCAACCCGGTCGACGCGCTGTGGAGCGCCTGGGCGCCCTGGACGGCGTTTGCCAACCTCACCCGCCAGCCGGCGATCACCGTGCCGATGGGGTTCTCCGCCAACGGCCTGCCGCGCTCGGTGCAGCTCTCCGCCGCCTTGTACCGCGACGACCTGGTGCTGCGCGCGGCGCGGGCGATCGAGGTGGCGCAGCCGTTTCCGATGCCGGATTTGGGATAAGAAAGCGCCTTCTTTTTGTGAACAAAAAGAAGCAAAAAAACTTTATCCGTTTGCGCCGGGAAGGGCGGGGCGCACCGGGTTAATTGCGATGCCGAAACGCCTTGCGCCCTGCCGGTTGTTGCGATAGCGTTCTTTACGTTTTAGCAACACAAGGGCCGATCATGCGCCACGCCATCCTCGCCGCTCTCCTTTTCGCCACCCCCGCCGCCGCCGCACCGCCGAGCTACACGGTGCTGGACATCGGCACGCTGGGCGGCAGCTTCGCCATCGGCGTGGACATCAACGCCAACGGCTGGATCGCCGGCAGCAGCAGCCGCGCCGACGGCTGGCAGCACGCCTTCCTGTTCAACGGCACGGCGATGATCGACCTCGGCACGCTCGGCGGCCTGGTCAGCGCCGGCTACGGCATCAACGCCGCCGGCACCGTGGTCGGCCAAAGCTGGACGGCCGGGGTCGCCCCGTCCCAGGCCTTCCTCCACAACGGCACCATGACGCTCCGGGGCGGGTTGAGCAGCCAGTCCAGCGAGGCACAGGCCATCAACACCGCCGGCGTGGTGGCGGGCGCCGGCGCGGTCAGCGGGTTCCACCGTGCCTTCCGCGACATCGGCGGGGTCAAGACCGACCTCGGCACGCTGGGCGGCGTCAGCAGCTACTCCAGCGACATCAACGATGCCGGCTGGATCGCCGGCTACGCCAACATCGCCACCGGCCACACCCGCGCCTTCCGGCACAACGGCAGCACCATGCAGAACCTGGGCACGCTGGGCGGCCTGACCAGCTTCGGCCAGGGCATCAACGCCGCCGGCCACGTCGTGGGCCGCAGCACGCTGGCCGGCGACACCCTCACCCGCGCCTTCCTGCATGACGGCATTGCCATGGTCAGCCTCGGCACGCTGGGCGGCAACTACAGCGCCGCCGAGGAGATCAACGCCGCCGGCCAGATCGTCGGCGCCACCCGCCGCGCCAACAACTCGGAAGCCGCCTTCCTCTACAC
>JBIPLY010000576.1:0-10988 GCA_044369385.1 Acetobacteraceae bacterium | reverse complement strand
GTTAATTGCTTAAATTACCTGGCTTCAATTTACATTGAACTTGGTTTAAGAGAAAATGCTTTGGCTATTAACCAAGAAATTCTCAATATTGATCCTGTTAATGGGGATGCGATCGCGCGAAAAGATAACAATTAAAAAAGCAGGAAGGTTGAACTCCCTGCTTCTGATGTTAAGTCGGCCCCGTACTATCTCCAAACGCTCCACTGGGAATTTCCCACGGATATGTTGTTACGGGATAGTCCCAATCTTTATCTTTTGCCTCGACAACCCATTCGGGATGTTCTAAACAAGATTGGTAGATTTGACCGCGATCGCTCCTTTCAACAACTGAATCAGGAACGATGTTTTTCTTCTTGTCGTAAGAGAAGTGGATCGTGTGTCCGAACTCCGCTTCTAGTTCTGCAATTTCGGTGAATTGCTCTGGGAACAAGTATCGGACGGTTGCCCACTGGTTGGGGTTGCCAAATATGCAAGTTGCACAAGAAACCCGACCAAATCCCAACCGATAGGCGGGGTGGGGGTTAATCATCCAGCGCTCAATAATTTGCCAGACTTTTAACTCACTCCATTTATGGATGGGTCGCCAATGGGTTACTTCCCGTTTAGCAGAATGGGATTTGTGTTCTTCCCATTCTTGATATTTAGCGCGAGATGCCGATTCTTCAGCCCGTTCCCCAGTGATAAACAGGGTACGTTTTCCGAGGAATCGCTTTTGATTGCACAAGGCTGTTTGAGCTACTCCAATCTTTAGAATCGCGCTACACCACCGACCTTTTTTGATCTCCCCTACATGGGGGAACTTTCGCCTGGTTAGTTGTTGACCGCGATCGCCTCCCGATGTCTTCAAACCTTCAGGAGTTTCAAAGAATGTTTTGCGGGAATATTCGTTTTCCCTCAATAATTCGTTTTTGAATCCTCCATCTTTCCAAGAAAAATAGATGGGGATTTTGAAATGGGATGCGATCGCTCGGCAATACGATTCAGTGCATGGCCAGTCAAAGAATGTCTCGCTCTTGCCGTCAACGTCATGATGCCACAATTCAATCTTGGTTCGGCTAACCCCTAAATCTAATAAATGAAGTAGGCAAGCTAAACTATCTTTGCCACCAGAAAAGGCGACAACTACTATGTCAAAATCGTTGGGATTCATGGTATAAATTTATGGTAACTCATGCGTTATTTTACCCTTTTTAATAGAAATAAGCAATAAAAAAAGCACCTAATAATTAGGTGCTTTTTGTTTAGTTGAAAACAGGTTTATTTACCTTTTACTTCCCATTTGCCAACAACGTTTCCGTTGAAGTCAAAGCAATCATCTTTAACCTTGCCCTGGGAGATTTTGTTACAAATTTCAGAGAGTATTCTATTGACTTCAAACATTCTGTCCATTTCATCTGGATGAAATGCTGCGTTATCAGTCTTGATTTCGATTTTTATTTTCATAGTTCTCTCCTTGTTTACCCTGTAATTTTACTTCAAAAACATATTGTTGTCAAGTAAAAAAAGCGATCGCATTTTCAATAATTTGCGATCGCTTTTAATACTAAAAATCGGATACATCCGAGGTATTACGAAGATGCCATCCCTTATTTAGAAGTATTTGAAAAGTTCGCCACCCTTTTGATCCGTTCAGAGGAAACTCATAATCAGACACAGAAAATTGACGACAAAGAGGTGAATTATATGGTAGCCATCTGCCGCCAATCTTCAGGTGTAAAATCTTTTTGGAATCTCCTCTACCAAGCCAAGCCATTTCCATGATAAATCCTAGATTATTTTTGACTTGGCAATACGATAGCTCATTTATTTAGCGATCGCCATTCTGGATCGACAACCAACTCCTTAATATCAATCACCGCAACAGAAGTATCTATATCCCAAGTCAAGGGATCGTTAATTGATATCCATAAACTTTTAAATGCTTCCCTTGGGGTGTCCCATAGAATGTTATCGTGGTCTGTAAACTTATTCCCTACCTGTTCTATTCCTTCTGCTATACAATCCTCGTCGGAGATTCGATTCAATATCTCTACACGAACCTCAATCCTGTGAGCGAAATGTCGCGCTAAGGACTTGTACATAAATCGGGCGGAATTTGCTCGGAGCGGTTGCTTCCGTTGCTCCCATTTCTTGTACTCCTTCTCTGTTATTTGAATGTTGCGACAATCTAATGGGTTGCCACCGTATTCGCATCTGAATAAGCGATCCTCAATCTTTATCAACCGATAGGGTTCCTGAATCCATAACTGCTCAACTCCAACATACCCTTTTACGTTCAATCGTCTGGTTTGTGGTTTGGTTCCGTTAAGCACTTTTATTAGATTGCCAGGTGTGTACACAATTGGTTTGGATTTCATATTTGTTGCGGTTAATATTGTAAAAAGAACTATACCCCATCTTACCCCAGATTGCAATAGAAACAAAAAAGCGATCGCACTTCATAATATATGCGATCGCTTTTTCTTATTCAGCCGAATTAATAAATCTTTCAAGTCTATCTTCGTTTATATTTTCCCAGATAGATACTTTTAAGTAGTGAAGTTTTAAACTGGCTTCATGTTCGGCTCCAATGTAATAAATGAACTTGGCTTGATCTTTATGAGATACATTTAGAAATACCAATTCCCCGTATTCATTCGCCCAAGCAGAGGGTAAGGAGGTAAAGGCATGGACTTTCTTGCCTGATATGAAAACCAGGTCATCATAATCAATGTCTTCTTTCTCGAACAATTCGATTTGTTCTTGGGTTAATTTTTCCTTGATATCGGACATAAATATTCCTGTGAAATCAACAATTAAGATTGTACCCCATAGTACCCCGTAAGTCAATAAAAAGCGATCGCACTTTATAAATATGTGCGATCGCTTTTTAATTAAAACAGATATTGCATCAAACTAGGTAATTTGCAGCAATACTGGTAAACTTTACCCAATCCCATTGAGAGTTCATTTTTTAATGATTCTATTTCCTCTAGGAAGTCGCTAAGATTACCTGCTACGGCACTACCATACCAATAGAGTTCTTCATCTTCTTGGAAGCACTCGTCGTATTTGGGGATATAAGATTCTTCTGGAATGAATGCAGCTAATGTATTCATTCTTTCAAGTAAACTTGCGATATCCTCTGTATGGTCGTTATATTCAATGTCTGTTACCCAATCACTCATTTTTTGAGCGATTTTTTTGAATTGTTTGATCTGAGATACTTGGTGAAAAAATATATTATCTAGTTCTAATTCACTTCCTTTAACTTCGGGAAGAAGTTGAATTGGTTTGTGCCACCAATCAAGGGTGGTTTCGTCGTTGTAGATAATATCGTTGATACCCACAAGGTCACAACCCAAGAGCAAAATACTCGCTCCCGAAGTTGTTTGAATTTGGAGCTTTGGATGCTCCATAACAATCTCTAATCTGTCATCAAACTCCTTAATTAAATTGAGTATTTTGATTAACTTTTTGCCATCACCTTGCCAATTCCCGAATGCGTCGGGATTTGATGACTTTAACTTGATTTTTCGTTTCCGGTCATCATTTCCAATGATGGTTAAATAACCATTCTCCAGTTCTAACTGGACGATGTTGCTATAAATTGTTTTTGGATCTGGGATTTCCCACGAGTCAAGCAATGCTGTTGCTTGTAACTCAAGTAGTCCCATGTTTGTTATCTGATTTATTTGGTCAATTGCCTCAATCATGATTTCGTTGTCTGATTGAGAGATTGACTTAATCGGTACAGCTACCGATGTCTCAGTAAAAGTAACTGGGCTACAAATAGCCTCCAATTGCTTTACTAAGGTGTTTTTATCGACTTTTACCCAACCATCGGCTTTGTTGCCGAACAGGTGTTGGGAATACTTTTCGAGCTTGATATCTGAAAGCTCATAGGGGGCAGTAATACTGTCACCCCAGTCCCCTAATAAGAGAGTTAGGTTTCCCCCTATATATTCCGCCCACTTAGGGTAGGAAAAGTCCTTGAAGGACAACATCTTTCCGACCGTGGAAGTGTCAACAGAGATGGCACTCCGTATCAATGGGAATTTACTCCCATTAGCACAATCGGCACAGACACTTCCTAAGAAAATTTCGTCGGAAAAGCTAGATATTTTGAGGCGATCGCAATCATTACCATCAACAAACTCCAGAAAAACTGGATTTATGCTGTTTTCGGCAATGTATTTTGCTAATCGCAGGTGCGATCGCGTCTGCCAAGATGCAGAATAAAATTCTGCATCAACAACGGATCGAGGTAATTTGAATGTATCAAATACCTCTTTTAGCGGGAGGTTTTTAACCCCCATATTTTCACTGTCCACCACTGACAATGAAACGCTATTTTTTCTTCCAGCTACAAAATCAAATTCAACAAGGAAATCGCTTTCCTTATTGAATTGAATGCTGTTATTTTTGATAATATCTGCTAAACCATGCAACAGATAAGTATCCAATTCATAGGTTTTCGCTGTCAAGGAAGCCGGGGCGATTCCCGATTTCTTTGACAATGAATATACTAAATTGATTTCTTCTTCTGCCCATACAAACATCACCTTGTATGGTGTCACTGTGATGTTTATGGTATCTGTTAACTCGAAATTGATTCCGGCTAACAGGTGCATCAGATCATTTGCTAAAACTTTCATTATTTACATTAACTCAACTTATATAATCTTACCATTATTAACAGAAAATATATATAGTTATAGAGATAAATATTTAATTTTTGTGTTAATATTTCACAGAATTAATTACAAGTTATTGTTGTTTTTTTTAGAGAAATGTAGTACAATTGCAGTCGAGTTACTAATGAATTAACAATCATGAATAAGCAAACAGTTGAAAACCAACTTGCAATTATCAAGCTGGTTAAAGATGCCCCTGCAAAATTGTCCAAAAAGCAAAAAGATTTGTTAAAAACCTTTACCGGATGGGGGACGGTGTACAAAGCACTTGACCCCAATTCGGAAGGTTTCTACAAAGATGCTTACGAACAACTCCTAGAGCTACTGACAGAAGATGAGCTAAAAATAGCTCAATCCGTAACACCTAATGCCTATTACACTCACCCTGAAATTGCAGAAGCAATTTGGGAGATTGTTAAAGGATTGGGTTTTGCCGGAGGGAATATTTTAGAACCCTCCTGCGGTAGTGGTGTTTTCATAAGTAACTGCCCTGACGCTTTGCTGTACAACAGCAAGTTTATCGGGGTTGAATTAGACCCAATCTCGGCGAAAGTTGCCGAGTTACTGCACCCAGAAGCGACGATTTACAATCAGGGTTTTGAAGACTTCGTGTTACAACACGGAGAATTTGACCTTGCGATTGGCAACGTTCCTTTTGGTGCGACACCATTATGGGATCAGAATTTAGGAATCAAATCCCAGAAAATACATAACTTCTTTCTGTTAAAAGCATTGAAGTTGGTGCGAAAAGGGGGATTGGTTGCGTTTCTAACGTCAACCGGATTCCTAGACTCTCGATCTGGGCAAGCGTTTCGCCAAGTGATTTCTCAACATGGGGAATTAGTTTTGGCAACTCGCTTGCCATCGGGAACGTTTTCGGAAAACGCTGGCACGGAAGTAACAATTGACCTGGTTGTGTTTCAAAAACACCTCAAAAAACCAGATGACTATTGGTCAGCATTTTCAGAAGCAAACATTCAATACCCCGACTGGGTTGAAAGTAAATCATTCGAGGTATACGGAAGTAGTGAGGTTCACAAAAAATACATTACTTCCGATCCTGCGCGAGCCGAGATGTGGATTTCTCGCGTAACGGCAGGAATAAAACATCATGTTGATGATGTCAAAAAGGGAGTCAAAGAAGATATTTACGAACTTGCAATTAACCAACACTTTATTGCAAATCTTCGGGATCTGTTGGGAATGATTTCCGTTGACAAACTCTACGGTGGAGGAAGTCGAGGCGCATTAATTCCAATTGAAGGATTAGATCCTGTTTTGGAGTTGAAAGCGATCGCATCTTCCCAAAAACCCCGCTATCACAACTACCCATTGGGGAGTGTTGAAGTTCTCGATCAAGAACTAGCAAAGATGCCTAACGGCTCTTTCTTGGTTGTTAATGGGAACGTAGTTCAAATAAAAATTTTTGCATTTGATAAATTTGCAATTGAACGAGTTGATGATCCTGAAAAGATCCTGCTTTTTATTCAATTAGTAAATGTCTTAACTGCCTTAATTGAGGCACAAAAGACATCTGACGAAAATAAAATGCAGAGTCTACGGGAACAATTAAATGTTGACTACGACCAGTGGGTTTCAAAGTATGGATATCTTCATGCAAACTCAGGTTTGGATGATGATACCCGTTACTATCTCCTACTGGCATTGGAAACGTTAGAAAATGTCAAGGGGTCGAAGAAATACCTCAAAACTGACATTTTCCGCAAACGTACCGCTTCTCCGGCGATGTTGTTGGAGAAATGCGATCGCACTCAAGATGCGCTAGTGATCAGTCTAAACAGCTTCGGCTGTGTTGACACCGAACACATGGCAATTCTTCTGGATAAATCCGTTGATTGGGTTTGTGAGGACTTAAAAGCTAATAAACTGGCTTACTTTGATCCAAGCACCGAGAAATGGGAATTACCAGATGCCTACTTGAGTGGGAATATTTACAAAAAACGGGAGAAAGCTATCGAAGCTGGTATCCCAGAAAATATAGAGGCTTTGGATGAAGTAATTCCGAAGTATCTACTTCCCGATGCCGATATTGATACCTGCGTAAGTGTCGCAGTCGATATTGGAGTCGAGAAATTCCGAGATGATCAAGCGAAATTCGATATCAGTTTGGGTCAAACATGGATAGACCCCGAAACTTACCGCTTGTTCACTTGTTCGTTGTTCGGCGTTTCAGATACCCATCCGGTATATGTGAAAAAGTTCCAATACCCAACGAACGAGTACAAAGTCATCAACCCCCCGGTTGTCAAAAGTGACAGTCAATATGCGACTACGATGGTCGGCGCTGTAGAACTTCTTGGGTTGGCCCTGAATGGGATGCAACCCAAGGTAATGATTACAATTAACACTGTAGAAGGTCAAAAGCGGGTCGAGGACAAGAACGGAACATTAGCTGCGATCGCTGCTCAAGACAAAATCAAGGACAAATTCAAAGAATGGGTCTTTAGTGATTTAGAACGGGCGATCGCGCTGACCAAAAAATACAACACAACTTATAACTGTTTTGTTGCCCCTAATTTCAGTGGCAAACACCTAACTTTCCCTGGAATTAACCCTGAAATCCAATTACGGGATCACCAAAAAGATGCCGCTTGGCGAGGGTTGAACCAAAAATCCTTTTTACTGGGATGGGAAGTGGGCGGTGGCAAAACCATCGGTTTCATCGTTGCCGCGATGGAACAAAAGCGGTTGGGATTAATTTCTAAACCAATGTTTGTGGTTTTAAACTCCACAATCTCGGATATTGAAAGCGAATTTCGCAAACTATATCCCACCGCAAAATTGCTAGTAGGAACTGAAAAGTCAACATCCCCTAAAAACCGATGGCAGTTTTTATATAAAATTGCCACGGGCGATTGGGACGCGATTATCATTACCCACTCGCAATTCAAATTTATCTCTATGTCCGCACAGGCTCGAATAGAGTTCCTTGAGTCGGAAATCGCCGCAATTGAGAATCAGAAAGCTGATGCTGGCGAAGGGCGAAAAGGATCTCTAAAATCGGCGGCAACGATATTAGAGTTTTACAAGAAAAAACTTGAGTTGGCGATGGATCAACTTAACAATAGTCAAGACAACATTGACTTTGAACTGTTAGGAGTTGACAGCTTAGTAATTGATGAATTTCATCAATACAAAAACCTGTATCGCCATACCAAAAAAGAGAATATAGCAGGAATGCCTAATTCTGCTTCAGAACGGGCTTTCGACTGCTATATAAAAATTCGCCACGTTCTTATGAACGGTGGGCGAGTCATCCTAGCAACAGGAACACCCGTCAGCAACACCCTAGCAGAAGCCTGGACAATGTTGCGCTATCTGAACCTAGAATACTTAGAAGAAATAGGACTCAATCATTTTGATTCCTTCTTTGAGCTATTTTTCGAGGCAACCTCTGAATTTGAGATTTTGCCTTACGGGTACAAACTCCGGCAACGGGTACGGAAAATCAAAAACCATCCTGAGTTGGTTGAGATCCTCAACCAATATATGGACGTTCGCAATGCGGACGACCTGAAACTACCACGTCCATCCTATGAAGTTATAAGTGTAGGGTGTCCGCCGTCTCAGGAACAATTAGATTATTTGTTGGAGTTGTGCGATCGCTATAAAGCGTTTATGTCACGACAAGTTGATCCACGCGATGACAACCCCTTGAAAATTATTGGGGATGGTCGTGCCTGTCAACTATACGCACTACTCCGCATTTTCAATGCAGATAACTTAATCTCTAGCAAGGTAAATCAGTGCATCCGCAACATTTACCGAATCTGGGAATTAACTGCATCAGTTAAAGGAGCGCAGGCAGTATTCTGTGACTTCTCTATTCCCAAGAAACACATCTTCAATGTCTATCAATATGTGAAAGACATTCTAGTGTTATTGGGAATACCTGAGAACCAGATTGCGTTCGTCCAAGACTACAAAACCAAGGCACAGAAGAAATTCTTGTTGCACCTAATTAATGCCGGAGAAATCCGAGTAGTCATTGGATCAACCGCCAAACTAGGTACGGGGGTTAATATGCAAAAACGCTTATTTGCCCTACACCACCTAGATGCCCCCTGGCGACCGAGCGACATTGCTCAACGGGAAGGACGGGTTATTCGACAAGGTAACTTGTTTGATCACGTTCTGATCTTCCGCTACGTAACCCAAGGGGGATTTGACGGCAAAGTGCCGGGATTCGATGCCTTTATTTGGCAAGCGATCGAATCCAAAGCAAAAGTCTTTACCAGTTTGTTCCGTGCCAACCCTGGTCGGCGACAAATTGAGACTGATGACTCGGCACTCATAGATATGAGTATGTTGAAGGTCATAGCCACAGGAGATGATGGTTTCCTGCGGTTAGAAGAAATCAATCAGGAGGTTAAAAAAGCTAAAATCCTGAAAAAAGAGTGGCAGCATCAAAGCTACTTCGTCAAGTCAGAGTTATCAGCAACTCTGCGTAACATAGAGCGAAGCCGAGAAATGATCGACAATGCTCAAGAAGATTTAATTTATCTTCAAAACAACCCATTCCGAAAATTGCCCATCACAATTGACGGGATACCATACAGTTTCGAGAAAGGAGTTAAGGAATTACACGATACTCGTCTTGAGATTCTGAAAAACAAAAATATTCGGATGGGTGAATTTCGTATTGACGTTGGCGGCTATTACAGTAATTATTTCACCTTTATTCGCCGTTCAACTCTCGAAATTAAATCAAAATCATGGTTACAAGATCCTGAATTTGATTTCCAAGTCGAACTCCAAAATCTAACAAACATTTTAGTTAAGAGTGTCAACAAATGGGAAGCCGAAATTCCTGAGATTGAAAAACGGATGGAACCCTTTCAAAAATATCCATTACAACAAAAAATGGATGATTTGATTGAGGCTCAAAAAGTTCTTCAAGAAAAATACGGGGATGAACCCTCTACAAAAGGTATTGCTGATGATATTCAACTCATTCAGCAAGGGGTAGCCAAAAAACAGCTTAACGGCAAAAAAGTGGAGATGGCGAAATGGATTAACGATCTTAAACATTATTTAAAGACCGAAAATCCAGAAGTTATTTTCAAAGGAGAAAGCTATCCCCAAGAAAAGGGATATGAGGTAATTTCCAACTCTCAAGATGTTGATGGTTTTGAGATTGCTGGCTTTAAAGTCGCACTCAATCCTAGCTTGAAGTGGGAGATTACCAACAAAGGAAGTTATGCCTTTGATGATCTGAAATCGTTATTTGATGCGATCGCATCATTTGACGAATATCTCAAAGAACGCATCAATCAAGTAGCGGGAATACTGCTAGAAGCCGAAGTTATCAAGGAAATTCCTGACCTTGACAACTTAACAGGCGAAGACGATGAAGCCGGAGGTAAGGAAGCGGTTTTTGAATTTTGGCATAAAAACCAAATCAATGTTGCCTACTCCGGTGTCGATCCTGAATTTCTGGAATCAATGAAATTAGCGATCGCAAACGAAGAAGAACCGGACTGGGTTGAAACAACTTGTGAGCAAGTTCAAATACTACTTAATAAGATTTACAATTCAGTCCCAGAGATTGCTCCAGAAGCAACCCCAGAAAATGCTATCATCAATATTGAAGCAATTTCAGAGGAAATTGTTGACGAAGATGAAGACTATGACTGGGAAGAAGAAGATTGGGACGTAGTTCCAACAATTGCTACTTCCGACGAACAGGAGGTAGATGAAGACGAAGAAATAGACTGGGAAGAATGGGAATTAGATTTTATTCCTAACTAATCTCAGTTAATGTCAGCAGGGCGGTAGGATTCTACCGTCCTTTTTTTGTTTTAGGTATTGATTTTGGGGTTAAATGGGGTTATAATTAGTTATAACCAAAAAAGGAGTTCCAGTGGATTCAAAACAAGGAGAACTATTAAAGCAACTTGAATCAAACTATAAGAAAGCCGCCTTTTGGCGGAACTCTTACAAACAGTTGAATTTGCCCGATGTAGCAGTAGAACCACTTTCGCTTCCCAGTGATAAGTGGAATCAGGGTTTTGATCATCGGATCGAAATTCCTGTAGGGGCGAAAATCCGTCTCATAACAGACGAATTGACCGATTCCCTCGGTGTTTATGGTCGAGACGCAGACCTTCTGTTGGGGTTATGGGTTTCCGAATTTGAGTATCAATCTCATAACTAACCCAGCAAAAAGCGATCGCATTTCATATAGATTTGCGATCGCTTTTTATTGACTATTAACAATAAATAAGTTAAAATATTTAAGTTGAGTTAAGTCAAAACAAATGGAAATATTAAGAGCAGAAACAGACCGAT
>JBIPLY010000452.1:0-3455 GCA_044369385.1 Acetobacteraceae bacterium | reverse complement strand
CCGCCCACCCCATCGCCCTGCCCGACGATGAATGGGACGCCATCGCCCTGAACTACACCAGCGGCACCACCGGCAACCCGAAAGGCGTCGTCTACCACCACCGCGGCGCCTACCTGAACGCCACCTCGAACGTCCTCACCTGGGCGATGCCCGCCCACCCCGTCTATCTCTGGACCCTGCCGATGTTCCACTGCAACGGCTGGTGCTTCCCCTGGACCATCACCGCCATGGCCGGCACCCATGTCTGCCTGCGCCGCGTCGAACCCATGGCGGTGCTCGCCGCCATCACCGACCACGGTGTCACCCACATGTGCGGCGCCCCCATCATCGCCAACATGCTGATCAACGTCCCGGACGCCCAGTTCCCGAAGCTCCCCCGCACCGTCGAATTCATGACCGCCGGCGCCCCCCCGCCCGCCGCGGTCATCGCCGGCATCGAGGCCCGCGGCTTCCACATCACCCATGTCTACGGGCTCACCGAAGTCTACGGCCCCGTCACCGTCTGCGCCTGGCAGGACGAATGGAACGCCCTCCCCGAAGCCGACCAGGCCCGCATCAAGGCCCGCCAGGGCGTCCGCTACCACTCGCTGGAAGGCCTCATGATCGCCGACGCCCGCACCCTCGCCCCCATGCCCAAGGACGGCACGACGATGGGCGAGGTCTTCATGCGCGGAAACCCCGTCATGAAAGGCTACCTCAAGAACCAAAAAGCCACCGACGAAGCCTTCGAAGGCGGCTGGTTCCACACCGGCGACCTCGGCGTCTGGCACCAGGACGGCTACATCGAACTGAAAGACCGCTCCAAGGACATCATCATCTCCGGCGGCGAAAACATCTCCACCATCGAAATCGAGGACACCCTCTACCAACACCCCGCCATCCTCGAAGCCGCCGTCGTCGGCCGCCCCGACGAAACCTGGGGCGAAACCCCCTGCGCCTTCGTCACCCTGAAGCCCGGCGCCACCGCCACCGCCGACGACCTGATCGCCTTCTGCCGCGCCAACATGGCCCGCTTCAAGGTGCCCAAGACGGTGGTGTTCGGCCCGCTGCCGAAGACCAGCACGGGGAAAATGCAGAAATACGTCCTGCGCGAGCGCGCCGCCGCGCTGTAGCCCGGTTGCGCCGGCGCATCGACCTGGGCGATGATGTCGCCCCATCATCGCCGCAACCGGCCCGGCCGAGGCAGCCCCCATGACCGACTATGCCGGGACCGTCGCGGCCAAGCACTCCAGCGCCGTGCCGCGCTCGGCCACCAACCAGTTCGCCACCACCACCCACACCGAGTTCTCCGGCACCATCGCGCTCACCGGCCTGCGCCGCACCGATGATGGCGGCCTGGCCGGGAGCTTCGCCGCCGCCGGCACCGTCACGACCACCGTGCGCACCCAGATCGACCCCCTCGGCAAATGGTGGCTGGAGCAGGTCGACGTCACCACGTCCAGCTTCGACATCCCCGCCACGCCCTATGCCTCCGCCGCCGATCTCGGCATCGTCCCTGGCCTCGCCGCCGCGCTGGGCATCGGCGGGGCGGATGCGCACCCGTTCTGGATTCCCGGCTCCGGCGGCACCGTGGACGATTTCGCCAGCACCTGGGAGGGCGCCGGCCTCGACCCCGCCCCCTGGGACGACCGCTACCAGATCACCATCGCCGTCTCCCGCACCTCGCCGGTCTGGTCGATCGACTGGCTAGGCGCTGTCGATCCGGCCAACCCCAACGTCTTCCTCCCCTACCCCTCCGAGGGCGACACCGGCGTCACCCTGCTGCCCTTCGACATCCTGCGTGACCGCGGCCTGGACCGCGCGGCCAGCATCGCCTGGTGGGTCGAGCCGTCTGATTTCCGCCCGGCCGGGCCCGAGGATTTCGCGGGCGGCGCCTTCCCCTCCGGCATCGCCAGCTTCGCACCGGGCGAGGCCAGTCGCCGCATCGCCATCCCGGTCGCCGGGGACGGCGCCCTGGAATGGGACGAAGGCTACATCGTGCGTATCGCCGTGCCCGCCGACGAGTTCCTGCACGGCACCGAACGGCGATCCGGTGCCTTGATCAATGATGACGCGGCCCTCATCGTCTCCGTCAGCCTGATGAGCCAGCACTGGATCGAGGGTGACCCCGCCGGCTACGTCTTCACTGTGGAGCGCAGCGGCAACATCAATCAGACCAGCGTCATCGACTGGTCAGTCCAAGGCGCCGGCCCGCGCGGCGCCACCGCGGGCCATTTCGCTGGCGGCGTCTTCCCACACGGTACCCTGACCCTTGCCCCCGGCCAGGCCGCCGCCACCATCCACGTCGCCGCCGCCGACGACCCCACCCCCGGCCCGTCCCGCGACGTCTATATCGAAGCCCGGCCCGCAGCCGCGCTCGCAGACATCGATCTGCCACCATTCAACAGCGTCCTTGCCTGGGCTTTAATCGCTGACAATGACGGCCCGCCCGACCCCGCCGAGATCGCCGCCACCACCCAGGCCGGCCCGCTGCCCGCCATGCCGCGCTGGTACGACGGCCCGGTCCACGACCTCCAGAAGGAGATCATCCTGCTCGACCAGGGCGACATCACCCTGGTCGCCACCACGCCGAACTGGTTCCTGCGCACCGGCCCGGGCAACGACGCCATCGCCGCGGCCGGCGGCATCAACGTCATCGACGGCGGCACCGGCTCGAACTTCCTCTCCGGCCAGGGCACCGACACCTTCTTCGTCGACGCCCGCGGCCTCGCCGCCCCGGTCTGGAGCACCGTGCTCGACCTCCAGCTGGGCGATGCGGTCAACATCTGGCTCGACAGCCACCTGAACACGACCCTGATCTGGGAGGACAACCAGGGTGCGGAGGGCTATCGCGGCCTGACGCTGCACGTCGCCCAGCCCGGCCGGCCATTCGCCTCCCTGACCCTGCCGGGCTTCACCCGGGCCGACGCCGAGGCCTCGCCCGAGCTTCGTCATCTCCAGCACTTCCTGGGCTTCGGTGGCGTCGGCGAGGTCTATATCGGCCTCTCGGTGAACCCCTACGCCTGACCGGCGCGCCGCACCTGTTCGCATCGCCTGCGCCGCACGCCGGCCCGCCACCACCCCACCCAGCCTTCCGCACCATCCCCGCTCCAAGAAAAATTTCTCGTCCAGGCGCATTTTCCGATTGGAGCGGATTCGACGCCGTTGTATCTAACAGTTAGATGGCGAACCCGTTCACATCGCTGGCCGACGCCCTGGGGGAGCAGCTCGCGTTCCTCGAAAGGCACCCCACACCCGCAAACCTCGTCCTGAGGGGATTGCTGGGTGCGCTGCTGCATGTACTGCTGGCGTATCTCCACGCCCCCCGCCCGTGCATCGCCCTCGGCCTCAGCCCCCGCCGCCCCCTGCGCGACTGGCACCCCTTCCCGAACGAGCAAGACGCCCAATCCCCCGCCCAGCTCCGCCGCTGGCGCCGCCTGCGCGCCTTCATCGGCTGGATTCTGCGCGGCTGCCCG
>JBIPLY010000451.1:0-3456 GCA_044369385.1 Acetobacteraceae bacterium | reverse complement strand
GGCTTCGGCCGGCGACTTGCCGCCCCAGAGGACGAACTGGAAGGCGGGGAAGAAACGCTCGCACTCGCTGATGGCGATGTCCACCATGTCTTCCAGGCTCTCGGCCGAGGCGCCGGGCGCGCCGCGCAGCAGCACGGAGTGGCGGAAGACCGGCATGCCCTCGGCGGGGTCGAGGCCGAAATGGCCGATCCAGAGGCGGTCATTGGCGAGAGCCAGCAGCTCATACAGCGCCGGGCGGCGACGTTCGGGGACCTTCAGGTCGAAGGCGCAGGTGAAATGCATGGCGCTGATCTCGTTCGACCAGCTGAAATACAGGCCGTAATCGCACCAGCGGCCCGGGGCCTCGGCGGCCATTTCGGAATCGCTGCGCCGGTCGCAGATCCACTCGTTGGCCGAGACGATCTGTTCGATCACGTCGAGCGGATTGGCGGCGTGGTCGATGTAGCTTTCGGTGTGGACCGACATGCGGGGACTCCCGTTTCGCGCGGCGTGCCCCCCCGGGCGGCGCCGAGGGGAAAACTACGCAAGCGGCGCGGGGTGCCGCAAGGGCGAATCAGGGAGTTAGGGGGGGAACTTCGGAGGGGTTCTTAAAATTAGTTTAGGCAAGGCTGGGCTCCGCCCAGACCCGCGTCGTGCGTCAGCACGCTTGCGCGTGACGGGGCCAAGCCCCCTGGACCCTTCATAACTTAAGGTCCAGGGGCTTGGCCCCTGGCGGGTGATGCGGCGCAGCTTGCGCCGCAGGGGCGGAGCCCAGTCTTTCTACACGATCATCCCCGGCCCCCCACCGCCCGGTGGGCGGGTCAGGGCGTCGAGGCGGGCTTCCAGGGCGGCGAGGCGGGCTTCGGCGGCGTCCTGGCCGGCGCGGGCGCGGGCGGCCATTTCGGCGACGGCGTCGAACTCCTCGCGGCGGACCAGGTCGAGGCGGCGCAGGGTTTCGTCGATGCGGGCGCGGATGATCGATTCCACTTCGTCGCGCAGGCCGGACAGGGCGGAGACGGCGCCGCCGGCCAGGCCGGCCAGGTCGCCGAGCAGGCGGGGTCGTTCGGTCATGGGTGTCGCTCCTGTTGCTTGCTTGCGCGGCGGCGCCAGCGGCTTATACCCCGGGGGCATGATCCTGGTCACTGGCGGCGCCGGCTTCATCGGCTCGAATCTGCATGCATCGCTGGTCCGGCGCGGGCTGGAGACGGTGGTGGTCGATCGTCTGCGCGACGGCGGCAAATGGCGCAACCTGGGCAGCCATCCGCCGGCGCGGATCGTGGCGCCGGAGGCGTTGGGCGATTTCCTGGATGGGCACCCGCCGATCGAGATGGTGTTCCATCTGGGCGCGGTGAGCTCGACCACCGCCACCGACGGGGACCTGGTGTGGCGGACCAATGTGGCGCTGTCGCAGATGCTGTGGCGCTGGTGCGCGGGGCGGGGGGTGCGGATGGTCTATGCCTCGTCGGCGGCGACCTATGGCGATGGCGGGCAGGGGTTCGAGGACGGGATCGAGGGGATCGGGCGGCTGCGGCCGCTGAACCTGTATGGCTGGAGCAAGCAGGCCTTCGACCTGTGGGTGGCGCGGATGCTGGCGGGCGGGGGCGCGCGGCCGGCGCAGTGGGTGGGGCTGAAGTTCTTCAACGTCTATGGGCCGAACGAGGCGCACAAGGCGGCGATGACCTCCGTGGTGAAGGTCAAGCTGGATGAGCTGCGCGCGGGGCAGGTGCCGCGGCTGTTCCGCAGCGACCGGGACGATGTCGCCGATGGCGAGCAGCGGCGGGATTTCGTCTGGGTGGGCGACGTCGTTGACGTGATGGTCTGGCTGATGGATCGTCCGGCGGTGAACGGGCTGTTCAACCTGGGCACCGGGACGGCGCGGAGCTATCGCGCGCTGGCCGAGGCGGCGTGCCGGGCGAGCGGGGTGGCGCCGGCGGTGGCGTTCGTCGACATGCCGGAGCGGCTGCGCGGGCATTATCAGAGCTTCACCGAGGCGCCGATGGGGCGGTTGCGCGCGGCCGGCTATGGCGGGCAGTTCACGCCGCTGGAAGCCGGGATTGCGCGCTATGCCGACATCCTGCGCGACGATCCGGACGGGTACCTGCCATGATCGAGCTGTTTCCCGACAACACCACGTTCCTGGTGCTGGGGCCGCTGGTGCTGCGCTGGTACGCGCTGGCGTATATGGGCGGGCTGGTGATCGGCTGGCGCTGGGTGCGGCGGCTGGCGCAGCGGGAGCCGGTGGCGGCCACCCCGGTGCAGGTGGACGATTTCCTGACCTGGGCGACCGCCGGCGTGGTGCTGGGGGGGCGGCTGGGCTACGTGCTGTTCTACCAGCCGGGGAAGTACCTGGCTGATCCGATGGCGGCGTTCGCGGTCTGGCAGGGCGGGATGTCGTTCCATGGCGGGATGCTGGGGGTGGCGATCGCGACGATCGTGTTCTGCCGGCGGCGGGGGATTGCGCTGTGGGCGTTTGCCGACCGGCTGGCGGTGGTGGCGCCGGTGGGGCTCGGGCTGGGGCGGATCGCCAATTTCATGAACGGGGAGCTGTGGGGGCGGGTGGCGCCGCCGGGGCTGCCGTGGGGGGTGGTGTTTCCGGGGGGCGGGGACCTGGCGCGGCATCCGAGCCAGCTTTACCAGGCGGGGCTGGAAGGGCTGGCGCTGGGCGTGGTGATGGTGGTGCTGAGCCGGCGCGAGGGGGTGATGGGGCGGCCGGGGCTGTTGGCCGGCGTGTTCCTGGCGGGGTATGCGGCGGCGCGGATCGTGGGGGAGATGTTCCGGGAGCCGGATGCGTATCTGGGGTTCCTGTTCGCCGGGGCGACGATGGGGCAGTTGCTGAGCCTGCCGATGCTGGCGCTGGGGGGCTGGCTGATCGTTCGTTCGCGGGCGTGATGGAGCGGTTGGACGCTTTCATGGCGCGGGCCAACGCGGCGTATTACGCCGGGCCGGACCCGCTGGCGGGGTTTGCCACCGCGCCGGAGATTTCGCAGGTCTTTGGGGAGTTGCTGGGGGCCTGGGTGGCGACGGTCTGGGCCGGGATCGGGCGACCGGCGGCGGTGCTGGCGGAGGCGGGGCCGGGGCGGGGGACGTTGATGGCGGATGCGCTGCGGGTGCTGCGGCGGGCGGCGCCCGGTTTGGTGCAAGGGGGATTGGTGGGGCGGGTTCACCTGATCGAGAGTTCGGCCAGCCTGCGGGCGGCGCAGGGGCGGGCGGTGCCGGGGGCGGTGTGGCACGACCGGGTGGAGGATTTGCCGGCGGGGCCGCTGCTGTTGCTGGCCAACGAGTTTCTCGATGCGCTGCCGGTGCGCCAGGCGGTGCGGCGGGGGGATGGGTGGATGGAGCGGCATGTCGCCGGGGGGGCGTTTGTCGAGGTGGCCGGGGAGGCGCCGCCGGTGGAATTCGACGTCGAGGATGGGGCGGTGGTGGAGTGGTCGCCGGTGGCGCGGGACGTCGTGGGCTGGGTGGCCCGGCGGGTGGCGC
>JBIPLY010000450.1:0-3508 GCA_044369385.1 Acetobacteraceae bacterium | reverse complement strand
GATGCAGCGCAGCTCGCCGCGCGCCAGGGCGGGCTTGAGCAGGTTGGCCGCGTCGCCCTGGCCCGCGGTGCCGCCGGCGCCGATCAGCTGGTGCGCCTCGTCGATGAACAGGATGACCGGCTTGGGGCTGGCCTTGGTCTCCTCGATGACGTTCTTCAGCCGATTCTCGAACTCGCCCTTCACCCCGGCGCCGGCCTGCAACAGGCCCAGATCCAGCGTGCGGATCACCACATCCTTCAGCGCCGGCGGCACGTCGCCGGCGGCGATGCGCAGCGCGAAGCCCTCCACGACCGCGGTTTTGCCCACCCCGGCCTCGCCGGTCATGATCGGGTTGTTCTGGCGCCGGCGGGTCAGGATGTCGATCACCTGGCGGATCTCGGTGTCGCGGCCCAGGATCGGGTCGATCTTGCCGGCGCGCGCCTTGGCGGTCAGGTCGATGGTGAACTGGTCCAGCGCGCCCGATCCGCCGGGCCGGGGCGAGCCGTCGCCGCCCTCCCCGCCCGTCTCCGGCGCCCCCTCCACCGAGGTGGTGGCCGTGGCCGCCTCCACGCTGTCCTTGGTGATGATCAGAAGATCGCGCTTGAGCGCGTCGGCGTTGATCTTGCCGAACTGGCCGGAGCATTCGCGGGTGTGGCGCGCCAGCGTCTCATCGGCCAGCATCGCCCACAGCAGGTGGCCGGAGCGCAGGCGCGCGAAGCCGTGCTCCACGCTGGCCAACAGCCAGGCCTGCTTGGCGGCATCGACGATCTCGGGCGACAGCGTCGGCGCGCGGGAATTGCCGGTCTTGAGCTTGTCCAGCGCCCGGTTCAGGTCGCTGATCAGCCGCCCGTGATCGGCGTCGTAATGGCGCAGGATCGCGGCGATGTCGGTGTCGGTGCCGTCGGCCAGCTTCATCAGCCAATGCTCGATCTCGACATTATAGTGGCTGCGCGACAGCGTCAGCCCGGCCGCGGCTTCCAGCGACCGGCGGCAGTGCTCGTTCAGCCGCCCGACAAGTGCCTTGAGGTCGATGGCCGCCATTTCTGTCCCCTTCCCCGTCGCGGGGCTGCGTTTTGGTCGTGCGCGGCGACGATAGGTGCGCCGGGCATGGCGAGTCCATAGACGACGGCGTTGCAACGACGTCGATGACGGTCGATAAACCGTGATCTGGGTGCGGGGAGCGGCGACGATGGCGCAATGGCCGGACGGGATCGACATGGACGCCCTGTTGGCGGCCATCGAGGGCGATGCCCCGGTGGGGGCCGACCTGCGCGAGGATTTCGCCGCGCAATCGCCGTACTACCGCCTGCGCGACGCCCGCGCCGAGGCCCGCGCCGCCGAGCGCCAGGCCGATGCCGACCCCACCGCCGATTTCGCCATGCCGCAGCAATGGCGCCAGGTGCGCGACCTGGCCCTGGCCGCCCTGGCCGGCAAGAGCAAGGACCTGGAGGTCGCGGCCTGGCTGACCGAGGCGATGGTGCGCATGGACGGGCCGCGCGGGCTGGCCGCCGGCGCGCATCTGATCGCCGGGCTGGCCGGGGCCTTCTGGGATGACGGCCTGTTTCCGCTGCCGGACGAAGACGGCATCCCGACCCGAGTCGCCCCGGTCACCGGCCTGAACGGCGAGGGCGGCGACGGCACCCTGGCGCAGCCGCTGCGCAAGCTGGCGCTGTTCACCCGGCCCGACGGCTCGCCGATGGCGTTCTGGCAGTACCAGCAGTCCCAGGCCCTGGCGACGATGGAAGCGGCGCGCGCCCAGCAGCGAATCGAGGCCGGCGCGATCCCGATGGACACGGTGGAGAAGGAGGCGCGCGCGGCCGGCGGCCGGCATTTCGCCGCCCTGCGCGACAGCCTGCGCCTGGCCCTGGCCGAGTGGATGGCGATGGGCGAGGCGCTGGACGCCAAGGCCGGCCATGACGGCCCGCCGACTCGCGCGGTGCGCGACCTGCTGGAGGAGCTGCTGGCCGCGGCCAGCAAATACGCCCCCGCCGAGGCCGCCGCGGCCGCGGAGCCGGACGCGCCAGGTGCGGCGATGCCGGCCGGGGACGGCGCCGAGGGCGGCACCCCTGGCCTGGCCCGCGGCCCGCTGGTCGGCACGGTGAACCGCGAGGACATGCTGGAGGAGCTGAGCCGCATCGCGGCCTTCTTCCGCAAGATGGAGCCGCAATCGCCGCTGGGCTACACGCTGGAGGAGGCGATTCGCCGCGGCCGGATGAGCTGGCCGGAACTGCTGGCCGAAATCGTGACCGACACGGCGGTGCGCGACAACATCCTGATGCAGCTCGGCATCCGCCCGCCGGTGGAAGGCGAGGCGGAGGGCGGCGGCGAGAGCAGCAGCGGCAGCTGGTGACCGGCGGCTCACGCAGGCGTGACCACTGACCCGCAACGTTCATTGACCCGCCGGCAGCCCGGTGGCTAAGCTTTGCGCGCATCCGGCCGGGCCGGCGCCGCATGATCCGCGCGCGCAGGCAATCGGCCTGCCCGTCGCGGCGCAACGTTTGGGGAAAAAGCCATGAGTGCAAGCATTCACGACAAGCTGAACCGAGTGCGCAAGCCGCGCGTGCACATCACCTACGAAGTCGAGACCGAAGGCGCGCAGGTGGTGCGCGAGCTGCCCTTCGTGGTCGGCGTGATGGGCGATTTCTCCGGCGACCCCACCAGCCCGCTGCGCCCGATGGCCGAGCGCAAGTTCATCCAGATCGACCGCGACAACTTCAACGACGTCATGGCGCGCATGACGCCGGGCGTGAAGATGAAGGTCGACAACAAGCTGGCCGATGACGGCACCCAGATGTCCGTGGACCTGAAGTTCAACTCGATGGACGATTTCGAGCCGGCGCGCGTGGCCGAGCAGGTGCCGGCGCTGAAGGCGCTGATGGAAACCCGCAACAAGCTGCGCGACCTGATGAGCAAGGTCGACCGCTCCGACGAGCTTGAGACCCTGCTGGAACAGGTGCTGCAGAGCGAGGCGGAGTTCAAGAAGCTGTCGAGCGAACTCGGCCTCGACAAGAAGGAGGGCTGAGCCATGTCGCAGACCCAAGCAGGCGCGGCCGGAGCCGCGACCACCACCGAAGACGGCGTCTCCTTCCTCGACCAGGTCGTCGCCGCCACCAAGCAGACCGAGCCGGACCGCGCCCAGGACCTGGTCAAGACCCTGATGGAACAGGCGCTGGCCGGCACCGTCACCTTCGACAAGAACCTGTCGCGCACCTTCGACCGCGCCATCCAGGCGATCGACCGCAAGATCTCCGCCCAGCTGAACGAGGTGATGCACAACGAGAAGTTCCTCAAGCTCGAGGGCTCCTGGCGCGGCCTGCACCACCTGGTGCAGAATTCGGAGACCGGGCCGTCGCTGAAGATCCGGGTGCTGAACGCCTCCAAGCGCGACCTGACGCGCGACCTCACCAAGGCGGTGGAGTTCGACCAGAGCCAGCTGTTCAAGAAGCTCTACGAGAACGAGTTCGGCACGCCCGGCGGCGAGCCCTATGGCACGCTGATCGGCGACTACGAGTGGACCAACCACCCGGAC
>JBIPLY010000449.1:0-3512 GCA_044369385.1 Acetobacteraceae bacterium | reverse complement strand
GGCGCCGGACTGGCTGTCGGCATAGCTGGTGTAGAGGTCGAGCCAGAAATACTCGTCCGCCTCCGCCGCGCCGTCTTGATAGGTGGCGACCGTCACGGTGCGCTCGGTCTCGTCCTCCTTGAAGGTCACCGCCTGTGCGGCCAGGCCGGCGAAGTCGCTGCCGACGGCGGCGGTGGCATCGCTGGTGCTGACATAGACGGTCGAGGCCGCGCCGGTGCCGCTGCGGGTGATGGTGAAGGTGACGCCGCCGCCCTCGCCCACCGCAGCACCGGCCGTGCCCGCGCTGCTGGCCACCGCATAGGTGAAGCCGGCCGCGGCGACATCCTTGATGAAGGCCTGGCTGTGGTTGGATTCGCCGCTGTCGGCGATGTTGCGGTACAGGTTGACCCAGAAATGCTCGCTGCCCTCGACCGAGGAATCGGTGGTCAGGTTCACGGTCACCGACTTCACCGTCTCGTATTCGGCGAAGGAAACCGGCAGCTTGTCGAAGCCCGCGAAATCCGCCGCCCCGGCGCTGCCGGCCACCGTGCTGAGATACACCGTCGAGGCGGTGCCGCTGCCGTCGCGGGTGACGGTGAACACCACCGCGCCGCCCTCGGCCACCGCGGCGGCCTCCGGGCTGTTGTTGGTCAGGGTGTAGTTGTATTCCAGCGTCGGGTTGTCCTTCATGAACCCGATGCCGCTGGCGGCGTAATAGGCATCGTTCGGGCGCAGGTAGAGGTCGAGCAGGAAATACTCGGGCGATTCCAGCCACCAATCCTGGTTGGTCTTCACCGTCACCGTGGCCACCGTCTGGTACGGTGCGAAGGTGATGGCGCGCGGCGCGAAGCCCTCGAAATCTGCAGCTCCAGCCGAGGCGGTGCGCGAGCCGAGATGCACGGTCGATTCCGTGCCGCTGCCGCTGCGCCAGATCGAGAAGGTGATCGCCCCGCCTTCGATCACCGCATCGGCGGCACTGCCGGCCGAGGACTGGATGGTATAGCCGTAGCTCGGCAGCGCCGCGTCCTTGACATGGGCCACGGCACTGGCGGCCGGCGTGCTGGAGTCCGGGGATTCATGGACCTCCAGCGTGAAGCTCTCGATGTCCTCGGGCAGCGAATCCTGCAGCGTTGCCACCGTCACCGTCTTGGTGGTCTCGTAGGACGCGAAGACCAGCGCCACCCGGTCCAGCCCGACGATGTCGCTCCCCCCCGCGGTGCCGGCCACGGTGGAGAGATAGACGGTCGATGCGCTGCCGCTGGCACTGCGGGTGACGGTGAAGCTGACCGGCGCGCCCTCCACCGCCGCCGTCCCGGAGGTGGCGGCACTGGCGGCGACGGCATAGGTGAAGGCCTGGTTCGCCTTGTCGGCGATATGGGCGGTGGCGCTGGCGAGGCTGGTGCCGGCCGTGGCCGCGTCGAACACGTCCAGGCGAAAGGTCTCTGTCGGCTCGACCAGGTTGTCGGTGAAGGTCGAAACCGGCACCGTGACCGTGGTCTCGTAGGCGGCGAAATTCACCGCGACGCGGTTCAGCCCCTTGAAATCGCCGGCCCCGGCGGTGATCCCGGCAGTGGCGACATAGACGGTCGACGCCGTGCCGGTGCCGCTGCGGGTCAGGGTGAACAGGATCTGCTCGCCCTCGGTCACCGGCGCGCCGGCGCCGGCGCCGGTCGCCGCGGTGTAGGTGTAGGCCGGTGCGGCGGAGGCGGGGTCCGAGATCGCCACGATGCCCTTGACGTTGGCGTTCCAGAACTCGCCGATCGTCATCTTGAACTCGGCGTTATAGCCGCTGCCCGCCCCGCCCCAGGGATTGCGGATGATGAACTTGTCGGTCTCGGCCTCGTAGCCCAGGATCATGAAGGCGTGGCCGGAGACCAGGTTGCGCTGGCCGTTGACCGCATCGGTGGTCGCGCCGAAGGAGCCCAGCCAGCCGATGGCGCCGCCGTTCAGCGCATCGATGATGGTCTGCTTGTAGGTCGCCGGGTTGGTTTCGGTGAACTCGCCGGACTTGTACTTGTCCGGCACGCCGCCATAGTAGCTGGAATAGTATTTGTAGGTCTGGTTGGTGAGCTGGCGGATCGGGTTGGCCCAGCCGCCTTCCACCGCCTGGTAGCTGTTCTCGCCCTTCCAGCTTGGCGCGTTGTTGATGTCGGCCTGGGTGTTGAACTGGGCATAGGCCTTTTCGTACAGCGTCACCCACAGCTCGCCGGCGGGGCTGCGGGCCGCATTGCCGCTCAGCGAGATCGTGTTGGTGCCGGACACCGGCACGCTCTTGTCGATCGTGACATAGACCGGCGCGTCGTTCAGGTAGAACCGCACGCCATAGCTGCCGTTGCCGTTGTCTATGATCCCGCCGGTCAGATAGGCCGCGTTGACATGCGCGACCGCGCCCAGCGTGGCCACCAGATAGCAGGTGCCCGCATTGCCCTGGTTCACATCCGTCGCCGCCGCCCCGTCCACGAACAGCGGGCCGGTGGCGACGACGTAGTTGTAGACGCCGGAGGATGCCTTGTTGTTGGCGGTATCCCCGCCCACCACCGGCATCGGCAAATCCTTGCCCAGGAACCACTTGTCCACCAGCAGCCCGGCCTTCTGCGCGGACATGCCGGCGGCCATGTTGCCGAGATCGATCACCTCGGCGGTGGTCTTGGCCCCGCCCCACCACTTGGCGTTGGTCGGGTTGGCATGGATCACGCCGAAGCTGATCGCGCGCAGATAGTCGCTGTCGAACATGGTGCGGGCGTTGGTGTAGACCGCCTGCAGGTCGGCAAACTCGGCCGCACTGATCCCTTCGGCCGCCGTCGCCTGCAGCAGCTCCAGCATTTCCTGGTAGCTGACCGAATTGTCCGCGATGGCCAGATCGATGCGGTTCCTGACCGCCGCGTCACCCAGGGTCGAGGTCCAGCTCATGCCCGCTCATCCTTCCCCAGGGCGCAACCCGCACGCCGCGCGCCGGGAACGTAACATCCCGCCGCTGGCCAAGGAAGCGCCGCCTGCCGCCTACAGCACGGCTTCGGCCACCACCTGCAGCGCCTCCCGGTTCGCCCCGGTCAGGATCATCGTCCCCACCTTGCCGTCCCGCGCCGCCTCCTTCCACGCCGCCAGCCGGTCGCGGATGCGTGCCGCCGGCCCGATCAGCGCCAGCTCGTCCACCATCGCGTCCGGCACCAGTGCGGCGGCGGCGTCCTTCTTGCCGTCCAGATAAAGATCCTGGATCTTCACCGCCTCCGCCTCGTAGCCCAGGCGCTTGGCATAGTCGTTGTAGTAGTTCTTGCCGCGCGCCCCCATGCCGCCGATGTACAGCGCCAGTTCCGGCTTGCAGCTGTCCCGCAGCGCCTGAACATCGTCGCCGACGCGCACCTTCACATGCGGCGCCACGTCGAAATTCGCCAGGCTCACCGCGCGGTCCGCCTTGGCCATCCCGTCCAGCACCGTCTTGCACATGAGATCGGCTTTTTCCGGCGACATGAAGATCGGGATGTTGCCGTCCGCCACCTCGCCGGACACCCGCAGCCCGCCCGGCGTGATCGAGG
>JBIPLY010000448.1:0-3515 GCA_044369385.1 Acetobacteraceae bacterium | reverse complement strand
AGTCGGCCATTGCGCGGACCGGTATCAATTCCCCCGCCGCAACCCCGCCCCGTCGGCATCGCTCGCCACCAGCGTCAACCGCGGCGGCCCACCCGCCACCGCCGCCTCCGCCGGCGCCACCGGCCGCGCCTTGGGCACCGGCAGCGTGGTGCGCATCAGCGCCGCCAGGAACGACCGCCCCCACAGCGCCGGCGTCCGGTCCTCGATCGCCGCCCATAGCCGGTTCCACCGCTCCTGCCGCTCCGGCAGTTCCATCCGCAGCGCGGTATCCAGCGCCTCGGCCATCGCATCCGGGTCATGCGGATTGACCAGCAGCGCATCCGGCAACTGCCGTGCCGCCCCGGCAAAGCGCGACAGCACCAGCACCCCGGGGTCTTCCGGGTTCTGTGCCGCCACAAACTCCTTGGCCACCAGGTTCATCCCGTCGCGCAACGGCGTCACCAGCCCCACCCGCGCCAGCCGCATGAACCCGGCCACGGTGGCGCGCTCGGTATTGCGCGACACCACCCGCAGCGGCTGCCAGTCCGCCTCGCCCATATCGGCATTCAGGCTCCCGGCCTCCGCATCCAGTGCGGCGCGCAGTGTGCGGTAGCTCGCCACATCCTTGCGGCTTTCCGCGGCGATCTGCAGCATCACCACCTGGCGCCGCCATTCCTCATGCCGCTCCAGCATCACCCGCAACCCGCCCAGCCGCTGCATCAGCCCCTTGGTCGGATCCAGCCGATCCACCCCCAGGATCAGCTTCTGCCCGTCCAGGCTCCGCCGCAGCCGCTCGCCGGCGGCCGAATACGCCGTGCGTGCCGCCGTGCGCGCAAAGGCCTGCGCCTCGATCTCCACCGGGAACACGCCCAGCTTCACCCGCCGCCCGCCGAACACCAGCGCATTGCTCGGCAGCCGCTGGGCCCCGGCCAGCTGCACCGCGGCGGCGGCGAAGTTGACCAGGTCGTTGTCGGTCTGGAACCCGATCAGATCCGCCGCCAGCAGGTCGCGCACCAGGGCGGCCACCTCGGGTGCCGCCCCCAGCACGTCCGGCGCGGCGAACGGGATATGCAAAAAGAACCCGATCGGGCACTTCACCCCCCGCTCGCGCAGACAGGCCGCCAGCGGCATCAGGTGATAGTCATGGATCCAGATCGCATCGGTCGGTCGCAGCAGCGGCTGCAGCGAGGCGGCCATCCGCGCATTGACCTCGCGATACACCCGCGCATCGCGCCGGTCGAAGCGCATCAGCTCCGGCATGGTATGCAGCAGCGGCCACAGCACGCCGTTGGAGAAGTTGTTGTAGTAGCGGTCGTGCTCGTCCTGCGTCAGGTCGATGGTGGCATAGTCCACCCCGTCGGCACTCTCCACCTGGCCCAGCGCCACGGTCGGCCCGGCCGCGATCCGGCCGCTCCAGCCGAACCACAGCCCGCCGCGCTTCTCCATCAGCCCGTCCAGCGCCACCGCCAACCCGCCGGCGCGCGCCCCGGCAGACGGCAGCGGCACCCGGTTCGACACCACCACAAGCCGATTCATGCAGCTTCTCCACCCCGGCCCGCAGCCGATCCAGCCTCAGCCTGCACGGAAGAAATGGCGAGATAACGGCAAAGTGAGGCGGCCAAGAAAAATTCCTGCCGCCCGATTCCCTCTGGCCATCCGGCCCCAGCGGTGGAATCCTGCCGTCATGGAAAAGACCCTCGCTGACACGCTGACCGGGTGGCGCCGGCACCTTCACGCCCATCCCGAACTCTCGCTGAACGAAAGCCAGACCGCGGCCTTCGTCTGCGCGAAGCTGCGCGAGCTGGGCATCCCCTTCGTCCCAAATGTCGGCGGCCACGGCGTGGTCGCCACCATCACCCGCGGCAACTCCAACCGCAGCGTCGGCCTGCGCGCGGACATGGACGCGCTGCCGATCACCGAGGTCACCGGCCTGCCGTATGCCTCGACCACCCCCGGCGTGATGCACGCCTGCGGCCATGACGGCCACACCACCTCCCTGCTCGGTGCCGCCGCCCTGCTGATGGCCGACCCGAACTGGGCCGGCACCGTCCACCTGGTCTTCCAGCCCGCCGAAGAGGGCGGCGGCGGCGCCATGAACATGATCAAGGACGGGCTGTTCAACCGCTTCCCGATGGAATCGATCTACGGCTACCACAACTGGCCCGGCCTGGAAGCCGGCACGGTGATGGTCCATGACGGCCCGGTGATGGCCGGCGGCGGCCGCGTGGAGATCGTCATGGAGGGCCTGGCCGGCCACGCCGCCCTGCCGCACCTGACGAAAGACCCGATGCTGGCCGCCGGCCACGTCCTGGTCGCCCTGCAGTCCATCGTCGCGCGCAACATCGACCCGCTGGACACGGCCGTCGTCACCATCGGCACCATCGAGGGCGGCCGTGCCGCCAACCAGATCCCCTCGAAGGTCACCATGCGCGGCACCCAGCGCTTCTACCGCGACGAGGTCCGCGACCTGCTCACCGAGAGCATCAACCGCGTCGCCACCGGCATCGCCGCCACCTTCGGCATGACCGCCCATGTCGACGTCACCGTCGGCATCGGCCCCACGGTCAACCACAAGCCGAATGCCGACCTCGCCGTCGAAGCCTGCCGCCAGGCCAACATCCCCGTGGTCACCGATCTGCGCCCGGCGATGACCGGCGAGGATTTCTCCTGGTTCCTGCGCGAAAAGCCCGGCGCCTTCGTCTGGATCGGCAACGGCCCCTCCGAACCCGGCCGCGACCTGCACAACGACGCCTACAACTTCAACGACGCGATCCTGCCCAACGCCTCCGGCTTCCTCGCCGGCGTCGCCCGCCGTGCCCTGCGCGGCTGATCCCGCCCAAAAGCCCTCTCCCCTCGGGGGAGAGGGTTGGGTGAGGGGGGCCCACAAGCTCCCCCGACGCCTGGTCCTTGCGCTGGCCCTCGCTCTGCCGCACCCCGCCGCCGCCGCCCCCCCGGTCACCGCCCCCGAAGCCGCCGCGATCCGCGCCGTCATCGAAGCCCAGCTCCGCGCCCTGTCCCGCGACGACGCGGCCGCGGCCTACGCCCATGCCAGCAAGATGATCCAGGGCCTGTTCCCAACCCCGGCCGATTTCCTGGGCATGGTGCGCACCCTCTACCCCCCGGTCCACCGCCCCCGCCGCGTCCAATTCGGCGACGTGGTGGAAATGTCCGGCCGCATCGTCCAGCGCGTCGAGCTGATCGGCCCGGATGGCGCCCCGGCGCTGGCGCTCTACACCATGGTCCGCGACGGCGCCGCCTGGCGCATCGACGGCTGCATGCTGACCGAAAGCGAAAACCCCGCCTCCTGAAGCCCCGCCGCCGCCAGCCCCGCCGCGTCCAGCCGGCCCCCGCCGGCCAGCAGCCCTGCCGCCCGCCGCCGCCATTCCGCCACCGCCGCCTGGCGCGTGCCTGGCAGCGGCGCGCGCACCGGCGCATCCACCAGCCCCAGCGGCGCCACCCAGCGCAAATAGTCCGTCCACTCCTCCCGCCGCCACAGCGTGGCCGACGCCGCAACGGCCGAGTCGCGCCGCAGCACC
>JBIPLY010000447.1:0-3517 GCA_044369385.1 Acetobacteraceae bacterium | reverse complement strand
CCGGTCGCGGCGCTGGAGGATGACAGTCCGAGCCACCCGTACACGCGGCAGTTGCTGGCGGCGAGCATGGGGTATGACCGGCGGCTGGCGGGTGGGGCGGTGGAGGATATCGACGCGTAGGAAGAATCTTCTTTTTGTGAACAAAAAGAAGCAAAAAAACTTTCTCCACTTGCATCCGATTCTCCCGGGAGAGCCGGGTGCCAATGGATAGAAAGTTTTTTGGTTCTTTTTTTCAAAAAAGAACTGCTTCCTAAACCTGAAGATGCCGCGCCCTGATCGTTGGATCCCCCATCAGCTCCACCATCGTCCCGCTCCAGGCGGTGCGGCCGGTCTCCAGGATCGTCGCGCGATCCCCAACCCGGGCGGCGAAGGCGAGCGACTGTTCGGCGAGCAGAACGGTGGTACCCTGGGCCTTCAGGGCCAGGATCGCGGCGGTCATCTGGTCGACAATGACCGGGGCCAGGCCTTCGGCGGGTTCGTCGAGCAGCAACAGGCGCGGGTTGCCCATCAGCGTGCGGGCGATCGCCAGCATCTGCTGTTCGCCGCCGCTGATGCGGTTGCCGGGGCGACGGCGCAATTCGGCCAGGTTGGGGAACAGGGCAAAGAGGCGTTGCGGCGTCCAGGGCGGTCGGCCATCGCTGGGCGGGCGGCGGCCGACTTCGAGGTTCTCGGCAACGGTGAGGTCGGGGAAGATGCGGCGCTCCTCCGGCACCCAGCCGAGGCCGGCGCGGGCGACGCGGTGGGTTTCCCAGCCGGCGACATCCTGGCCGGCGAAGCGGATGCGCCCGGCGGTGGGGCGGATCAGGCCGATGAGGGTCTTCATCACCGTGCTCTTGCCCGCGCCGTTGCGGCCGAGCAGAACCAGGACCTCGCCGGGGGCAACCGCCACGGACACGCCGTGCAGAATGCGGGCGGCGCCGTAGCCGGCGTGGAGGTTTTCGACCGCGAGCATCAGCCGTGGGTCCCGAGATAGACCGCGCGAACCAGCGGGTTGGCGCGCACGGTGGCGGGCGGGCCTTCGGCGATCAGCCGGCCGCGGTCGAGCACCAGGACGCGGTCGGCGGTGCCGAAGACCACGTCCATGTCGTGCTCGGTGAACAGCACGGCCATCCCCTGGCGCGTGGCGATGGCGCGCACCAGATCCATCAACGCGCCGCGCTCGGAGGGGGCCATCCCGGCGGTGGGCTCGTCCATCAGCAGCACGCGCGGGGATGCGGCCAGCGCGATGGCGAGCTCCAGGCGCTTGAGGTCGCCATAGGCCAGCACGCCGGCGGGGCGGTCGGCCTGGCTGCGCAACCCGACGCGGGCCAGCAGCGCATCGGCCTCGGCCGTGGCATGGGCGTCCGCGGCGCGCCAGAAGCGCCAGATCAGGCCGTGATGGGCCAGCAGCGCGGTCTGCACGTTCTCGCGCACGGTCATCGAGGCGAAGGCGGCGGTGATCTGGAAGGTGCGGCCGATACCCATGGCGCAGAGCGCGCGCGGCGACAGGCCGGTGATGTCGTGGCCGTGGAGTTCAACCCGGCCGGCATCGGGGCGGAGCTGGCCGTGCAGCAGGTTGAAGCAGGTGGACTTGCCGGCGCCGTTGGGGCCGATCAGGGCGAGCATCTCGCCAGGCGCGAGGGTGAAGGAGACGCCCGCCACCGCCTCGATGCCGCCGAAACGCTTGCGCAAGTCGCTGGCCACCAGCGCGGCCATGGGGTGGGCGACGAACGCGGTCATGCCGCCCTGCCCCGCCAGCGCGCCCAGGCCTGCTGTGCCGCGCCGGCAATTCCGGTCGGGAAGGCCAGGACCAGCAGGATGATGAGCAGGCCGAGCTTGAGGCGCCATAACTCGGCGGTCAGCAGCACGGATTGCAGCACGGTGAAGGCGATCGCGCCGACAATCGGGCCGGCCATGGTCTGCACGCCGCCGAGCAGGACAGTGACCAGGCCGTCGACGGAATGCGGGATGGCCATGTAGGTGGGGAAGACGCTGCCCTTGGCGTGGGCGAAGACGGCGCCGGCCAGCCCCGCGGCGGCGCCGGCCAAGGTGAAGGCGGCCAGGCGCAACTGGTGGACTTCAAGGCCGATCGCTGCCGCCCGCAGCGGGGAATCCCGGGTGGCGCGCAGCGCGAAGCCGAAAGGGGCGAACAGGGCGCGGCGGATCAGCAGCGCGCCGCCCAGGCAGAGCAGCAGGGCGAGCCAGTAATAGCTCGCCGGATCGGCGGCCCAGGGATCGGGCCAGACGCCGAGCACGCCGTTGTCGCCGCCGGTGACCTCCACCCATTGGAAGGCGACAGCCCAAGCGATCTGGGCGAAGGCCAGGGTGAGCATGGCGAGGTAAACCCCGCTCATCCGCACCACGAAAGCGCCGACGACCAGGGCGACAGCCCCGGCGGCCAGCGGCGCCAGCAGCAGGCCGATCGCCATGCCGGTGCCGAGGCCCTTGGCAGCGAAGGCGGCGGCATAGGCACCGATGCCGAACCAGGCCGCATGACCGAAACTGACCATGCCGCCCGGCCCCATCATCAGGTGCAGCGAGGCCGCGAACAGCACGGCGATCGCAGCCTCGGTGGCGATCGACAGCGCGAAGGGGCCGGCGAAGAGCGGGGCGAGCACCGCGGCAAGCACGGCAAGCACGGCGAGGATCTGCAGCGCCGGGGTGGCCGGGCGGATCGGGGCCAGGGCCTCGACCTCCCCGCGGGCCTGCGCCTGTGGGCGGCCGAGCAGGCCATGCGGGCGGATCACCAGCACCACGGCCATGACCAGGAAGACCAGCACCAGGGTGATCTTCGGGATCAGCGCGATGCCGAAGGCCTGGAGCACGCCGATCAGGATCGCGGCGAGGAAGGCGCCGGTCAGGCTGCCCATGCCGCCGACCACCACGACCACGAAGGCGTCCGCGATCACGGCGAGGTCCATCTGCAGGTTCGCCGAGCCCTGCGGCAGGGCCAGCGCGCCGCCAAGCCCGGCCAGGCCCGCGCCGAGGGCGAAGACCGCGGTGAACAGCACGCGCTGGTCCACGCCCAGGGCGGCGACCATGTCCCGGTCCTGGGTGGCGGCGCGCACCAGCAGGCCGAAGCGGGTGCGGTGGAACAGCAGCAGCAGCAGGCCCAGCACCACCGGGCCGACCGCGATCAGCACCGCGTCATAGAACGGGAAGCGCAGGCCGCCGATCTCGATGGCGCCGCGCAGCCAGGGCGGCCGGGACAATGCGAGGTCAACCGGGCCCCAGACCCAGAGGGCCACGTCCTGCACCACCAGCACCACGCCGAAGGTGGCCAACAGTTGCAGCAGCTCCGGCGCGCGGTAGATGCGGCGCAGCAGGGTGGTTTCCAGCAACGCGCCGATCGCCGCGGTGGCCAGGGCCGTGGCCAGCACGCCGAGGATGAAGAATTCGGGCGAGCGCGGCAGGCGAGACAGGATGGACCAGGCGATGAAGGCGCCGAGCATGAACAGGCTGCCATGGGCGAAATTCACCACCCGGGTGACGCCGAAGATCACCGTCAGCCCGGCGGCGACCAGGAACAGGGTGGAGG
>JBIPLY010000103.1:0-11176 GCA_044369385.1 Acetobacteraceae bacterium | reverse complement strand
CAAGGGCAATGAGAGCCTGGGCCTGCCGAACCTGCTGGGCCTGGAGAAGACCGCGATCCCGCGGCTGCTGACCGGGGCGGACATGAACAGCCTGGTCGGCCTGTCCAGCGCCAACGGCAACACCGGCACCGGGGAGATGAAGCGCGACGAGACGGTCACGCTGAAGCTGGCCGGGGTGGTGACGCAGGTGCTGCCGAACGGCAATCTGGTGGTGGCCGCGCGCCAGGAGGTGCGGGTGAACGCGGAACTGCGCGAGCTGGCGGTGTCCGGCGTGATCCGCCCGCAGGACATCGGCAGCGACAACACCGTGCGTCATGACCGCATGGCCGAGGCGCGGATCGCCTATGGCGGGCGCGGGCAGCTCAGCGACATCCAGACCCCGCGCTGGGGGCAACAGGTGCTGGACATCGTGCTGCCGTTCTGAGGCGCTATGTGGCCGGGTTGATCAGGTATTTGGCGCCGGTGGCCCGCTTGGCGTAGCGCGCGGCGGCTTCGGGGGTGAGCACCTCGCGCAGGCCCATCTCGCCGGCATAGTGGCTGGCGAAAGTGGTCTTCAGCTCGTCCATCACCCGCTGGCGCAGGCGCCCGGCCGCCGCCGGGCCGATGCGCGCCAGGAACGGCATCAGCAGCCAGCCACCCATGCCCCAGGCCAGGCCGAAGCGGCGGGTGAAGGTGGTGGGGCCGGTGTTCAGGCTGCCATAGATGTAGACCTGCTTGTTCACCGAGGTGCCGTAGCGGCTGTAGGTGGTGGCGTTCCGGGCGGCGACGGTCTCGATGGCGGTCAGGATCTGGCCGGCCAGCGGGCCGCCGCCGACGGCATCGAAGCCCAGCGTGGCGCCAGTGGCGTCGATGGCGGCGGTCAGCTCGGCCTGGAACATCTCGGACGAGGTGTCGACGACGTGTTTGGCGCCCTGCCCTTCCAGCAAGGCTTTCTGGGCCGGGGAGCGGACGACGTTGACCAGGGGGACGCCGTCCATCAGGCAGATGCGATTGAGCATCTGGCCGAGATTGGAGGCCGCGGCCGTGTGGATCAGGCCCTTGTGGCCCTCCAGCTTCATGGTCTCGACCATGCCCAGCGCGGTGAGCGGATTGACGAAACAGGAGGCGCCGTCCGCGGCCGTGGCACCTTGCGGCAGCACCATGACCTCGGCGGCGCGCGCGATGCGGTATTCGGCATAGGTCGCACCGCCGAACAGGGTGACCAGCTTGCCGATCATGGCCTCCGCCCCGGGGCCGGCATCGACCACGGTGCCGGCGCCCTCGTTGCCGACCGGCATGGACTCGCCCAGCCGCCCGGCAAGGCCAGGCAGCAGGGCGGCCGGGATGGCGCCGATCAAAACGGGTGCATCGGGGGTGCCGCCGGCAACCAGGGCCGCCGGGTCGGCGGGGCCGAGCAGCAGGCCGAGATCGGAGGGATTGATCGGCGCCGCCTCGATGCGCACCACGATCTCGCCGGGGCCGGGGGGCGGAACCGGAACCGTGACCAGCCGGACTTCCAGCGTGCCGTCGGCGCTGACCAGGGATTGGATCTGCCGGCCAGTACGGATGTTGCTGCTCATGGGCGGGTCCTCAGAGGGTTGTGGCGAGGAACTCGCCGACGATGCGGTTGAATTCGGCCGGGCGCTCGAAATAGCCCGAATGGCCGGCATCCGGGATATGGGCCACGCGGGCGCCCGGAACAACGGCAGCCAGCGCATCGGCCGCGAAGGGCGGCATCACCACGTCCTCGTCATTGGGGATGAACAGGATCGGGCAGGCGATCTTCTGCAGGTCCTCCGGCGGGCGCGTGCGGCTTTCCATCAGGCGCCGGCGCAGGGCTTCCTTGTCCCAATGCGCGTTCATCCCGTCGATCTGGCGGTAGAGCAGGTGGATGGCGGGCTGCTCGGCGGCCATGCGCGCGCCGCAGGCCGGGTGCATGCCGGCGGCCCAGAGCTTCGGCATCAGCATCTCGCCGAACTCGGACCAGTCCTTCAGCATCGACCGTTCCGGCTCGCGCATCTGGCGCGGATCGATCGGGCCGGTGGTGGCGGCCAGCACGATCCCCTTCAAGGCCGGCGGGCGGCGCAGCGCATAATCGATCGCCGTCCAGCCGCCCATCGACTGGCCGACGATGCGGAAATCCGGCAGGTCGAGATGGGAGACCAGGGCGGCGAGGTCATCGGCGTAGTCCGCCGGGTTCGGCCCGCCCTCGATCGCCGTCGAGGGGGCAAAGCCGCGATGGGCGAAGGTGACGCAGGTCCAGTGGGGCGCGAAATGGGCGACCTGTTGCCACCACGACATGTGGTTGCCGCCCAGGCCATGGGCGAAGACGATCGCCGGGCCGCTGCCGGTGACCTCGTAATGCAGCGTGCTGCCGGGCCGGGCGAGCGTGCCGGTGCGGCGCGGCGGCAGGGGGGGGATGTCCATGCTCAGGGTCCTCAGCGGAAACGGGTGGGGGCGTAGGGAGCGGGGTCGATGACCGGCGTGGTGCCGGAAACCAGGTCGGCGACCAGGCGGCCCGTGGTGGCCCCCGCCGCCAGGCCGATATGGCCATGGCCGAAGGCGTGGATGACATCCGCGCAGCCGCTGGCGGGGCCGATCACCGGCAGGCTGTCGGGCAGGCTCGGCCGGTGGCCCATCCAGACCTTGACCTGCTCCGGCTTCAGGTCGCGCGGCAGGTCGGGCCAGGTGGCCAGCGCGTAGTCGCGCAGCACTGCGGCCCGCTTCCAGTTCGGGGCGGCGTCCAGCCCCGCGATCTCCACCTGGCCGGCGATGCGCAGGCCCTGCGGGGTGCGCACATTGGACATCTTGCCGTCCGACGGGATCATCGGCGTGCGCGGCCCGATTTCGGTGCCGAGGATCAGCGCATGGTAGCCGCGCTCGGTCTCCAGCGGCACGCGGTCGCCGGCCTGGGCGGCCAGGATGCGCGACCAGGCGCCGGCGGCAATCACGGCACTGTCGCACGCAATCGCGCCGCCCGGCGTCTGCACCGCCCGGAGCCGCCCCGCCGCGATCACCAGCGACTCGGCCTTGTCGGCAACCAGCCGCGCCCCGCGGGACACGGCGAGTGCCACCAGTGCCGCCACATAGGCCCCGGGATCAATGCAGTGCCCGCCCTCATGCACATGCACGGCGAACTGATAGCGACGGTCGAGCTGCGGTTCGCGCTGGTGCAGCTCGTTGGCATCCAGCTCGGTCCAGGCGATGCCCTGCTCGCGCCGGATCGCCCAGTACTGCGCCTCGGCATCGTACTCGGCGCGGCTGGGATAGGGATAGAGCAGCCCGCCGCGCTGGATCAGATGGCCCACGCCGGCCTCCTCGGCCAGCGCCAGGTGCTTCTCCGGACAGGCCGCGACCAGCGCGCGCATGGCGGGCGCAATCCGGCGAATGCGCGGCCAGGTGGCGCCGGCGCGCAGGAACTGCCACAGCCACGGCAAGGCGCGCGGCAGATACGACCAGCGGATCGCCAGCGGCCCCAGCGGATCGGCCAGCCAGCCCGGAACCTTCCGCCACAGCCCCGGCCCGGACACCGGCAGCACCGAGCTGGGGCTGAGCCAGCAGCCATTGCCGTAGCTGGCGGATTGCTCCCCGCCCGGCGGGCCAGGCTCGACGATCGTCACCTGGTGCCCGTCGCGCAGCAGCTCGACCGCGCTGATCGCGCCGACGATCCCTGCCCCGATCACTACCACATGCATCGCCGGCTCCCGGTTGCGCGGACGCCGCGCGCCGCCCAGGATAGCCGTCTGTTCGGCGCTGCACAGCCCGTGCGGCCATGAAGGGGGAAAACCGATGATCTACGAACTGCGCATCTACCGCACCATGCCCGGCCGCCTGCCGGCGCTGCTGAGCCGGTTCCAGAACCACACGCTGAAGCTGTGGGACAAGCACGGCATTCGCCAGGCCGGGTTCTGGACCACGCTGGTGGGCGAATCGAACGGCGACCTGACCTATCTGCTGGCCTGGGAGTCGCTGGCCGAGCGGGAGCAGAAGTGGAACGCCTTCGCCACCGATCCGGACTGGCTGAAAATTCGCGCCGAAACCGAAGCGGACGGCCCGATCAACTGGAACGTGATGAACTCGTTCCTGACGCCGACGGCGTTCTCGTCGGTGAAGTAGCTGGACCTTGCGCTGGTTGCCCTGGGCGCGGCCGCGGCGGGCTTCGTCCAGGGCCTGAGCGGCTTCGCCTTTGCCATGGTGTCGCTGAGCGTCTGGGCCTGGGTGCTGCCGCCGGACAGCGCCGGGCCGCTGGTGGTGATGTGCTCGCTGCTGGGGCAGGTGCTGAACGGGCGGCTGACCTGGGCCGGGCTGCGCATGGCGCGGGCCTGGCCGTTCATCCTGGGCGGCGCGCTGGGCATCCCGCTCGGCGCCTGGCTGCTGCCGCAGCTCGACGCCGCCCGGTTCCGCATGGGCCTCGGCCTGTTCCTGATCCTCTGGTGCGCGACCATGCTGCTGACGCGCGCGCGCCGGCCGGTGGCGTTCGGCGGTTCGGCGGCCGATGGGCTGGCCGGCTGGATCGGCGGCGTGATGGGCGGGCTCGGCGGGCTGTCCGGCCCGGTGCCGACGCTGTGGGCAACGCTGCGGGGATGGGAGAAAGACGCGCAGCGCGCGGTGTTCCAGGCATTCAACACCGCGATGCACGCGCTGGCGCTGACGGCGTTCGTCGGGCGCGGCCTGGTGGGCGGGGCGGAGCTGTCGCTGTTCGCCGTGGCGGCCCCGGCGATGCTGCTGCCGCTGTGGCTGGGCACGCGCGTCTATGCGCGGCTCGGCGCGCTGGACTATCGGCGCGTGGTGGTGGCGCTGCTGCTGGTCGCCGGCCTGGGGCTGGTGATCGGTGCAATCCCGAAACCCGGCTGAAACGCCCGCGGGGCTACGCCGAAGCGTCACAATCGGATGGCGCCGTGCTCCAACCTTCAATCCCCCGCCTCGCCGTGCTGGTCGATGCCGAGAACATCCCGGCGCGGCTGGCCGACGAGATCTTCGCCGCCGTGGCCGAGCGCGGCGCGCCGATCGTGCGGCGCATCTACGGCGACTTCTCCGATGCGCGGCTGGCCGGCTGGCACAAGGCGCTGGCGCGGCACGCGCTGACGGCGCAGCAGACCTTCGCGGTGTCCTCGGGCAAGAACGCCGCCGACATCGCGCTGGTGATCGACGCGATGGACCTGTTGCACCAGGGAACGGTGGAGGGGTTCTGCCTGGTGACCGGGGACGGCGACTTCACCCGGCTGGCAACCCGCATCCGCGAACAGGGGCTGGACGTGTTCGGCTATGGCGGGCCACAGGCCGCGGCGAGCTTCCGCGATGCCTGCCGCAGCTTCATGGTGCTGGCGATGCCCGGGCCGGTTCCGGGCGCGTCGGCAGCGCCCGCGTCGGCGGCAACGGACGGCGCCCCGATGCGCCAGGCCGCGACCCAGTTGCTGCGCCGCGCGATCCAGAAGGTGCCCCACACCGATGGCTGGCGCCACCTGTCGCCGCTGGGCAAGGCGCTGCGCGACATCAGCCCCAATTTCGACCCGCGGCAGTTCGGCCATGCCAAGCTGGTCAGCCTGGTCGCCGATACCGGGGCCTTCGAGATGAGCAAGGCAGCCGGGCGGGTGATGGTGCGCCCGCGCCAGGAATAGCTACTTCTTCTGCGTCTCGTCGCCCGCCGCCAGCAGCGAGACATGGGCGGACACCACATGCCAGCCATCGGGAAACCGGGCCATGATCTTGGTCTCGCGGCCGATGGCGCCCGTGTTCACGCGCTCATAGATCAGGGGGGTGCAGGCGAAGTCCTGGCCGAAGCTGGTGATCTCGATGCGCTTCTGGATGCGCGGCGCGTATTTCTTCACCGTCGCCCGGAACGCGCGGATCGCCTCATGGCCGAAGCCGATCTCGGTGATCCCGAAGCGCACGGTGCGCGGATCGGCCCAGAAGATCTCGTCCAGCACCGGCGTGTCATTGGCCATCAGCGCCGCCTCATAGCGGTCAAACGTGGCGCGGGCTTCGGCAATCACGGCGGGGTCGTTGATCTGCATGGGGCGCCTTCCTGAATGAACGCCCGCAGCCTACCTTGCGCGCCACATCCCGCAATGCAGGAACCGCGATGAAGCTCTACCGCCTGACCCAGCCCGGCATCGACACCCTGACCATGACCGAGGAGGACATCCCCCGCCCCGGCCCCGGCCAGGCGCTGGTCCGCGTGCGCGCCACCTCGCTGAACTACCGCGACCTGATGATGGTGCGCGGCGCCTATGCCCGCGGCGCCCCGCCCTCCGGGCTGATCCCGCTGTCGGACGGCGCCGGCGAGGTGGTCGAAACCGGACCCGGCACCACCCGCGTGAAACCCGGCGACCGCGTGGCCGGCATCTTCATGCAGCGCTGGATCGCCGGGCGCATCACCCCGGAAGCCAGCGCCTCGGCCCTCGGCGGCGCCATCCACGGCATGATGGCCGAGTACGTCGTGCTCGATGCGGACGGCCTGGTCCACCTCCCGGCCCATCTGAGCTTCGAGGAAGCCGCCACCCTGCCCTGCGCCGCCGTCACCGCCTGGCATGCGCTGGCCGAACACGCCCGCACCCGCGCCGGCGACACGGTGCTGGTCCAGGGCACTGGCGGCGTCTCGATCTTCGCCCTGCAATTCGCCCGCCTGCTCGGCGCCCGCGTCATCGCCACCTCGTCGTCGGACGCCAAGCTCGCCCGCACCTTCGCGCTCGGCGCCAGCGACGGCATCAACTACCGCACCACGTCGGAATGGCAGGACGAAGCGGTGAAGCTGACCGACGGCCAGGGCGTCGACGAAGTGGTCGAGGTCGGCGGCGCCGGCACTTTCGCCCGCTCGCTGGGTGCGGTGCGCCTCGGCGGCTCGATCAGCCTGATCGGCGTGCTGACGGGGGCGGCCGAGGTCAACCCCACCGGCATCATGCGCAAATCGCTCTCGGTGCGCGGCATCTATGTCGGCTCGCGCGAGATGTTCGACGACATGAACCGCGCCATCGCCGCCCACCGCCTGCACCCGGTGATCGACCGCGTCTTCGACTTCGCCGAGGCCCGCGACGCCTTCCGCCACATGGAAGGCGCCAGCCATTTCGGCAAGATCGTGCTGCGCCACGGTTGAGACAGCCAGGAGCCCCCGCATGACCACCATCACCCGCCTGACCCACGCCGACCGCGCCCGCTGGGCCGAACTCTGGACCGGCTACCTGACCTTCTACCACACGGTCCTGCCGCCCGAGACCTATGACCTGACCTGGCAGAAGCTCTTCGACGGCCGCATCCACGGCTTCGGCGCCCGCGACGCCGGGGGAAAGCTGATCGGCATCACCCACTACATGTACCAGGAAACCGCCTGGTCCGCCGCCCCGGTCTGCTACCTGCAGGACCTCTATGTCGACGAAGCCCTGCGCGGCACCGGCGCCGGGCGCCTGCTGATCGAGGCGGTGGCCGCCGCGGCGAAAGCCTACGGCGCCGGGCGCGTCTATTGGCAGACCCAGGACAACAACGTCGTCGCGCGGCGGCTCTATGACCGGCTGGCGGCGAACCGCGGCTTCATCCGCTACGACTTCACTGGCTAGAGCAATATCCGACCGGATGGCATCATCCGGTCGGAAGATTTGCGTTCTTGAACAAAGAGCTAGAGCGGAGGCCGTGCGCCCATCAGCACGGCTTTTGCTCTAGCGCCTATCCCAGGTGGCGCAGGTACTGCGCCACGAAGTCGCAGCCGACCTCCGCGACATAGGCATCGACCAGGCGCTGCGTCACCGGCCCGGGGATGGCACCGTCGGCCACCGCCTGGCCGTTGAAGCGGCTGACCGGAAGGATGCACAGGCTGGTCGAGGTCAGGAACATCTCGTCGGCCGTGGCCGCGTCGAACATGTCGATGTCGCGTTCCTCGAACGGAATGCCCAGCTTGCGCGCCATGTCGATCGTCATCTGGCGCGAGACGCCGGGCAGCACGAATTTCTCGCGCGGCGTCTGCAACCTTCCCTCGCGAACCAGGAAGATGTTGCTGCCGATGCCCTCGGCGAGGTTGCCGCTCTCGTCGAGCAGCACCGCCCACGCCTCGGGATTTGCGGCTTTCACCGGCTGTTCGGCGACGATCATGTTCAGGTAGTTGTGGGTCTTGGCGCGCGGGCTGAGCATGTCCGGCGCGGTGCGGCGCACCGGCGGCACCACCACCTCGGCGCCGTCGCGGTACATCTTCGCGCGCGCCTTGAACGGCAGCGGCATCATCTCGATCACAACGTTCGGGCCGGTATGCTCCCAGCCCTCGTCGCCCACCGCATTCACGCCGCGGCTGACGCGCTGCCCCACCCACCAGTCGCCGCCCTCGGGGCGGAGATGGGCGTTGCGCTCCACCGCCTCCTCGGACAGCGCCACCATTTCGGCCGGCGACAGGCCGGGATCGATGCGCAGGTAGCGCAGCGAGCGGTAGAAGCGGTCGATATGCTCCTGGATGCGGAAGATGCGGCCGTCGAAGGTGCGGGTCATGTCGAAGGCGCCGTCGCCGTAGAGCCAGGAACGGTCGCGAAACGGGATCATCACCTCGCGCTCCGGCACCCAGGCGCCGTTGAACCAGGCCACGCGCTCGTTGGTCCGGGGATGCGACATCGGGGTTCTCCGCGCTGGATGGCGAAACTATCCGGCGAAAACCGGATCGGCGCAACGCGGGCGCGAATCGGCTTGAACATCAGGCATCACTAATGTTATACGTGCGGTACTGCTTATGGAGATGCCCATGTCGGACATGGCCCTGCCCGCCGCATCGCCGGCGCTGCCGCGACTTTCGGGGGGCGCCACGCCCTATCTGGTGGGCGCCGGGATCGGGGTGCTGTCGTGGCTCGCCTTTGCCATCGTCGCGGCCCCGATCGGGATTACCACAGCGGGCGCGCAGATCGCCGGCGGGGTCGCGGCCCTGGCGGTGGGGCCGGAGGCGGTGGCGGCGAATTCCTATTGGAAGACCAATCCGCTGCGGCTGGACTACGGCACGCTGTTCCTGGTCGGCACCTTCTTCGGCGGGCTGGCATCATCGCTGATGAACCGGTCGTTCCGGCTGGAAGTGGTGCCGGCGGTGTGGCGGGAGCGGTTCGGCGGCCGGGCCTGGCCGCGGCTGGCCGTGGCATTCCTGGGCGGGGCGGTTGCGATGTTCGGGGCGCGGCTGGCCAATGGCTGCACCTCCGGCAACACCATCTCGCAGGGCTTGCAGCTGGCGGTCGGCGGCTGGGCCTTCACCGCGGCGCTGTTCGCCGCCGGGGTGCCGACCGCGTTGCTGCTGTTCCGGCGCTGAGAAGGAGTCGAGCCATGTTTCCCCTCAAGGGTACCGATGCGCTGCTGCTGGCCCCGGTGTTCGGCTTTGCCTTCGGCTGGCTGCTGCAGCGCGGGCGGGTGACCAGCTATGACACGATCGTGAACCAGCTGCGGCTGCGCGACTTCACCGTGCTGAAGATCATCATGACGGCGCTGGTGGTCGGCGGCGTCGGCGTTCTGGTGCTGACCGATGCCGGGCTGGCCAAATGGGCGGTGCGGGAGACGAATCTGTTGGCAGCCCTGCTTGGCGGGGCGCTGCTCGGCGTGGGCATGGTGCTGTATGGCTATTGCCCCGGCACCGGGATTGCGGCTATCGGGTCCGGCAGTGTCCATGCGCTGGTTGGCGCGGGCGGCATGGTGGTGGGGGCGATCGCCTATGCCCTCAGCTTCGACTGGATGAAGGCGAACGTGTTGAGCGTCTGGCGGCTGGGCAAGGTGACGTTTGCCGACCTGCTCGGGGTGCCGCTGTTGCCGCTGTATATCGGGCTTGCCGTGGTCACGCTGGGCGTGTTCGCACTGGTGGCCCGGATCGAACGCCGGGCTTGATCCGCCCCCCCGCTGGATCGCCCGGTGAGGCGGCACCATCCTCCCCCCAGGATGGTGCCGCCGCTTTTTCTCACTGCCAGAATTGCGTGGTGCACAGCGTGGCCAGCCCGGCCCGCGCCAGGTTGCGGTGGCTTTGCGAGCCGAACCGGCAGCGCGCCCAGACCACCCCGCCGTTCCCATGCAGCGCATGCACCGCGGCCAGCAGCCGGGTCTGCACCCCGCGCCCGCGCAGCGCCGGGCGGGTGGCCATGTCCGCGACATAGGTCAGGCCCGGCGCGCCGAACATGACACTGGCGCCCGCCGGCGTGCCGTCCACATCGGCCAGCAGCAGCCGCCAGCCCGGCTGCCCGCGCCAGCCGCGCATGTTGGCCTTGGCCAGCGGGCGGATCGCGGCCGGCAGCTCCAGCCCGTCCAGATGCGTGTCCAGGAACGTCTCGACCTGCGCCGCGCTCGCCGCGACCGCGATGCCGGCCGGGCACGCCCCGCCCCGCCCGGGGCCGCCGACCAGCGCATCGCCGGACAGCGGCAGCGTGCCGATGGCGGCAAGCGCCCGGACCAGGGCGGGGCCGGCGCAATCCGGCGTGGTTTCATAGCGCGCGGCGATGCCGGCCGCGGCGAACCAGGCGGCCAGCGCCGGGATCTCACCGGCATCGGCCTCCGACAGGCCGATCGCGCGGTTGAGCCAGGGGCTCGGCACGCCCTTGACCTGGCACGCCCAGGCGGTGCCGAACGGGCGCATCGCCACGCCGAACGGATTGCCGGGATGCCGGCCGATCACCCCGGCGCGCGCCGCGGTATAGGCGATCTCCTGGGCCAGCAGCCGGGGGATGTCGGGCGCGGTCATGCCGGCATCGCCATGGCGCGCACCTCGGCCGGGCTGTGGCCGCCGGCGCGCAGGTCGCGCAGCGTGGCGGCGCGGTCGCGCTTGGCCAGGCGGCGGCCGGCGGCATCGGTCAGCAGGCGGTGATGCGCGTAATCCGGCGTCGGCCAGCCCATCAGCGCCTGGAGCAGCACATGCACATGCGTCGCCGCCAGCAGGTCGTCGCCGCGCACCACCAGGTTCACGCCCTGCCGCGCGTCGTCATGGGTGACGCACAGGTGGTAGCTGGCCGGGGTGTCCTTGCGCGCCAGCACGATGTCGCCGAAGGCCGAGGGGTCGGCGGAGACCTGGCCGGCAGTCGCGTCATGGAACCGCAGCGGCCCGGGTGCCGCGGCCAGCGCCGCTGCCATGTCCAGCCGCAGCGCATAGGGCTGCCCGGCGGCCATGCGTTCGGCCCGCACGGCATCGGGCAGGTGGCGGCAGGTGCCGGGATAGCGCGGGCCATCCGGGGTGTCATGCGGCGCGGCCAGTTCCCGGCGGATATCGGCG
>JBIPLY010000446.1:0-3524 GCA_044369385.1 Acetobacteraceae bacterium | reverse complement strand
CCGACATGTTCACCTGACCCACCTGGGCGCGCGCGAGGTTGCCGCGCGCGCCGCCCGGCGGCATAATGCCGGGCATGCATGGGATTGCCATAGCGCGAATTACCCGCCCGGCCTCTCGCTAGAGAGCCGGGCTCGACGCGCATCCCATCACCCTTCCGCCGGCTTGCCGGCCGCACGAGACACATCCCATGAGCCAGACCCCGACCGAGGCCGAAGCCGGCCGCGACTATCGCAGCACGGTGTTCCTGCCGGCGACGGATTTTCCCATGCGCGGCGACCTGCCGAAGAAGGAGCCGGCGATGCTGGCGCGGTGGGAGGCGATCGGGCTGTGGGAGAAGCTGCGCGCGAAGTCGCAGGGCCGCACGCCGTTCATCCTGCATGACGGCCCGCCCTATGCGAACGGCAACCTGCATATCGGCACCGCGCTGAACAAGATCCTCAAGGACGTGGTCAACCGCGCCCGCCAGATGGGCGGCTATGACGCCAACTACATCCCGGGCTGGGACTGCCACGGCCTGCCGATCGAATGGAAGATCGAGGAGCAGTACCGCGCCGCCAAGAAGGACAAGGATGCCGTCGCGGTGCTGGATTTCCGCGCCGAGTGCCGCGCCTATGCCGCGCATTGGATGGGGGTGCAGGAACAGGAGTTCCGCCGGCTGGGCGTGCTGGGCGACTGGCCGAACCGCTATGCCACCATGGACCTGCAAAGCGAGGCGGCGATCTTCGGCGAGATCGGGCGCTTCCTGATGAACGGCGCGCTGTATCGCGGGCTGCGGCCGGTGATGTGGTCGCCGGTGGAAAAGACCGCGCTGGCCGAGGCGGAGATCGAGTATCACGACCACACCAGCACGACGGTGACGGTGCGGTTCCCGATCCTGTCGAGCCCGGTGGCCGGGCTTGCGGGGGCTGCCATCGCCATCTGGACCACCACGCCCTGGACCATGCCGGGCAACCGGGCGATCGCGCTGGGCGAAGACATCGACTATGCCGTCGTGCGCATCGACAGCGTGAAGGAGGGGTCGCTGGCGGTGGCCGGCGAACGGGTGCTGGTGGCGCTCGCCCTGTTGCCGCAGGTCTGCGCGGCTTCGGGGGTGGAGACGCATCATGTGATGCACGTCCACAAGGGCAGCGAACTCCTCGGCACCACCTGCGCCCATCCGATGCGCGGGCGCGGCTATGACCACGATGTCGTGGTGTATTCCGCGGAATACGTCACCACCGAGGCCGGCACCGGCTTCGTCCATATCGCGCCGGGCCATGGCGAGGAGGACTTTGAACTCGGCCGCACCCACGGCATCGAGGTGCCGGACACCGTCGGCGAGGACGGCACCTTCAATGCCTGGGTGCCGCATTTCGCCGGGCAGCATGTCTACAAGGTGGCCGATGCCGTCTGCGCCGCGCTGACCGCGGCCGGCGGGCTGCTGGCGCGCGGCAAGCTGGTGCACTCGTACCCGCATTCCTGGCGCAGCAAGGCGCCGCTGATCTTCCGCGCCACGCCGCAATGGTTCATCCGCATGGATGGCGAGAATGCCATCCGCGCCAAGGCGTTGCAGGCGATCGCCGACACCGTCTTCGTGCCCGACCAGGGCCGCAACCGCATCGGCAGCATGGTCGCCAGCCGCCCGGACTGGTGCATCAGCCGCCAGCGCGCCTGGGGCGTGCCGATCGCGGTGTTCGTCGAGCGCGCCGGCGGCCAGGTGCTGCGCGACCAGGCGGTGGTCGACCGCATCGTGGCCGCCTTCGCAGCCGAGGGGGCGGATGCCTGGTACTCCTCCCCGCCCGAACGCTTCCTGGGCGAGGGCCGCGACCCCGCCGACTACGAACAGGTGTTCGACATCGTCGATGTGTGGTTCGAGAGCGGCTCCACCCATGCCTTCGTGCTGGAGGCGCGTGGGCTGCCCTGGCCGGCCGATCTGTATCTGGAGGGATCGGACCAGCACCGCGGCTGGTTCCATTCCTCGCTGCTGGAATCCGTCGGCACCCGCGGCGTGGCGCCGTTCAAGGCGGTGCTGACGCACGGCTTCGTCATGGACGAGCACGGCCGCAAGATGAGCAAGTCGCTGGGCAATGTCGTGGCGCCGCAGGAGGTCAACGACCAGTACGGCGCGGATATCCTGCGGCTGTGGGTGATGTCGTCGGACACCAGCGAGGACATGCGCATCGGCAAGGAAATCCTGAAACAGCAGACCGAGCTGTATCGCCGCCTGCGCAACACGCTGCGCTGGCTGCTGGGCTCGCTGGACGGGTTCGCCGAGGCCGAGCGCGTGGCTGCCGCGGACATGCCGGAGCTGGAGCGCTGGGTGCTGCACCGCATCGCCGAGACGGACGCCATGATGCGCGCGGCGGTGGCGAGCTATGACTGGACCGGGGTCTATGCCGCCGTGCATAATTTCTGCTCGTCGGATTTGAGCGCGTTCTACTTCGACATCCGCAAGGACGCGCTGTACTGCGACCGGCCGGACAGCCTGCGCCGGCGCGCGGCGCGCACGGTGCTGGACCACCTGCATCGCTGCCTGTGCACCTGGCTCGCCCCGGTGCTGGTGTTCACCGCCGAGGAGGCCTGGACTTCGCGCTTCGGCACGGATGACAGCGTGCACCTGCATGATTTCCCGACCATCCCCGCCGATTGGCGTGATGACGCCCTGGGCGCGAAATGGGTAACCATCCGCGAGCTGCGCCGGCTGGGTACCACGGAGCTGGAGGCGATGCGCGCCGAGAAGCGCATCGGCTCCTCCAACCAGGCCGTGGTCACCATGGCGCTGCCGGACGACCAGGCCGGGCTGCTGAGTGCCGAAGCCTGGGCCGACATCCTGATCGTGGCCGGCGCCACGGTGGCGACGGCGGCAGTGGCGGGCGCGCGCGCCACGGAGGCGGCGGGGGCGAAATGCGAGCGCTGCTGGAAGGTGCTGCCCGAGGTCGGGCGCAGCCTGGCGCATCCCTCGCTGTGCCGGCGCTGCGAGGATGCCGTCGAATCCGGGCTGGTGGGCCCGGGCGGCGGATGAGCGCGGCGGATCGCCTGCGGCTGTTCGGCGCCATCGCGGCGCTGGACATCCTGATCCTGGACCAGGTCAGCAAATACTGGGTGCTGGAGGTGTTCGACCTGCCGGCGCGGCACTCCGTTGCGGTGCTGCCGGGGCTGAACCTGACCATGGTGTGGAATCGCGGCGTCACCTTCGGCCTGCTCGGCGCGGATGGCCCGCTGGGCGCGCTGCTGCTGGCCGCGGTGGCCATGGCGGTGGTGGTGGCGCTGGCGGTCTGGCTGTGGCGGGCGGAGCGGCTGTCCGTGGCACTGGCGCTGGGCGCAGTGGCCGGCGGCGCCGTGGGCAACATCATCGACCGGCTGCGCTTCGGCGCGGTGGTCGATTTCATCCATGCCCACGCCTATGGCTGGTCGTGGTATGTGTTCAACGTCGCCGACGCCGCGATCGTCTGCGGGGTGGGCGTGCTGCTGCTGGATTCGCTGCTGACGGGGCGGCGCGCGCCCGCCCCACCACCCGCTGCGCCTTGATGCCGCCACCCCCACG
>JBIPLY010000445.1:0-3530 GCA_044369385.1 Acetobacteraceae bacterium | reverse complement strand
CTGCCGAAGCGGACCAGGTTCTTGGCGAAGGCCTGGCGGTCGATGGCATGCCAGATCGCCTGGCGCACCTTCTGGTTGGTCAGCGGGCCCTTCGGATCGCTGCGCCCGGCGGCGTCCAGCGACAGGTGGGCGATGCGGAAGGCTTCCTGGGTCAGGGTGGTGGCGTGCGGCAGGGTGGCGATCTTCTCCACCAGGTCGGCGGGATACTGCCAGATCCAGTCCACCTGGTTGCCGATCAGCGCGTTGACCATCGAGTTGGCGTCGCCGACCTGGCGGATCACCACCTTCTTGATGGGCGCGCGGCCTTTGCCGCCGCCCTCGTAATAGCCCTCGTAGCGCTCCAGCTCCACGGTCTGGCCGGGTTCCCACTTGGAGACGCGATAGGGGCCGGAGGCGATCGGCTCCTTGTTGTAGCCATCCTTGCCGACGCGTTCGCGATAGGCCTTCGGGTAGATCGGCATCACGAAGGAGACGTATTCCAGCGCCGCCGGGAAGGGCTGCTTCAGCTTCAGGCGCACGGTGGTGGCATCGACCTTCTCGGCGCCGGCCAGCCAGGGCGCGAAGTTGGAGGGCACCGAAATGCCCGAGGCCGGGTCGGTGATCAGCCCGATCGTGTACATCACGTCGTCGGCGCTGAACTTGTCGCCGTTGTGGAAGGTGACGTTGGGGTTGAGCTTGAACTCCAGCGTGGTGTCGTCGATCCACTTCCAGCTCTGCGCCAGCAGCGGCTTCATGGTGAAGCCGTTGGGGTCGCGGAACACCAGCCCGTCCCAGGCGTGATGCGCCAGGATCAGCCCGGTGCGCTGGTTGTTGTAGTAGGGATCGATGTTCACCACCGGATCGGTCCACATCGCGCGCAGCGTGTCGGCCGATTTTTGCGCCATCGCTGGTTGAGCGGCGAATGCCGCTGCCGCGGCGACCGCCGCCGTGAACAGGGAGCGGAGTTTCATCCGAAAGCCTCCATCATGTCTTGTTGATGTCACAGGCTAGGGCCGCTGACGCCCGAAGCGCAACCGCTCATGCGCGGGAATCGAGGCCGGCGGGGTCGCCGGACATCGCGCAGACGGCATCGAGGCGCATGGTCAGCCGCCGGGCGGGGTCGTAGCGCGGCCAGGGCAGCGCCGGCAGGCTGGCATCGCCGGTGCGGGTGAAGGCGGTCCAGGCGCTGCGGATGATCGCGGACAGCCCGTCCATCTCCGCCGCATCGCCGCCCTGGAGCATCCCCGCCCCCGGCCACTGGGCGAAATTGCCGAAGACGAAGGGCAGCTCGATGCAGTGACAGGCGCGGAACCGCGAGCCCTGCGGCGCCCAGTCGAACTGATAGGCCTGGGTGGCCACGCCGGCGGCGGACAGGGCGGTTGCCAGGCGCATGGTCGGCCACAGGAAGGTGTGGTCGCTGACCAGGTCGGCCAGCCAATCCATCAGCACGCCGCCGGGCCGGCGGGCGCGGTAGCGCTCCATCGCGTCGGGGCGCTTGGCCAGGGCGGCGAAGCGCTGGGCGCTGGCGGTCCAGTCCGGCTCGGCCATCGCCGGGTTGGAGGCGAAGAAGGCGTGGATTTCATCGTGCGTGGCGCCGATCAGCACCTGCAGCCCGGCGGCGTCGCGGGCGATGGCGGCGAACAGCGCGGCCTGCGTCATCGGGGCGGCGACGGTGGGCATGAAGGGCGGGTTGGTCTCGGCGAAGCGGGCATTGGCGCGGGCGACGGCGCCGGTGGCGGCGACCAGGGTTTCGGCGGGGACGGCTTGCAGGCGGGCCAGGAGATCGGGGGCGTCGGGGTCGAGGCCGGCGGCGCGCAGCACCTGCGCGCCGGTCTGCTGCGCCTCGGCGCGGATCAGCGGGTCGCGGCCGAAGCCGCCGGATTGCAGGATGACGCGGTGGAACAGCGGGCGGGCGCCGGGGTCGATGATCAGCCGGCCGATGCTGGCCGCCCCGGCGGACTGGCCCATCAGGGTGACGCTGCCCGGATCGCCGCCGAACGCGGCGATATGGTCGCGCACCCAGCGCAGGGCGGCGGTCTGGTCCAGCGTGCCCAGGTCGTCATCGGGCAGCGCGGGGTGGTGCAGATAGCCGAGCGGGCCGAGGCGGTAGTTCACGCCGACCACCACGATGTCGCCCTCGGCGGCCAGCCTTGCGCCATCGTACCAGTCCAGCGACCCCGCCCCGCTGACCCAGGCGCCGCCGTGCAGCCAGACCAGCACCGGGCGGCGGGCGGCATCGGGCGACGGCGTCCAGATGGTCAAGGTCAGGCAGTCCTCGTCCATCGGGCGCATGAAATCGCCCATCGCCGGGGCGAGGCGCGAGGGGGCCTGGGGGGCGATCGGGCCATGCGCGGTGGCGTCGCGCAGGCCGGGCCAGGGCGGCAGCGGCGCGGGCGGGGCGAAGCGGCGCGGGCCGGTGGGCGGCAGGGCGTAAGGCACGGCGCGGAACACCGCGACGCCTTGCTCGCGCAGCCCGGCCAGCGTGCCGAAATCGCCTTTTGCCTGCTCGGTCATGTCCGCGTCTCCGTCACAGCCCGAGCCAACGCTGCGCGATGCCGGGGTCGGCGTCCAGCCCCGCCGGCGTGCCGGTCCAGACCGTGCGGCCCTTTTCGATGATGGTCATGCGGTCCGCCAGCGGGCGCAGGGCGGCCAGGTGCTTGTCGACCACCAGGATCGCCTGACCGTCCGCCTTCAGCCGGGCGAGGCAGGCCCAGATCTCCCCCCGGATCAGGGGGGCCAGGCCCTCGGTGGCTTCGTCGAGCACCAGCAGGCGCGGATTGGTCATCAGCGCGCGGCCGATCGCCAGCATCTGCTGTTCGCCGCCCGAGAGCGTGGCCGCCGGCTGGGCCGCGCGTTCGGCCAGGCGGGGGAACAGCGCGCCGATACCGGCCACGGTCCAGGGGCCGGGGCGGGCGGTGGCGAGCAGGTTTTCCCTGACGGTCAGGGTCGGGAAGACCTGGCGGCCCTCCGGCACCAGGCCGATGCCCAGGCGGGCGATGGCGTGCGGCGGCAGGCCCGCGAGGTTGCGCCCGGCGAAGCTGCGGCTGCCGCGGCTGGGCAGCAGGCCCAGCAGGGCGCGGATGGTGGTGGTCTTGCCCATGCCGTTGCGGCCCATCAGGCTGACCACCTCGCCCGGGCCGATGGCGAGATCGACGCCGTGCAGCACCGGGCTGTGGCCGTAGCCAGCGCAGAGGCCGCTGATGGTCAGCATCACGCCGCCCCCAGATAGGCGTCGCGCACCGCTTCGTCGGCGCGGATCGCGGCGGGCGGGCCGCTGGCGATGGCGCGGCCGCGCTCCAGCACGGTGATGCGGTCGGCCAGCGCGAAGACGGCGTCCATGTCGTGCTCGACCAGCAGCACCGCGATGGTGCCCTTCAGCGCGGCGAGCTGCGCGGTCATGGCGGCGGACTCGGTGGCGCCGAGGCCGGCCATCGGCTCGTCCAGCAGCAGCAGTTTCGGCCTGGTCGCCAGCGCCATCGCCAGTTCTAGCTGGCGGCGCTCGCCGTGGCTGAGATCGGCGGCCAGCGCATCGGCCCTGGCGCCCAGCCCGA
>JBIPLY010000444.1:0-3534 GCA_044369385.1 Acetobacteraceae bacterium | reverse complement strand
CGCGCCCCCAGCCTGCGCCGCAAGGCCGCCCTGCTGGCCAAGGTCCAGGACGAGGGCGGCCACGGCCTCTATCTCTACGCCGCGGCGGAAACCCTCGGCACCGCGCGCGAGACGCTGGTCGACCAGCTCCTCTCCGGCCGCGCCAAATACTCCTCGATCTTCAACTACCCCACCCTGAGCTGGGCCGACATCGGCGCCATCGGCTGGCTGGTCGACGGCGCGGCGATCATGAACCAGATCCCGCTCTGCCGCTGCTCCTACGGCCCCTATGCCCGCGCCATGATCCGCGTCTGCAAGGAGGAAAGCTTCCACCAGCGCCAGGGCTACGAGATCATGCTGACCCTGTCGCGCGGCACCAAGGCGCAAAAGGCGATGGCGCAGGACGCGCTGAATCGCTGGTGGTGGCCCTGCCTGATGATGTTCGGCCCGCCCGACACCGACTCGCAGCACTCCGACGCCTCGATGCGCTGGAAGATCAAGCGCTTCACCAACGACGCCCTGCGCCAGAAATTCATCGACGCCACCGTGCCGCAAGGCCACCACCTCGGCCTCACCTTCCCCGACCCGGACCTGCGCTTCGAAGACGGCCACTGGCACCACGGCCCGATCGACTGGGCCGAATTCCGCCGCGTCCTGGCCGGCGACGGCCCGCTCAACCGCGAACGCCTGGCCGCCCGCCGCGCGGCGCATGACGACGGCGCCTGGGTCCGCGAAGCCGCCCTGGCCCACGCCGCCAAGCACCGGATCGCCGCATGACCGCGCCCCTCAGCCCCCCCCTCCTGACGCCATTGTGGGAAGTCTTCATCCGCTCCCGGAACGGCCTGTCCCACCGCCATGTCGGCTCGCTCCACGCCGCGGACGCCACCCTGGCGCTGCACGCCGCCCGCGACACCTACACCCGCCGCGGCGAGGGCCTGTCGATCTGGGTCGTCCCCTCGGCCGCGATCACGGCGTCGGACCCCGCCGACCGCGCCATGCTGTTCGACCCCGCCGCCAGCAAGATCTATCGCCACCCCAGCTTCTATGAAGTGCCGGACGAAGTGGGGCACATGTAGTGCCCCCCCTGCTGAGCGGACCCCTGTGATGTCAGACCGCTTCTCCGCCCTGCTCCTGCGCCGCGCCGACGACGCGCTGGTCCTCGGCCACCGCCTGTCGGAATGGACCGGCCACGCCCCGACGCTGGAAGAGGAACTGGCGCTCGCCAACCTCGCACTCGACCTGATCGGCCAGGCCCGCGCCCTCTATGCCCTGGCCGCCACCCACGGCGCCGGCGAGGACGAAGACGCGCTGGCCTATCTGCGCGCCGACCGCGAATACGCCAACCTGCTGCTGCTGGAACTCCCCAACGGCGACTTCGCCGTCACCATCGCCCGCCTCTTTCTCTATGCCGCCTTCATCGACCCGTTCTGGCGCGCCGCCACCGCCTCGCGCGACCGCGACCTCGCCGCCATCGCCGCCCGCGCCGAAAAGGAATCCGCCTACCACCTGCGCCACGCCGCCGAATGGCTGATCCGCCTGGGCGACGGCACGCCCGAATCCCATCGCCGCGCCCAATCCGCGCTCGATCGGCTCTGGCCCTACACCGGCGAGATGTTCGAGCCCGAGGACGAAGTCCTGGTCGCCGCCGACATCTGCCCGGAGCCCGCCGGCCTGCGCGACACCTGGAACGCCACCGTCGCCACCGTGCTGCGCCGCGCCACCCTGGCCCGCCCCGCCGATGGCTGGATGCAGTCCGGCGGCCGCGCCGGGCGCCACACCGAACATCTCGGCCACATGCTGGCGGTCATGCAGTCCGTCGCCCGCGCCCATCCGGGGGCGACATGGTAGTGCATGATCGCCGGAGGCGGATGCGTCGGAGGCGTGAATCATGCGCTCGCTAGAGGGCCTGCGCCAACGCGCCTGGGACATCGCCGCCGCCGTCCCCGACCCGGAGCTCCCGCCGCTCACCATCGCCGAACTCGGCATTCTCCGGGATGTCGCCATCGACGAGCACGGCGTGGAAATCCGCATCACGCCGACCTATTCCGGCTGCCCGGCCATGACCGTCATCGCCCAGGACATCGAAGCCGCCCTGGCCGCCGCCGGCATCGCCCCCGCCCGCGTCACCACCGTGCTGTCGCCCGCCTGGACCACCGACTGGCTCACCGGGTCCGGCCGCGCCAAGCTCCTCGCCCAGGGCATCGCCCCTCCCACCGGCGCCCCCCGCCGCGCCCTGTTCGCCAGCCCCCCGGTCGCCTGCCCCCGCTGCGGCAGCGCCGACACCGCGCTGCTGGCCGAATTCGGCTCCACCGCCTGCAAATCGCTGCGCCAATGCCGCGCCTGCCGCGAACCCTTCCACGCCTTCAAGTGTCACTGACCCCCCTCCAGTGTCACTCACGTTCCACCCCCTGCGCATCGCCGACCGCCGTCAGGAAACCCCCGGCGCCGTGTCCCTGGCCTTCGCCATCCCCGACGCGCTCCGCAAAACCTTCGCCTTCCGCCCCGGCCAATACCTCACCCTGCGCGCCACCCTCGCCGGCCAGGAGCTGCGCCGCCCCTACTCGATCTGCTCCACCCCGGACGAGCCCCACCTGCGCATCGCCATCCGCCACCTCCCCGGCGGCGCCTTCTCCCCGCACGCCACGACGGCCCTTCACCCAGGCGACACCATCGACGTGCTGCCCCCCCAGGGCCGCTTCGGCCACACCCCCGATCCCGCCGCAAGCGCCCTGTACCTGGCGCTCGCCGCCGGCTCCGGCATCACCCCGATCCTCTCGATCCTGGCGACCACGCTGGCCGCCGAGCCCAACAGCCGCGCCATCCTGCTCTACGGCAGCCGCACCACCGCCCACATCCTGTTCCGTTCCGCGCTGGAAGACCTCAAGGACCGCCACCTCGCCCGCCTCACCGTGATCCACACCCTCTCGCGCGAGGCGCAGGACATCCCGGCCCTCTCCGGCCGCCTCGACCCCGCCCGCCTGCGCGCCCTCCTCCCCGGCCTGGCCACCCCCGCCGCCATCGACCAGGCCTTCCTCTGCGGCCCCGAAGCCATGCTCGACAGCCTCCCCGCCACCCTGGCCGCGCTCGGCCTGCCCCCCGACCGCATCCAGCGCGAACGCTTCACCCCCGCCAGCCCGTCCCGCCCCGCCGCCCCGCCCGCGCCCGAAGCGGCCCCCGCAGCCGTGGCCACCATCATCCATGACGGCGCCCGCCACACCGTCCCGATCGCCGCCGGCGAATCCATCCTCGACGCCGCCCTGCGCGCCGGGCTCGACCTGCCCTGGTCCTGCCACGCCGGCATGTGCAGCACCTGCCGCGCCCGCATCACCACCGGCCAGGCCCGCATGACCGCCAACTTCTCCCTGGAACCCTGGGAAACCGCCGCCGGATATACCCTCACCTGCCAGGCCCACCCCACCACCAGCCACATCGCGGTGGATTTCGACCAGGTGTAGGCGGAAGGCAGGCAAGGCTGGGGCTTCGCCCCAGACCCCACCAGGGACCCGAGGTCCCTGGACCCTCATCCACCCCGCCGAAGGCGAAAAACGAAAGGGG
>JBIPLY010000443.1:0-3539 GCA_044369385.1 Acetobacteraceae bacterium | reverse complement strand
TTCTTTCTTTCTTTCTTTCTTTCTTTCTTTCTCGCCCCTCAGCCCCGCCCCTCGAACGGCATCTTGGTGGCCTTGACCACCACGAACAGCGCGTTGGCGTCGGGGTCCAGCTCCGCCATGTAGAGGATGGTCTTGCCGACATTGCCGCTGTCCATGGTCGGTTCGACTCGCGTCGTGCCGTCGGGCTGCGGCACGCCGCGGGCCATGCGGGCGGTCATTGGGGTCGCGGCGTTGCCGATGTCGATCTGGCCGCAGGCGATGTCGAAGTTCCGGCCGTCCAGCGCGATCGCCTTGGTCAGGCCGGTGATGGCGTGCTTGGTGGAGGTGTAGGCCGCCGAGCCCGGGCGCGGGGTGTGGGCGGAAATCGAGCCGTTGTTGATGATGCGCCCGCCCATCGGCTGCTGGTCGCGCATCATCTGGAAGGCGCGGTTGGCGATCAGGAAGCAGCCGTTGAGGTTGACGGCGACGACCTGGGTCCACTGCTCCCAGGTGAAGTCGCCGAAATTGGTGCTGGGCACGTTGCCGCCGGCGTTGTTGAACACCAGGTCGAGGCGGCCGTATTGCGCCTTGATGGCGGCGAACAGGGCGTCGACCTGCTCCGGCTGGGTGACGTCGGTGGGCACGCAGAGGGTGCGGGCCCCCTGGGTGCCGGCCAGTGCGGCGGTTTCGGCCAGGGCGTCGGCGCGGCGGCCGGCCAGCACCACCTGCCACCCCGCGCCCAGCAGGGCGAGTGCGGCCGCGCGGCCGACGCCGCTGCCGCCGCCGGTGACCAATGCGATTCGGCTCATGCGAGTCTCCTTCCCAGTTGGCCGAACTGTGCCAGCCCCGCGGCGCCGCGGCTACAGGGGGCCGGCGAGGATCTGCGCGACCTGGGCGTCGGTCAGCGCATGGCCGAAGATGTCGCGGTAGAAGGCGGCGGTGCGGGCGGGCAGGTCGAGGCCCGCCATGCGGTCTGGGTGGAACACCGTGGCGGCCCAGAGCACGGTCAGCGGCTGTTCGGCGGTGCGGTTCGACCAGGTGTGGGCGCCGACCGGCACGACGAAAATCCGGCCCGCCCGGGTTGCGCGCAGGCGGGACAGTACGGGGTGGGCGCGCAGATGGGCGACCTCCTGCTTGTCCGCGACGATCAGGATGTCGGGGTCCCAGAGCACGGCCTGTTCCAGGGTGAAGCCGCGGCTTTCGGCGCTGCGGCCGTCATCGGTGACGCTGCGGCCGCCGGCGGCGGGGATCCACCATTCGGCGATCAGGCGGGGCTGGGTCAGGGTGTCGGGCTGGAGGTAGAGCACGCGCGGCTTGGGGCTGCCTGCGACGCGCGCGGCGGTGTCGGCGATGGTCTGGTCGAAATACGCGGCATAGGCGGCGGCGCGGGCGTGGTCGGCGAAGACCTCGCCGAGGACGGCCATGCAGGCTTTCACGTCCTCCGGGCGGCGCCAGGCGAGGAAGACCGCTGGGATGCCGCGGCGGGCCAGGCTCTCCAGGCTGTCGCGGTGCATGGTCAGCACGACGTCCGGGCGGGCGAGCAGGATGGCCTCGATGTTCGGCTCGCGGGTGGGCAGTTGCATCGCGGGCATCGTGGCGATCTGCGGGGCGAAGACGGTCTGCAGCGCCCAGCGCGGGCTGGCGAAATCGGCCAGGCCGTTGACCAGGGCCGCGCCCTGGCCCATCGCATAGACGAAGCTGTTCAGCACCGGCAGCGAACCCAGGGTGACCACGCGGCTGATGCGGGCGGGCAGGGCGACGCGGCGGTTGGCCATGTCGGTGACGGTGCGGGGCTGGGCGGCGGCCGCGAACGGGATGGCGGCAGCGAGCAGCGCGCGGCGCTTCACGCCGGCATCACCGGGACGCAGACGACCTGTCCGCGGGCGCGGCCCTGGGCGATCGGGACCACCTCGATCGCGGTGCCGTAGAGGTCCTCCAGCACCGGGCCGGTCAGCAGGGTGGCGGGCGGGGCGGGGCCGAGCAGGCGGCCCTGTTTCAGCAGCGCCACTTCGCCGCCGAGCAGGAAACCGTGGTCGGGGAGGTGGGTGGTGAGCAGGATGGCGTAGCCCTCGGCGGCCAGCGCGCGCAGGATGGCGAGGATGCGCATCTGGTTGGACAGGTCCAGGCTGGCGCAGGGTTCGTCCAGCACCAGGATGCGGGCGCCTTGCGCCAGGGCGCGGGCGACCAGGACGAGCTGGCGCTCGCCGCCCGAGAGGGCATCGAAGCCGCGCTGGGCGAGGTCGGCGATGCCCAGGCGGGTGATGGCGGCGTCCGCGGCGCGCTGGTCGGCGGCGGTGGGTCCGGCCATGGCGCCGAGATGGGCGGTGCGGCCCATCAGCACGATGTCGCGGACGCGGAAGGCGAAGCCGGTGGCGCTGGCCTGCGGCACATAGGCGAGGTGGCGGGCGGCCTCGGCGCGGGACATGGCGGACAGGTCGCGGCCCGACACCGTCACCCGGCCCGATGCTGCTTCCAGGCCGAGCAGGCAGCGCAGCAGGGTGGTCTTGCCGGTGCCGTTGGGGCCGAGCAGGGCGAGCGGGATGCCTTGGCGCAGGGTGAAGGCGATGCCGTCGAGCACCGTCGCGCCGCCCCCAGCTGGACCAGGGGGCCAGGCGAAGCGCAGGTTCTCGACGGTCAGCATCAAAACCCCCCTTTCTTCAAAACCACTGCCGGCGCGTGCGGGCCAGGATCAGGGCGAAGAACGGGGCGCCGATCAGGGAGGTGAGGATGCCCAGCGGCACCTCCACCGTGCCGGCCAGGCGGGCCAGGTTGTCCATGCCGAGCAGGAAGCCGCCGCCGAGCAGGGCGGACATCGGCAGCACCACGGCGAAGCCCGGCCCGACCAGCATGCGCACGATATGCGGGATCAGGAGCCCGACCCAGCCGACGATGCCGCACAGGCTGGTGGCCGCCGCGGTCATCAGCGTGGCGGCGACGATCAGCACGATGCGCACGCGGCGCACATCGACGCCGAGCGCGCGGGCTTCGTCTTCGCCGGCGGCCAGGGCATGGACCTGCCAGCGCAGCGCGTGCAGCACCAGCCCGGCCAGCGCGATCGGCACCAGGGCGGTGGCCAGCGAGGCCGGCGTGGTGCGGCCCAGCCCGCCGAGCAGCCAGAAGGTGATCGAGGGGAGCTGGTTCAGCGGATCGGCGACGATCTTGGTCAGCGAGACCAGCGCCTGGAAGAAGGCCGAGACCACCAGGCCGGCGACGACCAGGACCAGGGTGGCGTGGCGGTCGAAGCTGCGGCCGAGCCAGACGGTGAGGGCCACGGCGAGCAGGCCCAGCGCGAAGGCCAGGCCCTGGACCGCCACGCCCGGCAGGCCGAGCAGGATGCCGATGGCGGCCCCGAAGCCGGCGCCGGAGGAGACGCCGAGCACGCCCGGGGAGACCAGCGGGTTGCGGAACAGGTTCTGATAGGCCGCCCCCGCACAGGCCAGGGCGGCCCCCACCACCAGGGCCGCGGCGATGCGCGGGCCGCGGACGTCCAGCACCACCATCTCGACGGCATCGGACCAGGCGCGCTCGATCGGCGCGAACTGGGCCAGGATCACGCGCAG
>JBIPLY010000441.1:0-3548 GCA_044369385.1 Acetobacteraceae bacterium | reverse complement strand
GCAAGGCCGCCCGCCTGCGCCAGCTCCGCATCTGGTCCGGCGTCGCCACCTGCGTCCTCTTCCTGCTGCCGATCGCCTGGATGATCCTCACCTCGCTGAAGCAGCAGCGCGACATCTTCACCACGCCCCCCACCATCTTCTTCACCCCCACCCTCGAAACCTACATCACCTACCTCACCAAGCATGACCTCCCCGCCCGCATGCTGAACACCCTCATCGTCGCCGGCGGCTCAGGACTTATCTCGATCATCGTCGGCGCCATGGCCGGCTATGCGCTGGCCCGGATCAAGCTGCGCGGTGCCGCCACCATCGGCGTTGTCATCCTGCTCTCCCGCGGCGTGCCGCCGATCGCGCTCGCCGTGCCGATGTTCCTCGTCGCCCGCGCCCTGGGCCTGCTCGACCACCACATCACCCTCATCCTGGCCTACTGCACCTTCCTCATCCCCTACGTGATGTGGCTCATGCGCGGCTTCTTCAAGGCACTGCCGGAGGAGCTGGAGGAAGCCGCCAAGATCGACGGCTGCACCCGCTTCGGCGCCTTCCTGCGCATCATCGTCCCCATCTCGCTGCCCGGCCTGCTCTCCACCCTCATCTTCAGCATCATCCTGGCCTGGGAGGAACTCCTCTTCGCCCTCGTGCTGACCAACCGCGCCGCCTCCACCGTCCCGGTCGTCGTCTCCGGCATCTCCGGCGATACCCAGAACGGGGCCAACTGGGGCGCGCTCACCGCCGTCGCCACGATGACCTTCATCCCCGTGGTCATCTTCGCGCTCCTCGTTCAGAAATGGCTGATCAAGGGCCTCGCCGATGGCGCAACAAAGGGGTGACGAGGCGTGACCCGATCGCACTGACAAAATCCGGCCGCGCCCGCCAGCACATCCAGGAGCTGATCCTCTCCGGCGCGGTGCGCGAGGGCCAGCACATCACCGCGCGCGAAGTCTGCGAAGCCACCGGCATGAGCGAGACCCCCGTCCGCGAAGCCATCCGAAGCCTGGCCGCCGAAGGCTGGCTCGATTTCCACCCCCATCACGGCGTCGTCGTCGCCACCATCCGCGCCGAACACGTCGCCGAAATCCACGCCCTGCGCGGGGCACTCGCCGCACTCGCCGTCGAACTCGGCGCCGCCGCCTATACGCCGGCCACCTTCGCGGCGCTGGAGGCCAACATCCGCATCTCCGCCCGCGCCGTCGAAGACGCCGACAGCCACGCCTACGCACGCCACAACCGCGAATTCCACCTGCTGATGTGCGACACCCCGCACACCCAATGGACCCTGCGCCTGACCTCCAGCCTGACCGCGCAAACCTCCGCCGTCCGCCGCGGCTTCGCCGCCATCCCCGGGCGCATGGCGGCCTCCCTGGCCGAACACCGCGCCATCCTCGCCGCCCTGCAATCCGGCGACATCGCACACTGCCGCACCCTGCTGATCGACCACGAACGCAACGCCGGCGCCGCCCTCATCGCCGCCCTCACCCAGCCACACCCCCGGTAACCACCAATACGTCCTTCACGTGCGGAGCCGGAGGGGGCTCTCGATTCAAGCTCCAAGAAGACAGGAAGAAAGAATCTTCTTTTTGTGAACAAAAAGAAGCAAAAAAACTTTATCCGTCCGCAAGCCTCGCGGCCGTGCCGGCGGGCAGGCTTCAGCCCGCCGATCCGCCCATGTACGGAATGACAATTTTCCGCAAATCTGCATGACAATTATCTTGTCATCGGCGGATGAACGGCATATATTCCGTTCATGCCCCATGCCCCGGCTCCCCCCCCTCGCGCGCACCAGCGCCGCCCTCGCGGCGGTCGCGAACGCACGCCCGGGCGCCGGCCTGGTGGCCCTGATCCTCGCCCTGCTCCTGCGCCTGCTGGCGCGCACCGAACCGGCCTGGCTCCTCCCCCAAGACGAAGAATACGAAGACGAACACGGCTTCGACGCATACGCCGCCTGCGGTGCGAACCCGTACGCGCTCCATCCGCGCCCCGTCGGCCGCGCCCCGCACGCCGCCTGCATCGAAGCCGGCCTGGTGCCGGACTGGATTCTCCCCGGCATCCGCAACCGCGGCATGCGCCCGCACGCCATGGCCGCAACCCGGCGCCGCCACGCCCTCGCCGCGCGCGCGCCCCCGCGCGCACTCCCGATCCCGCGCTGAAACCACCCTCCAACCCGAGGGCGCCGACTCACGCCCTTATTCATATCGATTTCAGATCGATCAGTTCCACACCGCCGGCAGCTTCACCAACCCCCGCAGCGTAAAACTCCGCCGCCACTTGGGAGCGTCCCGCTCCGGCAACACCATCTCCGGCAACCGCCGCAGCAGCCCGGCAAACGCCTCCTGCGCCTCGATCCGCGCCAGTTGCGCGCCGAGGCAGAAATGGATCCCGCCCCCGAACGACAGCGGCGTGACCTTGGTGCGCGTCACATCCAGCCGGTCCGGGTCCTCGAACACCTCGGGATCGCGGTTCGCCGCCCCCAGGAAGCAGACCAGGTTCGCCCCCTTCGGCAGCGCCACGCCGCGCAGTTCCACATCCTCCAGCACCGCCCGCCCGGTCATCTGCACCGAGCTGTCATAGCGCAGCAGCTCCTCCATCGCCCCCGGGATCAGCCCGGGATTCTCGCGCAGCAACTGCCATTGGTCGGGATTGCGATGCAGCGCCAGCAGCCCGTTGCCGATCAGATTGGCGGTGGTCTCGTGCCCGGCGGCGAACAGCAGCCCGACATTGGCCCGCAGCTCCTCCGGCGTCAGCCGGTCGCCGGCCTCCTCGGCCTGGACCAGCTGCGTGGTCAGGTCATCCTGCGGATCGCGGCGCCGGCGCTCGAACAGGCTGTCGAAATAGGCATTGGTGGCCACGGTATTGGCATTGGCATCGGCGATCTCGCCCGGCGTCAGCGGCACCGGATCGACCAGCCGCCCGTTGACCCGGCTGCTGGCGAAGAACTGCGCGCGGTCCTCCTCGGGAATGCCCAGCATGTCGCAGATCACGATGATCGGCAGCCGATGGGCGAAGTCGGCGATCACATCCATCCCGCCCTGCGCCTGCACCCGGTCGATCAACGCATCGACGACCGCCGCGATCTGTGGCCGCATCGCCTCCACCCGCCGCGCGGTGAACGCCTTGGTCACCAGCCCGCGCAGCCGCGTATGGTCGGGCGGATCCAGCACCAGCATGGTGCGCATCATGCTGGCATAGGCCGGCTCGTCGACGATCCCCGGCCCGTAGCGCTTGGTGATGTTGTACACATAGTTCTTGCCGAACCGCCGATCGCGCAGCACCAGCGTGGTGTCGTCATGGCGGGTGACCACATTGAACCCGATCGGCGACCGCCACACCGGGGCAGACGCGCGCAGCCGGTGGTACATCGGGTACGGATCGGCGATGAAGGCCGGGTCCAGCGGATTGAAATCGGGAAACTGGGCCGCATCCTGGGCGGTCTGGGTGGCGGACATCGGAGGCTCCTTCGCGCAGCGGCGCGGCCAATCTACAATGCCCCTCATTGCACCGCCACAAGGATACCGATGTGCCGACCGTCGCCCAAGCCCGCATCGCCCTGATCG
>JBIPLY010000442.1:0-3548 GCA_044369385.1 Acetobacteraceae bacterium | reverse complement strand
CGCTGTTGCTGCGCCTGGCGCGGCGGTTGGCGCCGGGGCTGCACGGCTGGCTGCGGCGGCGCTACGCCTATTATGTGGACAACGCCGTGGCGGGGCCGCGGCTGCGCGGCGATGGCGGGGCGGCGCGGCTGGATGCCGACTCGCAGATCGCGCTGGGCTGGTTGTGCCGCGCCGGCGACCCGCGCGTGAATTGACGTCCGCATGCGCCTGCTGATCGATCTTCAGGCCGCGCAGGGCACCAGCCGCACCCGCGGCATCGGCCGCTACGCGCGCGAGCTGGCGCTGGCGATGGCGCGCGCGCCGGGCCGGCACCAGGTGGTGGCGCTGCTGAACACCGCCTTGCCGCATGAAGAACTGGCCGCGGCGCTGCGCGCGGAGCTGCCGGCGGACGGCGTGGCGCTGTGGCGCGGGCCGCGCGGCGTGGCGGCCGATGGCGGCGACGCCCGGCTGCGCGGCGCCGGAGAGATGCTGCGTGCCCAGGCGATCGCAGCGCTGCGGCCGGACATGCTGCATGTGGCCAGCGTGGTCGAGGGCTTCAGCGACGATGTGATCAGCCGCTGGCCGCCCAGCCTGTCGCGCCCGCCGACCATGGCCACCTGCTACGACCTGATCCCGCTGATCCGCCGGGCCGAGTATATCGACGGGCCATGGCGCGGCGCGCTCGCGCCCTGGTACCTGGGCCGGCTGGCCGAGCTGGCGCAGGCCGACGGGCTGCTGGCGATCTCCGGCTCCAGCCGTGGCGAGGCGATCGAATGGCTGGGCTTCGCGGCCGATCGGGTGGCCGATATCGGCGCCGGGGTCGCGCCCGCGTTCCGCCCCCCGGACGACCCCGGGGCCATGGCGGCGATGCGTGCGCGGCTGGGGCTGGAGGGGCCGTTCGTGCTGTTCGTCGGCGCCGGCGACCCGCGCAAGAACGAGGCCGGGCTGCTGCGCGGCTTCGCCCGGCTGGCGCCGCCGCTGCGCGATGCCCATCGCCTGGTGATCGTCGGCCATGTGGATGTCGAAGCGCTGCACGCCACCGCGCGCGCGCTGGGCCTGGCGCCCGATCGGCTGGTGCACATCACCTTCGTGGCCGAGGCCGACCTGCCGGCGCTCTATGCCGCCTGCGCGCTGTTCGTGATGCCGTCGCTGCATGAAGGTTTCGGCCTGCCGGCCGCCGAGGCGATGGCATGCGGGGCGCCGACCATCGCCAGCAACTGCACCAGCCTGCCGGAGGTGATCGGGCGCGCCGATGCGCTGTTCGACCCGCTGGACCCCGACGACATGGCACGCTGCATGGCCGCGGTGCTGGGCGATCCCGCCCGGGCGGCCGCGCTGCGCGCCCATGCCCCGGTGCAGGCGGCGCGCTTCACCTGGGCCAACAGCGCCGCCGCCGCCTGGGCCGCGATCGAGGCGCTGCATGCCGGGCTGGGCCATCCCGCGGCCCGGCCGCCGCGGCGGCTGAAGCGCCTGGCGCTGGTCTCGCCCCTGCCGCCGCAGGAGAGCGGCATCGCCGCCCATGTCGCCGCCCTGGCGCCGGCGCTGGCGCGGCACTACGCGGTGACGCTGGTCTGCGAACGCGGCGCGACCTCTTCGGAGACGCTGGCCGGGCTGGCGGTGATCGGGCCCGATGCCTTCCTGGCGCAAGCCGACGGCTTCGACCGGGTGCTGTACCATGTCGGCAACTCCGCCTTCCATCAGGTGCAGCTGGAGCGGCTGCTGCCGGCCGTGCCCGGGGTGGTGACGCTGCACGACGCGTTCCTGTCCAACCTGCTGGCCTGGCGCGGCGAACAGGACGGCGGGATGCCGTTCACGCTGGAGCTGCTGCGCGCCCATGGCTGGGCCGCGGTGCTCCATGCCGCGCGCGCGGGGGCTTCGGCGGCGGCGCGGCGCTATCCGTGCAGCCTGGGCGTGCTGCGCCGGGCGCTGGCGGTGGTGCTGCATTCCGAGCACGGCCGCGCGGTGCTGGCCGCGCAGTATGGCCCGGCGGTGGCAGCGCAGCTGCGGGTGATCCCGTTGCTGGCCGCCCCCGGGGCGCTGCCGGATCGCGCCGCGGCGCGGCGCGCCCTGGGGCTGGACCCCGATGCGCTGGTGGTGGCCAGCTTCGGCAGCGCGTCGGACAGCAAGATGCCCGATCTGCTGCTCGATGCCTGGCGGATCCTGGCGGCCGATCCTGGCTGGGCGGGGGCGCGGCTGGTCCTTGCCGGCGAGGCGACGGCAGCGACGGAGGCGCGCATGGCGGGGCTGGCGCGGGTGGCCGCCACCGGCTGGACCGACGCGGGCACCTATCGCCAATGGCTCGCCGCGGCCGACATCGCCGTGCAGTTGCGCCGGGACTCGCGCGGGGAAACCTCGGCGGCGGTGGCGGATTGCCTGGCCGCCGGGCTGGCAACCGTGGTCAATGCCCATGGCTCCGCCGCCGAATTGCCGCGCGACACGGTGGTGATGCTGCCCGACGCCGTCGATGCCGCCAGCCTGGCCGAAGCCATGACCGCGCTGGCGGCCGATCCGGCCCGCCGGGCCGCGCTGGGAGCCGCGGCCCGGCGCCATGCCGCCCGGGAGCTGACCCCGGCGGCGATTGCCGCGCGCTATGCCGAGGTGATCGAGGCCGCCCACACCGAGGGTCCGGCCGCCGCCCGGCGCGCAGTGGCACGCAGCCTGCCGGCCGGCATGGCGCCGGGGGAGGTGGCCGACCTCGCCGCCGCACTGGCCGCAAGCTTTCCCGCCCCGCGCCCGCCGCAGCTTCTGGTGGCCGGCGCGCCGCCCGGGCTCGACGGCTGGCTGGCGCATCATCCGGCCGCGCTGCGGGTGCATCCGGTCTGCGCCGAGGATGGCGTGCTGCGCCAGGACTGGGCACTGGCCAGCCGGCTGCTGGGGCTGGAGCCGATCTCCGGCCTGGGCGATGCGGCCGAGATGGCGCCGGGCGACGTGCTGCTGCTGGCTGAGCCTGAGTTGGCCGCGCCTGTGTTGGCCGAGCCCGTGTTGGCCGAGGCGCGGACGCGCGGCGTGCGGGTGGCCGCCCTGGCCGACCTGCCGCCGCTGCCGGCCGATCCCGCGGCGGCGCTGGCGCTGCTGATGGCCGCGCCATGATCTCCGTGGTGGTCTATGGCCGCAACGACAGCCATGGCTACAACCCGCACAAGCGCGCCGCGATCAGCCTGAACTGCATCGCCGCGGTGCTCGACGACCCGCACGACGAGATCATCTTCGTCGACTACAACACGCCGGACGACCTGCCGACCTTCCCCGAGGCGATCGCCGACACCCTGACGCCGCGCGCGCGCCGGCTGCTGCGCGTCCTGCGCGTGCGCCCCGCACAGCACCGCCGCTTTGCCCATCGCAGCCACCTGGCGGTGCTGGAACCGGTGGCGCGCAACGTGGCGGTGCGCCGCGCCGATCCGGCCAATCGCTGGGTGCTGTCGACCAACAGCGACATGATCTTCGTGCCGCAGGGCGGGCGCAGCCTGTCGGCCATCGCGGCCGCGTTGCCGGATGGCTATTTCCACCTGCCGCGCTTCGAGCTGCCGGAGACGCTGTGGGAGGTGCTGGACCGCCGCGCGCCGGAGACG
>JBIPLY010000440.1:0-3549 GCA_044369385.1 Acetobacteraceae bacterium | reverse complement strand
ATGCCGATCCCATGGTCCTGCGTGGCTTGCTCGACCAGCTCACCGGCGATCCGGAAGTGGCGGCGACCGGGGCGATAACGGTGCAGGCGGGCTATGCCGACATCGTTTCGCCGGCGACCGAAGCGGACGTGGCGCTGCTCCGGCGCAAGGGCGCCGCGTTCCTGAAAGCCTCCCGCGACAGCGGCGCGGGCCGCATCGACATCGGCCCGCGCGACCGGCTTGCGGTCAGCCTGGGCCTGATGCTGGGGCAGACCTTGGAGGGTGAGAGCCTGCAGCATCACCTGGAGGAGCTGGCGATCGACCCGGCGGCCCGGTCGCTGCGCTGGCGGGAGAAACGCGATCCGGCGCGGCTGAAGGACTTCACCGTGACGGTCATCGGCGGCGGCATGGGTGGGCTGAACGCCGCGCTCCAGCTGCGCCAGGCCGGGTTTCCGTTCACCGTCCTCGAGAAGAACACCGGCGTCGGCGGGACCTGGTGGGAGAACCGCTATCCTGGGGCCCGGGTCGATGCGGTGAGCCGCTCCTACACCCACATCTTCGGCGTGGACTTTCCCTATCCGAATCCGTACTGCGACTGGCGGGAGAATGCGAAGTATTTCGACTGGGTCGCCGACAATTTCGACCTGCGCCGGCACATCCAGTTCGAGACCGAGGTCAAGGCGCTGACCTGGGACGAAGCCGCCGGCGAGTGGCAGATCGACATCGAGGGGCCGGGTGGCGCACGCACGATCCGCTCGCGCGCGGTGATCACGGCCGTCGGCTTTCTCAGCCGCCCGAACATGCCCAAACTCCCTGGCGCCGAAGCGTTCGTCGGCGCGTCCTGGCACACGGCGCGATAGCCGGAAGGGGTCTTCCTGAAGGGCAAGCGGGTGGCAGTGATCGGCACCGGCGCCACGGGCTACCAGATGATCCCCGAGATCGCCCTTGAGGCCGCCCACGTCACCGTGTTCCAGCGGACGCCACAGTGGCTGTCGCCCGTGCCCGGCTACCGCTCGCCGTTCCCGCCGCAGGTCAACTGGCTCGACCGCAACCTGCCGTTCCATACCAACTTCATGCGCGCCCGCAACTGCACGCTCGACCGGGTCGCTAACGTCGCGCATACGCCACCGGCTTCCACCCCACAGAGTTCCTCTATCCGATGACCATCACCGGCCGCGGCGGGCAGACGCTCGAGGAGCTATGGGCCAAGGATGGGGCGCGTGCCTACCTTGGCTGCATGATGCCGGGATTTCCCAATCTCTGGTCGATCTAGGGCCCGAACACCAACGCCGGCCTCCAAGTGGCCTCGTTTCACGAGAAGACCGCCCTTTACGCGCTCCAGTGCATAGAGGCGCTGGTGCTGGGCAATGGCGGCGCGATGGAGGTCCGGCCGGACGCCTTCTGGCGCTACAACCGCCTGGCGGACGAACGCAACCTTACCAAGGCGTGGAGCGACCCGCGCGCGCACAACTACTACACAACTACTATTGGACCGAACACGGCCGCTCGGCCACGATGAACCCGTTCTACACCGCTGAGATGTCCGGCTTCCTGCGCAAACCCGGCCTCGCCGACATGGAGATCGCCTGATGGACGCCGGCGTCAACCGCGACGCGTAGAGGATCTCGCACAACCGCGACCATCTACTGGCCGACCAGCCTTCGATCGTGACCCGATAGACCGGCTGAGCCGCCCTCGGTATAGCGGCGGGCCCACCCACCGCCGCGCCACGTGGTCGTGGAGTCCGGGACGATCCGTATTGGTCCAACACGGATTCTGCCGCGAGCTGAATGTCGATATTTTGAGTCAATTGAGCCTCGAAGGATTATTTATCGAGATGATTCAATATATATTCGACAACACTCACTTGGTGAACTCTTACGTCATTTTTTCGCGGGCAACATTCACGTTAATTATGCGTTATATGACAGAAAGAGCTGCATCTTTAGCCGGTTAAGGGAAAATACATATTGCATCTGTTTACTGATTCCATAATGTCCGAGACGAAGCGGTTGCTTCATAGACACACGGAGATCTGCACGATGCGTGTCGTTGCCCATGGACCAGTCTCGCCGCTGAATCCTGAAAACGCTCAGACGTTCGACAGCCTGTTGATCAGCGCGGACAGGGCCCTCGAAACGGGGGATCGCGATTCAGCTATTGGCTGCATCGACGAAATTTATCGCATTTTCGACAGTAAAGAGTCGTCAGTTGCCGATCGTTGTGGGGCCGACGCTCAGGTGCGCAACACATGAACGGGTGCCGCTGCCCGCTGGAAGAAAAATGATGGGGTCACGTCGAACGTCTCAGCGATACTGACCAACAGTTCTGGGGTCGCTCGCTCCCATCCGTCTTCAATTTCGTTTAGGCGGTCCGGAGTGATGCCAATCGTTTCGGCAAACGCCTCAAGAGATATCCCTTCTAGAGTCCGCAGAAGCCTGATTTGGTTGCCAATTATACGCTCGATGCGCATGGCGCATTCCTTCATTCCTTAACGTGACAAAACCATATGTCACGATTGTGGCGGGGGCCAATCACTTATCGGGTACTCATTCGCAATATTGAAAATAATGGACGGGTTATGCGCGCGCCCGACGTTGTAAGTGTCGCTCGTTAACGCCAGGAGATATGGCCGAACTAGGCCGCGTGGACAAAGCGCATCCAGATCTTGATTGCGGCGAGTTTGGCGAAGCCGAGGAAGCTTTGGGCAGTGTGGTCGTATCTGGTTGCGACGCGCCTGCTTTCCTTGAGCCGGTTGAAGAACCGCTCCATCCGGTTGCGCATGGCGTAGAGCGCTCGGTTGACGGTGTATTGGACCTTGCGGCTCCACTTGGTTGGGATCTCGGGGGTCGCCCCGCGTATGCGGAGCTCGCCGCGGATGTCGTCGGTGTCGTAGCCCTTGTCGGCGAGCATGACCTTCGGGTTGGCCTCGCCCTCGGCCATCAAGGCGTCGAAAGCGGTGGGGACTGTCGGGAATTTCGTGTGTGTCCGGTCATGATGGGAAAGAAGGAGCTCCCCCATGGCCCGACGGAAAGAACCCCAGATACCGGATGCCGTGCTTGACCAGTTGCTCTCGGGTTCGGAGGCGAGTGCCGCGTTCGACCAGGGCGGTCTGCTGGATCAGCTGAAGAAGGCGCTGGCAGAGCGTGCGCTGAACGCCGAGATGGACCACCACCTGGCGGGCGACGGCGGTGCCGGGAACAGCCGCAACGGCTATGGCCGCAAGAGCGTGGTGACGGGCACTGGCCGGATGGCGCTGGAGATACCGCGCGACCGGCAGGGCAGCTTCGACCCGTTGTTGATTGCGAAATACCAGCGGCGCTTCCCGGGCTTCGACGACAAGATCATCTCGATGTATGCGCGCGGCATGAGCACCCGCGAGATCGCGGGGCATCTGCGCGATCTCTACGGCATCGAGGTCTCGGCGGACCTGATCAGCACGGTCACCGACGCGGTGCTGGACGAGATCGCTGCCTGGCAGGCGCGGCCGCTGGAGCCGGTCTACCCGCTGGTGTTCTTCGACGCGCTGCGCGTGAAGATCCGCGACGAAGGTCTGGTACGCAACAAAGC
>JBIPLY010000439.1:0-3551 GCA_044369385.1 Acetobacteraceae bacterium | reverse complement strand
GAGCCCCTGCACCTGGGTGGAGGCCAGGCCCGCGAGCTGCGCGGTGCCCAGGTTGGCGACCTGCGCGGTGGTCAGCCCGGCCACCTGATTGGTCGCCAGCGCGCGCAACTGCGTTGTGGTCAGCGCTGCCGTATCGACCGTTTCCAATGCGGCGAGCTGCGCCGTCGTGAAGGACGGGATCTGGTCCGTGCCGAAGGCGCGCACCTGGGCGGTGGTCAGGGCGACGATCTGTGCCGTGGTGAAGGCCGCGATATCTTCACTGGTCAGCGCGGCCAGCGTCTCCGTCGACAGGGACTGGATCTGATCGGTGGTCAGGACCGGAATGATCGACATCGGGATGGCTCCGCTGCGCAGACATGCATGCGACCGGGGAGCGGCTTTGCCGCGCCGTCGGGCGCCGAGGCCGGGAACATCCTGTTGCCCGATCGTCCGCCAACATCCGGCACGGCGATTACCCTTCGCTTAACGTGGCCGGACAATTCGTGGCCCTTGCAGCAATACCGAAAATTCACCTTTCGTCAGCGAAGATGCGGCGCATGATCCAAAAGGGAACTGCCGCATGAACATGGCCGTGCTGCCGCTGCCGCTGCCGGGCGACGAGGCCTGGCTCGATGCCCGCCGCGGGGCGCTGTCCGCCGTGCCGCCAGAGGCGATGCCCCGGCTGGCCCGCACCATCGCGGCACTGCCGGCCCCGGGCGTGCTCGCGCGCATCGCGGCGGCGGATGCCGATGACGCCGCGATCCTGGCGCGGTTCTGGTTGTTGTCCAACCGGGACGCGCCGGAGGCCTTCGCCGTCTGGTTCAACCTCGGCGTGGTGCTGCTGCACGCGGGGGCGGCCGAGCGCGCGGCGGCGGCCTATGCCTCGGCGCTGGAGCTCAAGCCGGACCTGCATGAGGCCGCGGTCAATCTGGGCCTGGCGCAGGAAACGATGGGCCAGCCCGACGCGGCCCTGGCCACCTGGCGCCGCGCCCTGCCGGAAGAGGGCATGCGGCGGATCCTGCACATGCATCTCGGCCGCCTGCACGAGGATCGCGGCCACTACGAGACCGCCGCAGCCGAGCTGCGCGCCGCCCTGCTGATCGATCCCGACCAGCCCGACGTGATCCAGCACTGGGTGCATCTGCGCCAGCGCATGGCTGCCTGGCCGGTGATCGACCCCGCCGCCTGCGGTGTGGCCGAGGCTGCGCTGCGCCGCCATGCCGGCCCGCTGGGGGCGCTGGCGCTGTATGACGATCCCGTGGCGCAGGGCGAGGTCGCCGCCGCATGGATCGCGCGCAAGGTGGCGCCCGCCCCCGAGCGTCTCGCCCCGGCCGGCGGCTATCGCCATGCGCGGCTGCGCATCGGCTACCTGTCCAGCGATTTCTGCCGCCACGCGATGAGCTTCCTGATCGCCGAGCTGCTGGAGCGGCACGATCGCGACGGGTTCGAGATCTACGGCTACTGCGCCTCGCCGGAGGACGGCAGCGATTTGCGCGCGCGGGTGACCGCCGCCTTCGACCATTTCGTGCCGATCCGCGCGCTGTCCGACGAGGCCGCCGCGCGGCGCATCCGCGACGACGAGATCGACATCCTGGTCGACCTCAACGGCCTGACCCGCGGTGCCCGGCTGGGCGTGCTGCGCTGGAAGCCGGCGCCGGTGCAGGCGACCTATCTCGGCTACATCGGCCCGGTGCCGCTGCCGGAGCTGGACTATCTCATTTGCGACTCGATCACGATTCCCCCGGAGTCGGCGAGTCTCTACCAACCCGCGCCGCTGGCGATCGAGGGCTGCTACCAGGCCAATGACAGCCGGCAGTTCTCCCTGCCACCGGTCAGCCGCGCCGAGGAAGCGCTGCCGGCCGACGCCTTCGTGTTCGCCTGCTTCTCCCACCACTACAAGATCACGCCGGAGGTCTTCGCCGCCTGGCTGCGCATCCTGGCCGCTGTGCCGGACAGCGTGCTGTGGCTGATCGACGACGGCGCGGCCAGCCGGGCCAATCTCCAGGCGCGGTGGCGCGCCGCCGGCCTGGCGCCCGAACGGCTGGTCTTCGCGCCGCGCGTCGATCCCGACCGTTACCGGGCGCGCATGGCGCTGGCCGACCTGTTCCTGGACACCACGCCCTACAACGCCGGCACGATTGCGTCGGACGCCTTGCGCATGGGGCTGCCGCTGCTGACCCTGGCCGGGCGGGCGTTCTGCGCGCGCATGGCGGCCAGCCTGCTGACCGCCATCGGCCTGCCGGAGCTGATCGCCGCGGACCTGGCGGGCTACGAGGCGATGGCGATCCGCCTGGCGCGCCATCCGGCGGAACTCGGGGCGCTGCGCGGGCGGCTGGCGGGCGATGCCTGGGCCAGCACGCTCGGCGATGCGGCCGGCTTCACCCGGCGGCTGGAGACGGCGTATCGGCGGGTGGCGCTCGGCGGATAGCGCCAGGCGGCGACAAGCTGAGGCTCGAAGCAAGCCAGGCCGGGCTTTGCCGCTGACTATGGGCGTGAGTCGGCGCCCTCGAACGGGAGGGTGATTTCAGCACAACCGAGGCGCGGCGCCCGGGGGGCGCGCACGGGGGGGCGGGCGCGCGCGGGGGCGCGCGGACGGGGGGGGTGTGGCGGGCGGGGGGCGGGGGACTCGGCAGGGCGCGCATGCCGCGGTTGCGCACGCCGGCGAGAATCCAATCGGCGACCAGGCCGGCTTCGACCCAGATGGCGTGCGGGGCGCTGCCGACCGGGCGCGGATGGAGCGCGTACGGGCTCACGCCGCAAAAGGCATATGCGTCGAAGCCGTATTCGTCTTCGTACTCGTCGTATTCTTCGTCTTCTTCGGGGAGGAACCAGGCCGCTTCGGTGCGCGCGAGGATGCGCAGGAGCAGGGCGAGGATCAGGGCCACCAGGCTGGCGCCCGGGCGTGCGACCGCGACCGCCGAAAAGGCGGCGCTTGTGCGCGCGAGGGGGGGAGCCGGGGGCTTGGGCATTCGGAGAAAATATACCGAGGCCCATGCCGATGGAAAGACTTTTTTCTAGATGCGCGGGCGATTCTTGCGGGTGCTGACCCCTCACGCAACCCTCTCCCCTGAGGCAGGGCGATCGCATATGGCGACATTCGTCGCAGGTCGGCCGCAGAACAGCAAGACTCACATGGAGACGGAGAGACGAAGAGAAATAAAAACTCTTACTTCGATCTCTTCGTCTTTCCGTTTTCATGTGAAAATACTTGCATTGGCAGCCCCCGGGCGATGCGCTCCGGCCATATGCGATCGCCCTGCCCCCGAGGGGAGAGGGGTTTTTTCTTTTGGATGGGGGCTGGGGCCGCCGGCCCCGGCGGGTCCTGCGGCGCCGCTTGCGCCGAGCCCAATCTTGACTACGCCGGCTTCACCGCGGTCGCCCACAGCGCGAAATGCCCGTCGCGGATCACCCGCACCGGTGCGAAGCCGGCGCGCAGGAACGCCGCCTCCAGCGTGCCGGCGGTATAGCCGGTGCGATGCGCCATGAACCGGTTGCCCGCCGCCAGCGCCGAGCGCAGCCCGAACAGCATGTCCAGCGGCGCGATCGGCCCCATCGCCGAGATATAGGCGGCA
>JBIPLY010000101.1:0-11256 GCA_044369385.1 Acetobacteraceae bacterium | reverse complement strand
CTGCGCCCGAAGCTGGAACTGGCCCGCGCCGAGGACGAGGCGGCGGTGAAGGCGGCGATGCCGCGGCTGCTGGACCTGTTCCAGACCTATCTGCGCGAGATGCGCCCCGAGGAGCTGCGCGGCAGCGCCGGCACCTATCGCCTGCGCGAGGAGCTCGTCGCGCGGGCCAACATCGCCGTGGCGCCGGCGCGGATTCTCGACGTGCTGTTCCCCGAGATGATCGTGCAATGAGCGGCACGCAATCCGACGAGGAACTCGCCGCCGCCTGGGGCGCCGAAGCCGAGGCCGACGGGGCGGCGGAGGCGGATGGCGCAGAGGCCGGCGCCACCCCGCAGCGCGTGCTGAACCAGGCGGAGATCGACAGCCTGCTGGGCTTCGATGCCGGCCCGGCCGATGGCGAACAGCGCAGCGGCATGCAGCGGATCATCAGCTCCGGCCTGATCAGCTACGAACGCCTGCCGATGCTGGAGATCGTGTTCGACCGGCTGGTGCGCATCATGTCCACCAGCCTGCGCAACTTCACCAGCGACAACGTCGAGGTCGGCATCGACAACATCCTGTCGCTGCGCTTCGGCGACTACCTGAACTCGATCCCGCTGCCGGCGATGCTGGCGGTGTTCAAGGCCGAGGAATGGGACAATTACGGCCTGATGGTGGTCGACAGCGCGATGATCTACTCGATCGTCGACGTGCTGCTGGGCGGAAGGCGCGGCACCGCGGCGATGCGCATCGAGGGCCGGCCGTACACGACCATCGAGCGCACCCTGGTCGAACGCCTGATCCAGGTGGTGCTGGCCGATCTCTCCCTGTCCTTCGATCCGCTCTGCCCGGTCACCTTCCGCTTCGAGCGGCTGGAGGTGAACCCGCGCTTCGCCACCATCTCGCGCCTGTCCAACGCCGCGGTGCTGGCGCGGCTGCGGGTGGACATGGAGGATCGCGGCGGCCGGGTGGAGCTGCTTCTCCCGTATGCCACGCTGGAGCCGGTCCGCGAGCTGCTGCTGCAGCAGTTCATGGGCGAGAAGTTCGGCCGCGACTCGATCTGGGAGACCCATCTCGCCGAGGAGCTGTGGAACACCGACATCGACCTCGACGTGGTGCTCGATGAGCAGGTGATGCGGCTGTCCGATGTCATGGACCTCAAGCCGGGCCAGCGCATCGTGCTGAACACCATGGCCGGCGGGGTGGTGCAACTGCGCTGCGGGCCGGTGACGCTGTTCGAGGGGCATGTCGGACGGCGCAAGAACCGGCTGGCGGTGCGCATCGAGCGCGAGGTGCCGCGCGGTGCTCCGGTGTGATGCCGCGTGGCGCGCCACTTGCGACCAAACCGGCACATAGCCGGATGCGGGCCGGCATTGAGAACACTTCCTTCACCCTCCGCGCCGCAAGATGGCGCGTCCCCCAGGATGGGGTCGGGATGGCAGCATGGAATGGCTTCTGGAACTCGCCCTGATCGGGCTTCTGCTGGCGACGATGTTCCATGCGGTGCGGCTTGAACGCGCGCTCGGGGTGCTGAAACGCGACCGGGCGGCGCTGGAGGAACTCGTGGCCGGATTCAACGCATCGACCCAGGCGGCCGAACAGGGCATCGCCCGGCTGAAGGAGGCCGCCGATGGCGCCGGGCGGCAGATCGCGCGCCAGGTGGACGCCGCGACGCGGCTGAAGGACGACCTGGTGTTCCTGGGCGAGCGCGGCGGCGTGCTGGCCGACCGGCTGGATGTGCTGGTGCGTGCCGGGCGGACGCTGGAGCTTTCCGCGCCGCCGGTGCGCCGCGAGCCGGAGATGGACTCCTGGAAGTCGGCCGAGCCGATGGGCCGTGAGTCGATGAGCCGGGAGTCGGTGGTTCGCGAGCCGATGGTGCGTGAGTCGATGGTGCGTGAGTCGATGGTGCGCGGATCGGGCGAAGCCGATGCGCGCGAGTCGGCCGAGCCGCGCCCGCGCAGCCAGGCCGAGCGCGACCTGATGCGCGCGCTGAAGCTGGCGCGCTGACATGGCGCTTCGCACGGGGCTCGCCCGCCGGCTTCCCTTTGTTCCGCGGCTTCTGCCGGTGCTGATGGTGGCGATGATGGCGCTGGCTGGGCTGAAGTCCGCCGGGCTGATCCGTGCGGCATTGGCCGAATCAAAACCGGCCGAATCGAAGCCGGCCGATCCCAAGCCCGGCGCGTCGAAGCCCGGCGCGTCGAAGCCCGGCGCGTCGAAGCCCGCCGAGTCGGCCCCCCCGACGCGCCCCGCCCCGGCCGCCGCTGCCGGGGCGCCGCCGCCGGTGCTGTCATCGGAGCCGGCGCCGCAACTGATCACACCCCCGCCGGCGGCCGCCAGCGCGGCCCCCCCGGTCAGCGAGGCCGAGCGTGCCATCCTGCTGGACCTGCGCCGCCGCCGCGGCGAGCTGGAAGGCCGCGAGGCGGCGCTGGCGAGCCGCGAGGGGCTGTTGTCCGCCGCGGAGAAGCGGCTGTCCGAGCGCGCCGGCGAACTGGCCGACCTGCAGAAGCGGCTGGAGGCGCTGGAGACCGCGCGCCAGGCGCGTGACGAGGCGAACTGGAAAGGCATGGTCAAGGTTTACGAGACCATGAAGCCGCGCGAGGCGGCCGCGATCTTCAACGATCTGGACCGCCCGGTGCTGCTGGCCGTGCTGGACCGGATGAAGGAGGCCAAGGCGGCACTGGTGCTGGCCGCCATGTCGCCGGAACGCGCGCGCCAGATCACTGCCGAACTGGCCCAGCGTCGCTTGCAGGCCAACCGACCCGCCGAGCCTGCAGCACCGCGCGCGCCCGGCGGCTGACCCCCCACTCCAGGAGTTTCCCCCCAATGTCGCTAGACAAGTCGATGAACGTCCTCATCGTCGATGACTACAAGACGATGCTGCGCATCATCCGCAACCTTCTGAAGCAGATCGACTTCAACAATGTCGACGAGGCCACCGACGGCGCCGAGGCGCTGACCAAGCTGCGCGCCAACAACTACGGGCTGGTGATCAGCGACTGGAACATGGCGCCGATGACCGGGCTGCAACTGCTGCAGGAGGTGCGGGCGGACACGCGGCTGAAGGCGATGCCGTTCATCATGATCACCGCCGAAAGCAAGGTCGAGAACGTGGTCGCCGCCAAGCAGGCCGGGGTGTCGAACTACATCGTCAAGCCGTTCAACGCCGAAACGCTGCGTGAGAAGATCGAAAAGGTCCTGGGGCATGCCTGATACGGGAATACCGCAAGCCGGCGCGCATGCGCCAACTGTGCAAGCCGGCGCCTTGGCGCGGCGGCTGGACGAAATCTCCGCCGACTGGCCGAAGGGCGATCCGGCGATGGTGGCCGAGGTGGTGCGCGCAGTGCTCGCCTCGTTGCGCGGCGACCTGACCAGCGTGGAGACCTCGCTGCTGGACCAGGTGGCCGAGCTGGGCCGCACCATCGCCAATGCCCGCGCCGAGATCGCAGCCCTGCAGGTGGATGACATCACTGCCAGCCACATCCCCTCGGCCACCGACGAGCTGGACGCCATCGTCAGCCATACCGCGGCGGCGACCGACCAGATCCTGGAGGTCTGCGAGACGCTGGACACGGTGGGCGGCACCCTGGGCGGCGAGCACGCCGCGACCTTGCAGGATGCCACCACGCGGATCTACGAGGCCTGCAGCTTCCAGGATATCACCGGGCAGCGCATCACGAAGGTGGTGGCGACATTGAAGGCCATCGATGCCAAGGTGGGGCACATCATGACCACCTTCGACACCGGCCGCCGGACGACGGCGCCACGGCCGGTGGTGGCGGAGGAACCGTTGCTGAATGGGCCGCAGCTTCCGGCCAGTGCCATGGACCAGAGCGACATCGACAAGCTGATGGCGAGTTTCGACTGATGCGACGCACCCCCCTCCCGCTTGGCTTGCTGCTGGCGGCGCTGGCTCAACCGGCGCTGGCCCAGCCCGCTGCCGTCGCGCCGGTGCGCACGGGCGATCACCCCGGCTTCGGCCGCGTGGTGATCGACCTGGCGCCGGACATGAAGCCCGCGGTTTCGGGCAGCGAGGCGGGGGTGGTGGTGCGGCTGGACGGCGCGGCGGGGCCGGTGGCGCCGGCGGCCGGGGCCAGGGCGCCGCGCAACGTGCGTGCGCTGGCGGTGCGCGACGGGAGCCTGGAGATCACCCTGGTCCCCGGGGCGCGGCTGCGCAGCTTCCGGCTGGGCAACCGGCTGGTATTCGACATCGCCGACCCGCCGGCCGAGCCGGTCGCCGCGGTGGACAAGCCGGCCGCTCCCCCTCCGCCCGCCGCCGCTGCCGCGCGCCGCCCGGCCCCTGATCGTGCAGCCCCTGATCGTGCAGCCCCGGATCGCGCAGCCCCGGATCGTGCAGCCCCGGATCGCGCGGTGCCGGCCGCGGCGCCTTCGGCCGCTCCCGCCCGCGCGCCTGCTCCGCCAGTTCCGGCGCAGGCCGCGCCTGCTCCGCCAACGCCCGCCCGGGCGGCTCCCGCTCCGGCGGCGGCCCCGCGGCCGGCGCCTGCCACCCCGCCGCCGATCGCGATCGCCGACCTCACCCGCGGCCAGTCGCCAGAGGCGCGCCATCGTGCGCATGAGGATGCGCTGGCCGCCGCCGCCGGGCCGGTGCCGGCACCGCAGGCGCCGCTGGTGGCGCCGGCCCCGCTGATGCCAGTGGAGGTGGTGCGCGCCGCCCCGGCGCTCGGCCTGGCCGCGACGCTCTCCGAAGGCGATCCGACCGCGCCCGTGGCGCTCACCCTGCCGTTCGGGCCGACCAGCGGGGCGGCGGCGTTGCGCCGCGGCGAACTGGCGCTGGTGGTGTTCGATGAGCGCCGGCCGGTCGATCTGTCCACATTGCGCGCCGATCCGCAGTTCGGCGCCGCCAGCATCGCCCTGTTGCCCAATGCCACCGTCCTGCGCCTGCCGCTGGCGACGGACCGGCAGTTGCGCCTGGCCCGGGTGGAGAAGGGCTGGACCGTCACCGTGCTGCCCGCCGACCCGGCGCCGGCCGCACTTCTGCCGATCCGCGCCGAGGCGCAGGACGGGCGGCTGCGCATGGCGCTGAACGCGCCGGGACAGGTGGTCGCGATGGCCGATCCGCTGTCCGGCAGCACGCTGCTGGTCGGCACCCAGCGCGCCGAAGGGCAGGGGATGCCGATGGACCGGCGCAGCCCCGAATTCGCCGTGCTGCCCACCTGGCAGGGCGTGGCGGTCCTGCCGCTGACCGATGCGTTGGCGCTGCGCCCGCAGCTCGACGGCTTCGTGCTGGCGCCGGAGGCCGAGCGCGCGCTGAGCCTGTCCGCGCCCGAGAGCCAGACCCAGGCGATGACCCTGGCGGCGGTGGCCAGCCGGCGCTTCGACCTGCCGGCGCTGCCGCTGGAGCAATTGCACCGGCGGATGCAGGGCGCGCGGCTGGCTGCGGCCTCCGCCCCGCCGCAGGCCCGCTCCGCGCGGCGCCGCACGGTGATGGAGACGATGCTGGCGCTGGGCATGGGCGCGGAGATGCAGGCCGTGGCGACCGCCACCGTGGCCGAGGATGCGCGCGCCGCCGAGGACCCCGACATCGTGGCGCTGTCCGCGATCGCCGCCCTGCTGGCCGGGCGCACCGAACAGGGCGCCGGCATTGCCGATCCGCGGCTGGACGGCACCGACGAGATCGCCTTCTGGCGCGCGCTGCGCGAGGCACAGCTCCAGCCCGGGGCGCCGCGCGCGGCCGCGATCTTCGCCGGCTCGATGCCGCTGCTGCTGTCCTATCCGCCGGCCCTGCGCGACCGGCTGTTGCCGACGGTGCTGGAGACGATGGCCCAGGGCGGCGAGGCGGCTGCGGCCGCCGCGGTGCTGGCGCGCCTGCCGGACCTGCCGGCGCTGGACCTGGCGCGCGGCATGGTGGCGGAGCGCAGCGGCGATGCAGCCGCCGCGCTTGCGGCCTATGGCCGGGTGACCGACGGCAGCGACCGCCGCGCCCGCGCCGTGGCCGCCCGCGCGGCGGTGGAGCTGCGCCTGGCGCGCGGAGAGCTGACGGCGGCGGCGGCGGCCGATGCGCTGGAGAAGCTGGTCTTCGCCTGGCGCGGCGACGGGGTGGAGATGGCGACCCGGCTGCGGGTGGCCGAACTGCGGGCACAGGCCGGGGCATGGCGCACGGCGCTGGGCCTGTTGCGCGAGGCGCGCGGGCTGTTCCCGGAGCAGGAGGCATCGCTGGGGCGCGCGCTGGGCGATGTGTTCGCGCGCAGCCTGGCGCCGGATGCGCAGGAGAAGCTGTCGCCGCTCGACCTGGTCGCGCTGGCCGAGGAGAACGCCGACCTGCTGCCATCCGGCCCGGCCGGGCATGCGCTGGCGGTCCGGCTGGCCGATCGGCTGATGGCGCTGGACCTGCCGGAGCGGGCGCTGCCGGTGCTGGAGAAGCTGGTGGAGGCGGCGCCGGCGGGGATCGGGCGCGCCTCGCTGGGCGCCACCCTGGCCGGGCTGCGCATGGAGCAGGGCGCGGGCGATGCCGCGCTGGCCGTGCTGTCGTCCACCGTGGTGGAGGGCGCGATCCCGCCCGACCTGCTGGAGCGGCGCACGCTGATCTTCGCGCGCGCGGCGGCGGCCGGCGGAGATGTGCGCGCGGCGGTCGGCGCGCTGGGGGAGCTGGGCACGCCGGATGCGCTGCTGCTGCGCGCCGAGCTGCTGGAACGGGCGAAGGACTGGCCGGCGGCCAGTGCCGCGCTGTCGGCGCTGGCCCGCGCGAGCCTGCCGGCCAGCGGGCCGCTGGATGCGGCGCAGTCGCGGCTGGTGCTGCGCCTGGCGGCGGCGGCGGTGCAGGCGGGCGACGAGCGGGCGCTGGCGGGCTTGCGCACCGCGCTGGCGCCGCGCCTGGCGGAGGCGCAGATGCGCGATCTCGCCGCGCTGTTGTCCCTGGTGCCGGTGCGCGGGGTGGGTGACCTGCCGCGCGCGGCGGAGGAAATGCGCCTGGCCCGCGGCGCGCCCGATTCGCTGCGGGCGGTGGGGGCCGAGCGATAGGCGCGGTGCATGACGCCCGGATTGGCGGCGCGGTGAACCCCGCGAACACGCTTGCCCCGGCGCGCGTGCCGGGCATGCAACGGGGGCACCGCTGGGGGACGAATTTCCCTTGCAACCCCCCCCGGTTTTGCCCATTTTCCGCCGCCTTGGCCCCAGGGGGCGCACACATCCGGTGTGCTGCCCAACAGGCCGTCTACTGGTCGACAGGGGGTTGCGAATGAACGCACTCATGCCACTGGGGATGGTCTCGGACGTACCGAGCGAGAACCAGACGATTTCCGAAGCCTCGGGCCACGAGGAAGACAGGAAGGACTATTTCGTCGAGCGGGACGGCATGCGCTTTGCCGGCACGCATCTGCTGATCGACATCTGGGGCGCCAGCCGCCTGGATGACCCCGACCACATCGATGCGCAGCTGCGCGCCGCGGCGATCGCCACCGGGGCGACCATCCTGCACAGCCATTTCCACCACTTCTCGCCGAATGGCGGGGTGTCGGGCGTGGTGGTGCTGGCCGAGAGCCACATCTCGATCCACACCTGGCCGGAGCGTGACTTCGCAGCGCTGGACATCTTCGTCTGCGGCGACTGCGATCCGCATCGCGCCGTGCCGGTGATCCAGGCGGCGTTCTCGCCGAGCCGGATCGACCTCGACGAACAGCGGCGCGGCCGCGTCGCCTGATCGCCTGACGCTGACGCCACCATGCGGCCCGGGGGCGGTTCCCGGGCCGTTTTCTTGTCTGGAGGGTTCGACATGGCCACCGATTCCTGGGTGAACGAGACGCTTTACGCCGATTGGGGCCAGCGCTTCCTGGTCAAGCGGGAGCTGGCGCGGGTGCAGAGCGCGTTCCAGGACATCATGGTGTTCGAAAGCCACAGTCACGGCCGCGTCATGCTGCTGGACGGCGTGGTGCAGATCACCGAGGCGGACGAGTTCGTCTATCAGGAGATGCTGACCCATGTGCCGCTGCTGGCCCATGGCGCCGCGGCCCGGGTGCTGATCATCGGCGCCGGCGATGGCGGCGTGCTGCGCCGCGTGCTGATGCACCGCAACGTCACCCGCGCGGTGATGGTGGAGATCGACGGCGAGGTGATCCGCCTGGCGCGCGAACACATGCCGGCGATCTCGGGCGATGCCTGGAGCGATCCCCGCGCCCAGGTGATCGTGGGCGACGGCATCGACCATGTGCGCACCGCGCCGGATGGCAGCTACGACGCGATCATTGTCGACAGCACCGACCCGATCGGGGTGGGCGAGGTGCTGTTCACCGACGAGTTCTACATGAACGCGGCGCGCGTGCTGTCCGCGGGCGGGCTGATCGTGAACCAGTGCGGCGTGCCGTTCCAGCAGGCCGACGAGTTGCGCGACACCAGCCTGCGCCGGCGCGCGTTCTTCCCGCATGTCGGCGCCTATGTCGCCGCGGTGCCGACCTATGTCGGCGGCTTCATGACCCTGGGCTTCGCCGCCAAGCAGGCCGGGCTGGCTTCGGTGCCGGTGGAGGTGCTGCGGGCCCGCGCGGCGGCGGCGGGGATCACCGGGCGCTACTGGACGCCCGAGGTGCACCACGCCGCCTTCCAGCTGCCGCCCTACATCGCCGAGAACCTGCCGAAGTAAGGCTGGGCTTCGCCCCTGCGACGCGCCTTCGCGCCGCAGGGGCAGAGCCCAGCCTTACTTCCTCGGCACGCTCATCCGCGCCAGCGCGCCGACATCGGTGCAGGTATCGATCGCCAGCACCGAATCGGCCAGGGCCGCCGAGCGCTCGGCGCCCAGCACCGCATCGACCAGGCCGGCGAACTTGGCCCGCAGCTCGGCTTCGGACAAGAAGTTGTCGGGCTCGCCCTTCGGCACGATCACCGTCTTGCTGAAGACCTGGCCGCGGGCGCGCACGGTCACGCGGCCGGACATGTTGGCGGGGAACTCGGCCTCGATGTCGGGGTCATCCTGGCAGTTCACCTTGGGCAGCAGAGCGCGGATGACGGGGTTCTGCAGCTCGCGATAGCTGTCCCAGCCCATCGCGCCGGTGGCCAGGGCGGTGGAGAGCACGAAGGCGCCGCTGAACTGGCCGTCGACGATGTTCTGCGGGTTGATCCGCTTCTCCCGCGGCTCGCCGACCAGGATCATGCCGGAGCGCGAGGTGCCGTAGGTGATCGACTCGATCTCCTCCGGCTTCAGGCCGTGCTCGGCGCGCAGGGCCAGCATGGCATCGATTCCGGCATGGCCGTAGCGGCAGGAGGGATAGGGTTTTACGGCGGTCTTCATCAGCTCGAACACCGTACCCAGATCCTGCACCGCACGCGCCGGAACCGGCGCGGGGGCATAGGCGGCGAGGAAGCCGGCCTTGCCTTCCAGCGCCTGCGCCGCCCCCTTGAACCCCTCGCGCGCCAGGGTGGCGGCGGTGAGGCCCGCCATCGCCGCCCAGCCGACCTGGAACCGCTTGGTCCAGGCGCCATTGGCCAGGAACTGCAGCGAGCCGGCGGATTGGCTCAGCGCGATGCCCATGGCCGAGGCGATCTCGTCGCCCGAAAGTCCGAAGATGCGCCCGGCCGCCGCCGCCGCGCCGAAGACGCCGCAGGTCGCCGTGGGATGGAAGCCGCGCTGGTAATGCGCCCCGGCCGGCAGGGCGAGCGCCACCCGGCAGGTGACTTCATACCCCGCGATGATCGCCGCCAGCACATCCGCGCCGGAAGCACCCGCCATCTCGCCCGCGGCCAATGCCGCCGGGATCACCGGCGCACCGGGATGCAGCGATCCCGCCGCGTGGGTGTCATCGAAATCCAGCGAATGGGCCAGCGCGCCATTCAGCAGCGCGGCCCCGGCCGGCGAGAAGCGGCGGGCCTCGCCGAAGACGGCGGCATCGCCGTGGTCCAGGCCCAGGGCGTGGACGGCTGCGAACAGCGGCGGCGTGCTCTCGGCATCGACGCGCGCGCGCACCATGTTGCCGACCAGGTCCAGCACCAGGAAGCGGGCACGGTCGACCACGTCCGGCGGCAGCGTGTCCAGCCGGATATGGGCGGAGAAGTCGGACAGGATCTGGGTGATGGACATGGCGCAGCGCTCCCGGTCGGTTGGCGGCAGTTTCGCGCAAACGCGGCGGGGAGGGAACCGGGGGGATTGCCACCGGAGTTGTTTCGATTGCATACTGGTTTGGTGTTCCGGGGGTGCCGATGCGGTGGGCGGCGGCAATGGCGTGCGGGCTGGCGGTGCTGGTGGGGTGCAGCACCCCGCCGCCATCGGCGCTGATCGGCCCGCAGCGCCAGTCGATGCGGCTGATGCCGCTGGACCGGATCGGCCGCATGCCGGCAGAGCTGTGGCCGTGCCTGGAGGATTCGCCGGCCAATCCCCCGGCCGTCCGGGAAGCGGCGTGCAGTGAGCGGCTGGCCGCCGGCGGATACCCGAACCGCGTGGTCGCCTGGCTGCTGGTGGGGCGGGGGCAGGCACGCCGGGCGATGGGCGAGGCCGGCGCGGCACAGGAGGATTTCGACGCGGCGATCCGGCGCGCGCCCGAGTCCGGTCATGGTTACGAAGCCCGGGCCGGGCTGCATTTCGCCGCTGGGCGGCCGGCGCAGGCAGTGGCGGACTACGATGCGGCGGCGGCCCGGCTGCCATCGGCCGAGGCGCCGCTGATCCCGCGCGCGCTGGCGCTGGTGATGGCAGGCCAGCTTGACCGGGCGATGGCCGATGCCGAGGCGGCGGTGCGGCTGGAGCCGCGCATGGCGATCGCGCTGGCCACCCGCGGCATCGTCCATGCCAGGCTGGGCCAGGACAGCGCGGCACTGCGCGATTTCGATGCCGCGACGGCACTGGCGCCTGGCGAGCTTGCCGGCTGGCTCGAACGTGCGAACCTGCGCGCCGAGCGCGGTGATCCGGCCGGCGCCTTGCCCGACCTGGACATGGCGGTGCGGCTGGCGCCCGACAATGCCTCGGTTCGGCGCGCGCGCGGCACGGCGCACAACCTGCTCGGCAATCTCGACCTGGCCTTGGTCGATCTGGACCAGGCGATCGCCGCGGCACCGGACAATGCGCGGGCCTACAACCAGCGGGCGATCGTCCAGGCGCGACGGGGCGACAGGGCCCGGGCGCTGGCGGATGCGGCGGCAGCGGTGCGGCTGGAGCCGGCCTCGGCGGCCTATCGCGCGAATCTGCGGCTGCTGCAGGCGGGGGTGGCATTGCGCTTGCGGCCGGCGATGCCGGGTCGGTGATTGCGGCGGACTCCCGCGCCGTGGCACACCCGGGCCATGCTCCATCGCCGCACCCTGCTGATCGCCCCCGCGCTGGCCCCCCTGGCCGCCTGCGCCGCCGCCGCC
>JBIPLY010000100.1:0-11271 GCA_044369385.1 Acetobacteraceae bacterium | reverse complement strand
GACCGCGCATGGCGACATCAGCATGGCGATCCGGGCCATGCGGATGGGGGCGGTGGATTTCCTGGAGAAGCCCTTCACCATGGAGCGCCTGACCGAGGCGCTGGAGCGTGTGCTGGAGCGGCGGCGCGCGGTGTTGGAGGCGCAGCAGCGCGTGGCCCGGCTGACCGGGCGCGAGCATGAAGTGATGCATGCGCTGGCCCGCGGGCTTTCGAACAAGGAAGTGGCGGCCGAGATCGGCATCAGCCCGCGCACCGTGGAAGTGTATCGGGCGGCGATCATGATGAAGCTGCAGCTGCAATCCTTTGCCGACCTGGTCCGCCTGGCAATCCTGCTGGGCGACGATCCCCCCGCGCCGACGGCCTGACCGGTTCGCCGGGCCGAATGCCCAGGCGGCGCCGCAGCCAGGGCGCCGCGAGACAGGATGATGCCAGATGTTCGCTTCCTTGCGCGGCCCCAGGCGTGGGGGTTGGTCGGTTTCGCTGCGGGCCTTTGTGACCGCGGCGTTGCTTGTGGTGTTGCTCCCGCTGCTGGCCCATGCGGTGGTGGTGACCTGGTATTCCTATAGCGCCTCCCGCGAATGGGCGGAGCGCGACCTGCTGGGCGACGCGGAGCATCTGGCCGACGATGTCGATTCGCGGCTGGATGCCGCGCGCTCTGTGATGCAGGTGATCGCCGTCTCGCCAGGCATGCGCCGTGGCGATCTGGAGGCGGTGAGCGAACTCTTCGAATCGGCCCGCGCGGCCGGCCTGATCCGGGCTGCGGTGGTAACGGACACCCAGGGTGCGGTGGTGACGGCCACGGGGTTTCGCGGCAGCCCCGCTGCCGTGGCGCCGGGGGGATCGCCCGAGCAGTTGCTGGCCGGGCGGGTGGAGGGGGAGCCGGTGCTGACGGGCGCCTTTCCGGTCCGGTCTGCTGATGCGCGCCTGGCCCGGCTGGAATTCGCCGTTTCCGTGGCCGTGCTGCGCGCGGCGCGGGGCGGCGGCGCCAACTGGCCGTGGCATGTCAAGGTGGTGACCGACAGCCAGGGCGATATGGTCTGGTCGGCGCAGTCCACCATGGGCCCGGCGCTGCTGCGGCAGATCCTCGATCCCTCGACAAGCGCCGGCGTGGTGCCTGACTGGGCGGCGCCGGACGGGGTCCTGCACACCATCGGCTATGCGCGGGCGCCGCGCAGCGGGCTGACCGTGGTGGTGGCCCAGCCATCGCCGGGGCTCTATGAGCGCGTGCCGCTGGGCGAGGTCGGCGCCATCATGACGGCGATCGGCGTTGCGCTGCTGTCGTTGGCGATGGCGCGGCTGGGGGCGGTGCAGATCAGCACGGCCTATCAGGCCGCCATCCGCGGCACGCTGGGCGGGCCGGTGCGGATCGAGGATGCGGTGCTGCTGGGGGCGGAGCTGCGCCGCAGCCGCGACCGGCTGTTCCAGGCCACGGGCGGCATCGCCGTGGCCGAGCTCACCCGGCCGCCGGGGCGCGGCTGGGAGGAGGCGGAGATCGAGGCCTCCGCCAATCTGCGCGCGCTGATGGAGCTGGCGCCGAGCGAGGCGCTGACGCTGGAGCGGCTGGCGCGCGACCTGACGCCCGAGGACCGCGCCGCGCTGGCCGAGACGCTGGCCGGCGCCGACGGGCAGGGGAGCGTGTTCACGCGGCTGGTGCGCACGCAGCGCGAGGGGCATCCGGCGCGCTACCACAACCTGGTGGGCATGCTGCGCGAGGCCGGGGCGGATGGCGGCGCGCAGCTGGTGCTGACGCTGCAGGACGTGACCGCGCAGAAGCAGACGGAGCTGGAGCTGCAGGCCCAGGCCTCCCGCCTGTTGCTGGCCACGGAGATCGCCGGCCTGGGCGTGTGGGAGCGCGATCCCGTGAACCGCACCGGCATGGCCTCTGACCGGCTGTGGCAGATCATGGGCCGCGCGCCGCGCGGGGAGATCACGGTCGAATCCTTCTTCGAGACGGTGCATCCCGATGACCGGGAGCGGGTGGAACAGGCGTTCCGGGTGCGGCTGCCGCACGAGCATGGCGGATCCGGCGCGCCGGCGGCGCAGCTGCGCTATCGCATCGTGCGTCCCGACGGCAGCGTGCGGCATGTGCGATCCAGCCGCTTCTTCATGGAGGATCCGGGCGGGCACGGCACGCGCGTGGTGGGCGTGCTGATCGACGAGACCGAGGCGGTGATGGCGCAGCGGGCGCTGGCGGCCAGCGAGGCGCGGTTCCGCCTGGCGGTGGACGTGGCCGAGCTGGGCGTGTTCGAGCGCCATTCCGATCCGCATCGCTACGTGGGGGTGTGGAACGAGCGCATGTGGCGCATGCGCGGGCTGGCGCCGCGGGCGGAGCCGATGGGCTATGACGAGCTGGTGGGCATGATCCACCCGGATGACCGCCCGCGCATCGTGGCGGCCATGCAGGACCGGCGCGGGCGGGGCGACGGCCGCACCGACTACGAGTTCCGCATCATCCGCCCGGATGGCGAGGAGCGCGTCATCCAGTCGCGCAGCGTGCGCACGTACGATGCCGAGGACAAGACGGTCTCGACCGTGGCGATCAACATCGACATGACGGAACGGCGGCGGGCCGAGCAGGCGCTGGCGGAAAGCGCGGCGCGGTTCCAGCTGGCGGTGGAAACGGCGGAGCTGGGCTTCGCGCAGCTCGACCCGGCCACTGGCAAGGGCCTGTGGAGCGACCGGCTGTTCCGGATCTACGGGCTCGCGCCGCGGGCGGAACGCCCCAGTGTCGAGGAGATCCTGGCGCTGGTGCATCCGGACGACCGGGAGCGCGTGGCCGAGACCATGTCGCGCCAGCGTGTCGGCACCGATGGCGACGTGGTCGAGACCGAGTTCCGCATCGTGCGGCCGGACGGGGAGGAGCGCATCCTGCAGGTGCGCAGCGTGCGGCTGCGAGGTGCGGATGGCACCGAGACACTCTCCACCGTCACGCTGGACGTGACGGAGCGGCGCCGGGCGGAGCAGGCGCTGGCCGAGAGCGAGGCGCGGCTGCGCCTTGCGGTGGATACGGCGGGGCTCGGCGTGGCCGAGCTGAACATGGGCACCGGGCAGGGCTTCTGGAACGATCGCCTGTACCGGATCTGCGGCCTGGAGCCCGATGGCGGGCGGCCCGCCCTGCCATCGGTGCTTGCGCTGGTACACCCGGCGGACCGGGACCGGATTTCCCAGGCGGTGGCGGCGCAGCGTGCCGGCGAGGGTGGCGACGTTGTCGAGCTGAATTTCCGTCTTCTGCGCCCGGATGGCGAGGAGCGGGTTCTGGAGGTGCGCAGCACCGTGCTGCGGCAGGCCGGGCGGGAGACGCTGCTGACGGTCACGCACGACATCACCGAGCAGCGCCATGCCGCGCAGGCGCTGGCCGACAGCGAGATGCGGTTCCGCCTGGCGGTGGAGACCGCGGGGCTGGGGGTGGTCGACCGCAACCTGGCCACCGGGGAGGGCGACTGGAGCCCACAGATGTGGCGCATCATGGGCATGGAGGCCGGCGCGCACCCGCTGGGCAAGGAGGAATCGCTCAGCATCGTGCATCCCGACGACCGCGCCCTGGTGGAGGAAATCCGCGCCCGCCATGCGGCGGGGAAGGTCGGCGATACGAATGAATACGAGTTCCGCATGATGCGGCCGGATGGGCAGGTGCGCATGCTGCATGCGCGCAGCGTGACGCTGCGCGGCGCCGATGGGTCGCCGCGCCTGCTGGCGGTGAACCAGGACGTGACGGAGCAGCGCCGCGCCGAGCAGGCGCTGGCCGATAGCGAGCTGCGGTTCCGCCTGGCGGTGGAAACGGCCGAGCTGGGCGTGGCCGACCGCAACCTGGCCACCGGCGAGGGCAGCTGGAGCGACCAGATGTGCCGGATCATGGGCTTCGAGCCAGGCGCGCAGCCGCTGGGCAGTGCCGAGACGCTGGCGCTCGTGCACCCCGAGGACCGCGCCCTGATCGAGGGGATGCGCGCGCGCCATGCCGCGGGGCAGGTGGGGGACATCCACGAGTTCGAATACCGCATGATGCGGCCGGACGGGCAGGTGCGCATCCTGCACGCGCGCAGCGTCACGCTGCGGGCGGCCGATGGCGCGCCGCGCCTGCTGGCGGTGAACCAGGATGTGACGGAGCGGCGCCGCGCCGAGCAGGCGCTGGCCGACAGCGAATTGCGGCTGCGGCTGGCCACCGCCGCCGCCGGCGTGGGCATCTGGGATCATGACCCGGCCACCGGCATCACCGTCTGGACCGACGAGATGTTCCGCCTGCGCGGGCTGCCGGTGGCGGAGAGCGTGCCGCCGCGGGAGGTGCTGCTCGACCTTGTGGTGGAGCAGGACCGCGCGCTGCTGGACGCGGCCTGGGAGCGGCTGAAGGCCGGCGAGCCCGATGTGCGCTACGACTACCGCGTGCGCTGGCCGGACGGTACGTTGCGCCATCTGCGCAGCGAGGGCCGCGCCCTGCACGACGAGGCGGGCCGGGTGGTGCGCCTGCTGGGCATGGTCACGGACGTGACGGCCGAGCGCGAGGCGGCGATTGCGCTGCTGGACAGAACCACCACGCTGGAACTGGCGATCGAGGCGGCCGATCTCGGCATCTGGATGCGCGAGCCCGGGGAGACCACCCGCATCGCCTCCGCGCGGTTGTGGGAGATGGTGGGGCATCCCGGCCGCGAAGGGGCGATGACGCGGGAGGAACTGCTCGCCTGCCTGCACCCCGACGACCGCGCGGCGGTGCTGCGCGAATGGGTGCTGGCCAATGACGAGCCCTTTCCGCGGCAGCGCGAGTTCCGCGCGATCTGGCCCGACGGCACGGTGCGCCACTTCCAGTCCCGCCGCGCGGTGATGCGCGATGCCGCGGGGCGTTCGCCGCGCGTGGTCGGGCTGATTGCCGATGTGACGGAGGCGCGGCGATCCGCGGCGGCGCTGGAGGCGAGCGAGGCGCGGCTGCGGCTGGCGGTGGAAACGGCCGGGCTGGGTGTGTTCGACATCGACCCGGTCACCCGCGCGGGCCATTGGTCAGAGCGGATGTGGCGCATGCGCGGCCTGGAGCCGCGCCCTGGCAAGCCGGGCATCGAGGAAACACTGGCCCTGCTGCACCCGGAGGACCGCGATCGCGCACTTGCCCACACCCGCGGACAGGCGGTGCTGGCCGAGGGCGAGCTGAGCGAGTTCGAAGTGCGGGTCGTGTGGCCTGATGGCTCGGTGCACCACATCCAGTCGCGGTCGATCGCGCAGCGCGGGGTGGATGGCACAGTGAAGCGCATCTTCGGCATCAACCAGGACGTGACCGAAAGCGGTGCCGCCGCCCAGGCCCTTGCCGAAGCGGCGGCGCGGTACGAGCTGGCAGTGGATGCCGCCGAGATGGGCGTGTTCGAGTTCGATCCGGAAACGCGAACCGGCTACTGGTCCGAGCGGATCTGGCGGATGCGCGGGTTGGAGCCACGGCCGGGAACGCTTTCATTCCAGGAGGTGATCGACCTTGTGCACCCCGAAGACCGCGAGCCCGTCGCTGCGCGGATGCGCGAACAGTTCGCCGGGCCCGACGGGATGCGCGGCGAATACGAGTTCCGCATCGTTCGCCCCGATGGCGCGGTGCGCTACCTGCAGTCCCGCGCCATCACGCAGCGGCGCCCGGATGGCGGGCTGCACCGGCTGTTCGGCATCAATATCGACGTGACGGAGCGGCGCCTGGCCGCGCAGGCGCTGGAGGAAAGCGAGGCCCGGCTGCGGCTGGCCAGCGAGGCGGCGGAACTCGGCGTGTTCCAGGTGAATATTCCGGACGGCACCGGCCACTGGTCCGAGCGCATGTGGCACATCCGTGGGCTGGCGCCGCGGCCGGGGCTGCCGGACTCCGCGCTGGCGGTGGCGACAGTGCATCCCGATGACCGCGCGCTGGTGAGCGGCCTGCGCGAGGCGGCGGCGGGCTGGGCGCCGGGCGAATCGGTGCGCCGGCAGTTCCGCGTGATCTGGCCGGATGGCTCGCTGCGGCACGTGGCTTCCTATGCCGTGGCGCTGCATGGGCGTGAGAATGGCGGCTTCAGCCTGATCGGCGTGAACCTCGACATCACGGAGCAGGTGGTGCGCGAGCAGGCGCTGCGCGAGACGGCGGCGCGGTTCGAGCTGGCGATCGATGCCGCCGGGCTGGCGGTGTGGGATTGGGACCCGGCGACGGACCGCATGACCTGGTCGCCGCGGATGTGGGCGCTGCTGGGCGTGCCGCCGCGCGACGAGGTGCCGGATGCCGAGGCCAGGCTGTGGGCCGTGCTCCCCGAGGATCGCGACCGGGTACCGGCGGTGTGGATCCGCCGCGCGGGCGGCGAGGCAAGCGAGCGCGGCGAGGACGAGTTCCGCATCCTGCGGCCGGACGGGTCGCTCCGCTACTTCCGCTGGCAGGGCACTCCGCTGCGCGACGCCGAGGGCCGCATCGTGCGCTTCGCCGGCGTTGTGGCCGACGTGACCGAGGCACGGCTGGCCGACCTGGCCCTGCGCACCAGCGAGGAGCTGTTCCGCATGGCCGCGGAGGCGGCGGAGCAGGGGGTGTGGAACTACGACCTCGTTACCGACACCACGACCTGGTCGGCGCAGCTGTGGCGCATCCATGGGTTGCCGCCGCAGGAGGGTGCGCCCGCACGCGAGGACCGCATCGCCTTCCTCCACCCCGAGGATCGCGAGGAGGTACTCGGCTTGTTCGACAAGCTGCTGTCGTCAGCCCCGAACACCGTGATGCGGCAAAGCTTCCGCATCCTGCGGGTGGATGGGGCCGTGCGCATGTTGGAGCGCCAGTCGATGGTGGTGACCGGCGCCGATGGCCGGCCCGCCCGCATTGTGGGCGTGGTGCACGACGTGACCGATGCGCGCGAGCAGGCGGCCCAGACCATGGTGGCGGACAAGCTGGCCACCCTGGGCGAGATGGCCGGGGCCATCGCCCACGAGCTGGCCCAACCGCTGCAGGCGGTGATAGCCACCGCGGCCACCGCGCGCATGCGCCTGGCCCAGGCGGTCGACGAGGCGACGGTGGAGAAGGTCAGCGACCGGCTGGCCTGGATCGAGAAGCAGACATCGCGGGCCGGCAAGACGATTCAGCACCTGCTGGCGTTCAGCCGCGGCGAAAGCTCCGCGGGGCTGTGCCGGCTGGCGGATGCGCTGGAAGGTGCGATGGAGCTGGCCGGCCACGGCCTGCGGCGCGATGGGGTGGAGGTGTTGGTGGAGATGCCGGCAAACCTGCCGCCGGTGCGCGGCGGGCAGGTGGAGATCGAGCAGGTGCTGGTGAACCTGCTGAACAATGCGCGCGATGCGATGGCCGAAAGCCGATCCCGGCGCATTCGGATCGAGGCGCGCCATGAGGGCGACTCGATCCGGCTTGATGTGGCCGACACCGGCAACGGCGTGCCAGCCGACAAGATGCAACGCATCTTCGAACCCTTCTACACCACCAAGCCCATCGGCCGCGGGACAGGCATCGGCCTTTCCGTGGCGCGGCGCACGATGCAGGCCCTGGGCGGCGGCATCTCCGTGGCCAATAACGGCACGGGGGCGTGCTTCTCCCTGACGTTCCGCAACGCCGCCACGGACGGTTAAGATGATAGGCTGAGCCCGCCCGCCCCAGCGGCCCGGTCCGCCCCGAGGACGCGGCCGGGTGCCGCCCATCCAGGATCCCGGCACTTTTGGGGGACTTACAGCCGCAAGTTTGCCCGCGATCTTCGCTCACCAATCAGTCATGCCAAGAACGCTCACTGAGAACGTGCAGCCATTTTCACCCGCTGCACCCCCACTCCACCGGAAACCCCTGCCGCAGCACGTGCACGCTGAGGTCGGCAGACCGCCGCCCGTCCATGATCGCCTGGACGATATCCGGCACCAGCAGCGTCTGCATCAGAATCTTGCCGAGGTAGCCGCGATCCAGCTTCTCCCCCGCCGCCAACTCGGTGACCGAGCCGTAGCGGTCGTCGTCCAGCATCCGCCGGCAGCGATGGCATCGCCTCGCGGCCAACGCGGTGCGGCTACAGCTGCACGCGCTGGCCTACAACCGCGCCAACTTCCTGAGTGACCTTCCCCCCTGAACTCGGTCCGGCTGGAATGCGAGAGTTGGCCTTCTGGGAAGGAGGCTACGGGTATGAGGAAGCGACACACTGCGGAACAGGTCATTGGTCTGCTGCGCCAAGCGGAGGTTGAGTTGGCGCAGGGCCGGTCGGTGGGCGAGATCTGCCGCGGGCTGGGGGTTTCGGAGGCGAGCTATTACCGCTGGCGGTCGGAGTATGGCGGCCTGAAGGTGGACCAGGCCCGCCGCCTGAAGGAACTGGAACGCGAGAACGCCCGGCTGAAGCGAGCGGTGGCGGAGTTGACGCTGGACAAACTGATCCTGAAGGAGGCAGCGGAGGGAAACTTCTGAGCCCCGAGCGCCGTCGGGCTGGGGGGCGGCATGTTCGCTCGGCGCTCGGGATATCCGAGCGACGAGCCTGCCGCACCTTGGGCCAGGCGCGCTCCACCCAGCGGCGAAAGCCGAAGGTCCGGGCCGATGAAGCGGCGTTGCGCGAGGCGGTGGTGCGGTTGGCGTCCAGGTATGGGCGTTACGGCTACCGCCGGATCACGGCGCTGCTGCGGGTCGAGGGCTGGCAGGTGAATGCCAAGCGGGTGGCGCGGATGTGGCGGTGCGAGGGGCTGAAGGTGCCGCGGCGGCAGCCGAAGCGGGGTCGGTTGTGGCTGACCGACGGCTCATGCATTCGGCTGCGGCCGTGCTGGGCGGGCCATGTCTGGGCCTACGACTTCGTGCAGGACCGCACCCGGGACGGGAGGAAGTTTCGGATGCTGACGGTGATCGACGAGTTCAGCCGAGAATGTCTGGCGATCGTGGTGGCGCGCCGGCTTACGGCGGACGACGTGCTGCAGGTGTTGGCGGACCTTTTCATCGAGCACGGGCCGCCGGATCACATTCGGTCGGACAACGGCCCGGAGTTCGCCGCCAAGGCGGTGCGGGGCTGGCTGGGCCAAGTCGGAGTGAAGACCCTGTTCATCGAGCCCGGCAGCCCGTGGGAGAACGGCTACAATGAAAGCTTCAACGGCAAGCTGCGCGATGAACTCCTTGACCGGGAGATATTCTGTACCCTGCAGGAGGCCAAGGTGCTGATCGAACGCTGGCGCAGGCACTACAACACCGTCCGACCGCACAGTGCCCTCGGTTACCGCCCACCCACGCCGCAAACAACCTTGCCGCGCCCGGCTGGCTCTGCCTACGCTCCGCTCCGGCATGCCCAGCCGGGCGCGCCAGGGCACGGGCCAACTCTCTCATAACCCGTGGACCAACGAACAGGGGCAGGTCACATGTTGGAATGTATCTCCCCGCTGCCCTGGAATCTCGAGTGGGCCTGACCAGCGATTTCCTGTCAGCACGAAGATCTATCCGTAGTCTCGGTTTGACTAGCCCGGATACCCCATCGGCTCCAGTCTCGGCTGTTCGGGGTTTTTCCCGGCGCGGTTGAGGGAGTAGCGTATGGCGCGGTCAGGAAAAGGGTTGCGGCGTAAGGATTTTCTGTTGGGTCTGGCGGGGCTAGGCACATCGTCCTGAGGACTAGGGTGGCTGTTTGATGGCCCGTCCGGCGAGCAAGCCCCAACTGCCCTGATAGTCGAACGCCGACGGCCGCGAGAACTTGAGCAGGCCAAGCCGGAGAGCATCGACCAGGGCATCGCGCCAAAATGACCGTCTCGAAGCCATGCCGCGAAGTGTGTGCATCGGCCAATAGGTCTTAGTGTGCAACTGCTGGCGCAATGATTGGCCCGCGCGCTTCTGCAGGACGTGAGGTCGGAGGCGAGGTCGCGCTTGGTGGGGTCGTGGCTACTGCGGGTTCGTCTGTCGCAGCGGTCCGTTTTGTGCTGCCGGTTTCCCAGCAGCATCTCTGCGCGGAAGAGGCTCCATGGCCGTTCGCCATGGGGTTCAAGCGATGGCGCCGCGGATCATGCGGAAAATGGTAGCGATGGGCTGCAGATGATGCGCGCAGGGAAGGCGTCGGCGGCTGGATACTCGGATGCCCTCATTGAACAGCATCAGCATGGCCGCCAGTTGCGCGGCACTCGCTGGCATGGCACCGGCATCCTCCAGGCAGGCCTGGAACATGCGCTGCAAGTCCTCGAGATGGCAGCTGGCGCGCGCGACGAGATCCTCGTCAACGCCCGCCATCTCTACCACCGTGTTCACCAGCATGCAGCCCCGATGGGTCTCGGTTCCGCGTGCGCCGATGAAGTTGCGATCGAAGAAATACTGCAGGGCATCGACCGGCGCCATTTCGGCTCGGGCGCCTTGCACGAGGTCCAGGGTGCGTGCGGCGAACAGGTCGAGGCAGGTGACGTACAGGCTGCGCTTGTCGATGAACGCGGCGTAGAAGCTACTGCGGCCGATGCCCATGACCGCCAGCAGGTCTGCCAGCGAGGTAGCTTGGTAGCCTTTGCGCCAGAACAGCACCAACGCTCTATTCATGGCGTGGGATCGGTTGAACTCCATCGGGCGGGCCATGCTTGTGTTTTGGACTGAATGGTACAGAATGACAAGCGACGGGCAGCCTGCCCCGCCGGCTTGCGTTCGAACCGAGGGAATGGGCCAAGCTGCCCAGGGGAAACACACATGAAGATCTTCCACGCACCCAACACCCGATCGGTCCGTATCGTCTGGCTGTTCGAGGAGCTGGGGCTGCCCTACACGCTCGAGAGGTTCACGCTCGGCGATCCCGCGATGCGCGCGCCCGACTACGCGAAGGTTCATCCCATGGGCCGGGTGCCGGCGCTGCAGGACGGGAAGACGACGATCTTCGAATCCGGCGCGATCGTGCAGTACGTTCTCGCCCGGCACGGCCATGGGCGGCTGGCGCCCGATCCCGCCGCGCCGGAGTTCCCGCAGTACCTGCAGTGGCTGCACTATGCCGAGGGCATGATCATGCCGCCGGTGAACACCATCGTGGTGGAGACGATCCTGCTTCCCGCCGAGCGCCGCAACCAGGTGAATGTCGACCGCGCCACCAAGCTGCTGTCGCGCATGCTCGGCGCGGTGGATGCGCATCTGCAAGGGCGCGACTTTCTCGCCGGCGCGTTCAGCGGTGCCGACATCATGACCGGCCACGCCTGCACCGTGGCGGCCCGGCTGGGCGCGGACATCGCCGACAAGCCCAACGTGGCCGCCTACGTCGCGCGACTGAACGAGCGCCCGGCGCTGCAGCGCGCCTGGGCGGCGTGAGGCGGCGGCGCGCGCGGAGGGCACGATCATGACAAAGCCCGTCTGCCTGGTTCTCGGCGCCGGGGCCGGCATCGGCGGCACCGT
>JBIPLY010000438.1:0-3565 GCA_044369385.1 Acetobacteraceae bacterium | reverse complement strand
TGAGGGGCGAGAAAGAAAGAAAGAAAGAAAGAAAGAAAGAAAGAAAGAAAGCGGCCACAGAGACACAAAGACACAAAGAAGAAAAGCAGGAAGAAGAAACCCGCTTCCTTCTCCCTTGCCTTGCTTCTTTGTGCCTTTGTGCCTTTGTGGCCGCTTGCTTTCTTGCTTGCCTGCCTTCTTCCGAAGCCCCCTACTCCACCGGCCCCCGCCGCCCCGCCTTGATCCCCGCCCGCCGCGTCTTCGCCTCCAGCCGCCGCGTCTTGCTCGCCAGCGTCGGGCGCGTCGCCCGCCGCTTGATCGGCGCGATGCTCGCCCGCCGGATCAGCTCGAACAGGATCTCCCGCGCCGCGGACCGGTTGCGATCCTGGCTGCGGAATTCCTGCGCGGTGATCACGATCACGCCCTCCAGCGTCAGCCGATGCCCCGCCAGCTTGAACAGCCGCGCCCGCACGTCATCCGGCAAGCCCGGCGACTGCCGCGCATCGAAGCGCAGCTGCACCGCGGTGCTCACCTTGTTGACGTTCTGCCCACCCGGGCCTGACGCCCGAATGAAACTCTCCTCCAGCTCGCGCGCGTCGAGCTGGATGGCCGGCGTGACGGAAATCATGATCCTTCTCCTGCCGCGCCCCGTAGCACGGCAGGAGAGCGGAAAAAACTATTCCCCGCCGCCGGCCGGCGGCTGCCCGGTGGTCACCCCGCCATCGATGACAAACGTCTGCCCGGTGGTGAAGCTGCCGCTCGGCGAGGCCAGGAACACCGCCGCCCCGGCGATCTCATCCGGCTCGCCGATGCGCTGCAACGGCGTGGTGCGGCTGCGCGCCTTCTCCTTGGCCGGGTCTTCCCACAGCGCCTTGGCGAAATCGGTGCGGATCAGCCCCGGCGCGATCGCGTTGGCGCGGATGTTGTCCGGCCCGTACTCGCAGCACAGGTTGCGCACGAGCTGCATGTCCGCCGCCTTGGAGATCGCATAGACCCCCAGATGCGTCGACCCGCGCAACCCGCCGATCGAAGAGACCACGATCATCGATCCGCCGCCGCGCTTCTTCATGCTCGGCGCGGCCATGTGGCACAGCCAGTGGTTCGATCGCACGTTGTAGTCCATCACCCGGTCCCAGGCATCGTCCGGCAGCGTCTGCGACAGCCCATAGAACGGGTTCACCGCCGCGTTGCACACCAGGATGTCGATCCCGCCATAGGTCTCGGTGGCGAAATCCACCAGCGCCTGCAGCTCGTCCTTGCGCCCGATATTGCACACCTTGGTCACCGCCGTGCCGCCCTTGGCGATGATCTCGTTGGTCACCAGGTCGCAGGCATCCTGCTTGCGCGAGGAAACCACCACCTTCGCCCCATGCTCCGCCATGCGCAGCGCGATGGCGCGGCCGATTCCCTTCGACGAACCGGTGATGACGGCAACCTTGCCGGTAAGATCGAACAGCGACGACATGGACATTCCCTCCGAACAGCGTTGCCCGCAGGAAAGCGCAATCCCGCCCCCCGCGCCAGTCCCCCGCGCCAGTCCCGCGCGCCAGTCCCCGGGCGTCCTGCCGCGGGCCAAGGCTAGGCATTTCACATGGAGGCGGAGAGACGAAAAGGTCGAGGGGGGCGTGCTGCCTCTTCGCCTCTTCGCCTCCATGTGAATCCTGCCTTGGGCTGCCTCACAGCATCCACAGCGCCAGCCCCACCGTCGCCACCGTCAGCGGCGCCCCCGCGGCGAAATACACCCAGAACCCGATCTCCACCCCCCGCGCGCGGGCCCGCTGCACCACGATCAGGTTCGCAACACTCCCCACCAGCGTCAGGTTCCCCGCAAACGTCGCCGTCGCCGCCACCACCGTCCACGCCCGCGCGGCGTCCGGCAGGCTCGCCACGAACGGCTTCAGCACCAGCACCGCCGGCACGTTGCTGACCACATTGGACAACCCCGCCGTCACCACCCCCAGCACCGCCATCCGCTCCAGCCCCAACCCCGCGATCGCCGCCACAAGCTCCGCCGACAGCACCGCCCGCTCCAGCCCCGCCACCACCACGAACAGCCCGGCGAACATCAGCAGCAGCGGCCCATCGATCTCGGCCCAGATCCGCGCCGGCCGCACCCGCCGTGTCGCCAACAGCACCGCCCCCGCCAGCAGCGCCGCCACCGCCGGCGCCACCCCGGCAAAGAACGCCGCCACCATCGCGCCGGCCACCACCCCGGTCTTGCGCAGCAGCTTCCGGTCCACCCGCCAGCGCGGAATCTCCCCCGCCAACCGCCCCGCCCCGAAAAACTCCCGCCGCCAAATCCCCGCCAGCACCAGAAACGTCAGCACCAGCCCAACCGCCGCCACCGGCGCAACCGCCGCGGCAAACTCCACATATCCGATCCCCGAAATGCTCCCCACGATCATGTTCTGCGGATTGCCGGTCAGCGTCGCCGCGCCCCCGATATTCGCCGCCAACGGAATCGCCAGCAGATACGGCACCGGATCGCGCCGCAGATGCAGCACGATGTCCAAGACCAACGGCGTCAGCACGATGCACAGCGTGTCGTTGACCAGGAACGCGCTCAGCACGCCGGACAACCCCACCACCGCCCCCAGCAGCACCAGCGGATGCCCCGCCCGCCGCACCGCCCAGGCCGTCGCCCACGCAAAAAACCCCGCCAGCCGCAAATGCGCCACCACCAGCATCATGCCCAGCAACAGCGCAATCGTGTCCCAGTCGATCGCCCGCCAGGCGTCATGCATCGGCACCGTGCCAATGGCGATCATCGCCGCCCCGCCGAGCAGCGCGGCCCCCACCCGGTCGATGCGGAGAAATGGAAAGCGGCCGAAGGCCACCACGACATAGGTGGCCAAAAAAACCAAAAGACTCAGCAAGGAAGCAGTTCTTTTTTGAAAAAAAGAACCAAAAAACTTTCAACCATTTGCAGCCGGTCTCCACCGCCGCAGCGACAGCGCATTCAGCACCACGCTCACCGAAGACAACGCCATCGCGCCGCCGGCCAGCATCGGATCGAGATACCCCGCCGCCGCCACCGGAATCCCCAGCACGTTGTAGGCAAACGCCCAGAACAACCCCTGCCGCAGCTTCGCCCAGGTCCGCCGCGACAGATCGATCGCATCCGCCACCAGCCCCGGCTCGCCGCGCATCAGCGTCACCCCCGCGGCCTGCATCGCAACATCGGTGCCGGTCCCCATCGCAAACCCGACATCCGCCGCCGCCAGCGCCGGCGCATCGTTCACCCCATCCCCCACCATCGCCACCACGCCCCCATCCCGGCGCAGCGCGGCAATCTCGTCCGCCTTGCCCCCCGGCAAAACCTCGGCCCGCACCTCGTCGATCCCCAGCGCCGCCGCCGCCGTCCCCGCCGCCGCCCGATTGTCCCCGCTCAGCAGCACCGTGCGGATGCCCATGCCGCGCAGCCGCGCCACCGCCGCCGCCGCCCCCGGCTTCACCGCATCGCCAAACCCCAGCAGCGCCAGAACCTCCCCCTCGGCCGTCGCCAGCCAGGCGATCGACCGCCCCGCCGCCGCCAATTCCCCCTCCGCCGCCGCCAGCCCCCCCGGCGCCCCGCCGCTCTCCTCCA
>JBIPLY010000099.1:0-11320 GCA_044369385.1 Acetobacteraceae bacterium | reverse complement strand
TGCGCCAGCACCTGCGCGGCGGGCTCGGCCGGGCGCGGCCCTGGCGCATGGTGTGGCACGACCGCGACGGGGCGGCGGCGCGCGACGGGCTGGCGGTGATCGCCTGGCAGGACGGGCGCCGTGGCGGCTGGCGCGCCGAAGCCCTGCGCCCCCCCGGCCTGGCGCGCCCGGCCGCGCTGCGCGGCGCGGCGGCGGCATTGGTCGGGCTCGACGTGCCGCAGGGCCTGGCGCCGGTCGCAGCACTGGCGGGGCGCATCCGCAGCGGCCGGCTGGGGGAGGTCGCGGTCGCGCTGATCGAGGCCGAGGACCGCGCCTGGCTCCACCTGTCCGCACCGGATGCCGCGGCGCTGGCCCCGTTCCTGGAGGAGGTCCCCGGCGCGGCGCTGCGCGTCCCGGCCATCGGGCTGTCGGCCGAGATGCTGGGGATCACGCCACCGCTGGGCGCGCCAGCCCTGGCACGCGGCATGGACCCGGGTGCGGCCTTCGCCGCCGCGATGGGGCACCTGATGGGCGCGGTGCTGCACCATGCGCCGCGCGCCATCGCCGGCGAGGTCGGCCCCCCGGTGCACGCCATGCGCGTGGCGCTGCGGCGGCTGCGCGCGCTGGCCGGGGTGTTCGCGCCGGTGGTGGGCGGGCCGGAGGTCGACGCGCTGCGGGCCGAGCTGAAGGCGCTGGCCGGGGCGATGGGCGCGGCGCGGGACTGGGATGTGTTCCTGGCCGGCACCGGGGCCGCGACGTCCGCCGCCTTCCCCGGCCCGCCGATGCAAACGCTGCTGGCCGCCGCCGGCGCCCGGCGCGACGCAGCCTATGCGGCGCTGCGCGCGGTGCTGGACGGGCCCGGGCTGCATCGCCCGGCCCTGCGCGCCGCGATCCTGGCCCAGTCGCAGCACAGCGGGGCGCGGCCCTGGGCGGAGGACGGCACGACGCTGCCCGCCCTGGCGCAGCGCGTGCTGCGGCGGCGGGCGCGGCGCTTCGCCCGGCTGGCCGAGGGCGTGGAGGTGCTGCCGATCGCCGAGCTGCACGTGCTGCGCCTGCGCGCCAAGCGGCTGCGCTACGCCGCGGAGGCGTTCGCGCCGCTGTTTCCCGCCGCGTCGGCCGGGCGCTACCTGCGGCGGCTCGCGGCGGTGCAGGAGGCGCTGGGCCTGCTCAATGACGGCGTGGTGGCGGATGCGCTGATGGCGGAGCTGGGCGCGGACAACCTGGCCGGCGGGCTGGTGCGCGGCTATGTCGCCGGGGCGGCGGCGGGGGCCCGGGCGGCGGCGGTGGCGGCCTGCGCCAGGCTGGCGGCGGCGGAGCGGTTCTGGACCTGATTCGGCGACAGACCGATTCGCACCGAGTCGTATCGAGTCGATTCGGCTGTTGCGTGGGCCCGGGCGGCGCGCTACGTCCTGCGGACACGGGCGGGCCGGGTGGCCGGCTTGATCGCAATGCAAAAGGGATCGCGGCGTGGCCCTGCATCGTCGGCGACGCATCTTCAGCGGCGGGCTGAGCACGCGCTCGGCCACCAGCGAGACCGGCCGCCGCGTGGTTGCGGGGCTGCTGGGCACCGCGGTGGTCGGCGGGCTGCTGCTGTTCGCCCTGCCGGCGGAACTCTTCGGGCGCGCGCCGGCGCAGACCGGCACCGTGGCCGTGGCCGCCGCCGACGTGGCGGTGGTCGACGGCCAGACACTGCGCCTGGGTGACACCGTGGTCCGGCTTCAGGGTGTGGCGGCACCTCCGCGCGGGGTGCAATGCCTGCGCGCGGACAACAGCCGCTTCGATTGCGGGGCGGCGGCCAGCGAGGCGCTGGCGCGGCTGCTGCGCGGCCAGGCGGTGACCTGCCGGCTGTATGGCCGCGATGGCGCCGGCTTCACCCAGGGCCTGTGCGATGCCGAGGGGCGCGACGTGAACCGCGGCATCGTCGCCGCCGGCTGGGCGCGCGCGCGCGGCGATGTGCGCGGCACCGCCAGCGCCGCCTTCGGCGATGCCGAGGACCAGGCCCGCGCCGCGCAGCGCGGATTGTGGCAGGGCGGCGAGGCGGCGTTCTGAGCCGGTCGCCGATTTCCCTTGGGCCGGTTGCCTTGCCGCCGGCACGGCCCTAGGTTTTCAAGGCTTCCGCAATGGGTCGGTGCCATTCTGCCTCGCCGCTTGGCGGGCCACCGGCCCCTGTGGCACATCAAGGATTGAATCGGCGGCGCGGCGCGCTGCCAAGCCAGGGGATCAGGCATGAGTGCGACGGCAACCACCGGCAGCGGATCGATCACGATCTCGCTTGACGGCACCAACAAGGCAACCACCCTGAATCTGAAGCCGGGCACCGTCGGCCCGTCGGTGTTCGACATCCGCAAGCTGTACGACCAGCTCGGCGTGTTCACCTACGATCCCGGCTACGGCAGCACCGCGTCGTGCGAGAGCAAGATCACCTACATCGACGGCGATGTGGGCGAGCTGCTGTATCGCGGCTACCCGATCGAGCAACTTGCCGACAACTCGAACTTCCTCGAGGTCGCGCATCTGCTGCTGAACGGCGAACTGGCCAGCGGCGCGCAGCAGAAGGAATTCGACCTCGGCGTGATGCGCCACACGATGGTGCATGAACAGCTGCGCCGCTTCTTCGACGGCTTCCGCCGCGACGCGCACCCGATGGCGGTGATGTGCGGCGTGGTCGGCGCGCTGTCGGCCTTCTACCACGACAGCCTGGACATCAACGATCCCGACCACCGCCGCATCTCGGCCTTCCGCCTGATCGCCAAGGTGCCGACGATCGCCGCCTGGGCCTACAAATACTCGATCGGCCAGCCGTTCATCTACCCGCGCAACGACCTCGGCTATGTCGACAATTTCCTCTACATGATGAACGCGGTGCCGACCGAGGAGTACAAGGCCAACCCGGTGCTCTCGAAGGCCATGGAGCGCTGGTTCATCCTGCATGCCGATCACGAGCAGAACGCCTCGTCGTCCACCGTGCGCCTGGCCGGCTCCTCGGGGGCGAACCCGTTCGCCTGCATCGCCGCCGGCATCGCCAGCCTGTGGGGCCCCGCCCATGGCGGCGCCAACGAGGCGGCGCTGAAGATGCTGGCCGATATCGGCCATGTCGACAACATCCCGGCCTTCCTGCACGACGTGAAGGACAAGAACAACCACACCCGCCTGATGGGCTTCGGCCATCGCGTCTACAAGAACTACGACCCGCGCGCCAAGATCCTGCAGGAAAGCGCCCACGCGGTGCTGGCGGAGATGGGCATCAAGGGCGACCCGATGCTGGATCTGGCGATGGAGCTGGAGAAGATCGCGCTCAACGATCCGTATTTCGTCGACCGCAAGCTTTACCCGAACGTCGATTTCTACTCGGGCATCATCCTCAAGGCGATGGGCCTGCCGGTCAGCATGTTCACCGTGCTGTTCGCCGTCGCCCGCACCACCGGCTGGATCAGCCAGTGGAAGGAGATGATCGAGGACCCGTCGCAGCGCATCGGCCGGCCGCGGCAGATCTACACCGGCGCCGCGCGGCGCGACTTCGTGCCGATGGCCAAGCGCGGCTGAGGCTGCCGCCAGCCGCCCTCCAGCGCAAACCACGCTGAAACCCGCCCGGTTCGCCGGGCGGGTTTTTTCATGGCTGGCATGCGTCCTCTGCATTCAATGGTATGCGCAAAAATTCACGATGCAGCGCCGCGATATCACGGCGTTTCACGGTGTGTGAACCGACACACTCCGTGAAGGTGAATCGATGTCGCAGCTTCTCCGCACAAGGCCACGAAAAGACTCGATTTTTCGACACTTGAAATGAGAATCGTCAATTCCAGAGAGACGATTTTACGTTTTTTTTACGTCTCATTATTCGGAATTTACATCGCCCACCCCCGCCTCCGCACCCCGAATTTCAGATAAGAAAGCTTCGATATGAGCCACTTCCGGGCAAATTCTTGTTACCATTCGTTAGCGACTGAGGTGGGATGCGCTTCCGTTATTCTCCGTCAGGAGGGAAGCATCATGCGGGCGTTACGATCCCTTGATCATCTTGTGCGTTATCGGCTGCAGAAATGGCCGCAACGGCCGCCGGGCCTGGCCAAGTCGCGGCCGGGCGAGGATGTGTGGCTGCGCGGCCGGCCGGGCGATCCCAGCCCGGACCCGATCCCGCCGGCCCAACCCTTCCTCAAGTTCCCCGGCAGCAACCGCCTGCGCACCCTGCCCGACGGGCTCTGGCTCAACTTCGGCGGCACCGAGCACGAGCCGTTCGTGGACATCTTTGCCATCGAGGCCTGCGGCTCGCTGCCCAACCTGCTCGACAAGCGCTCCCGCTTCGCCGCCAGCACCCGCTCGCTGCTGGCGGTCTGCCCGGTCACCTGGCTGCTGGCGCCGATCACCCCCACCGACACCACCCCGCGCTGGAAAGCCACCGGCGTGCTGCGCGCCGAGCCGCAACTGCCGCTGGTCTGCCCGGTGCGCGACATCCGGGTGATGTATGCCCTGAAGAAGCGCCAATACGCCGGCTTCGCCGAGTGCCAGCTGCCCCAGCCGCACGAGTATTTCGTGCCGATGGAAACCCTGGTCGAGGAGAACGCCCACGAGAACCCGGCCCTGCGCGAGCTGGTCTCCCGCGCCTCCGCCCGCAGCAACTTCTATCCCGGCAGCTGACCCAGCACGGCGCGCAGCCGGTCGGGGTAGTCGGTGCAGATCGCCGGCACACCCCAGGCCACCAGGCGGGCCATGTCCGCCGCCTCGTTCACCGTCCAGGGCATCACCACCAGCCCCAGCGCCGTCGCCTCGGCCAGCAGCGCCGGGGTCAGGCTGCGATGCGCCGGCGCCCAGAGTGTGCCGGCCATGCCCGAGGCGGCAGCGATGGTGGCGGGCACCGAGCCGCCATGCCGCGCCGGATCGGCCCCGCCCCACCACAGCGCCGCGCGCGCGCCCATCGCCTCGGCAGTGATGTAGGCCCGCGGTACCGCCGGCGCCACGCGGCTTGCATGGTGCAGCGCCCGCCAGTCGAAGGACCGCAGCACCACCCGCCCGGCCATCCCCGCCGCCGAAACCGCCCCCAGCACCGCATCCACCATGCGTTCGGGCGCCGCAGTCAGCTCCGGGCGATCCGGCAGCGTCTTGATCTCGATATCGACCAGCGCCGAACCCGGCCGCGCCAGCGCCAGCACATCGACCAGCGCCGGAATCCGCGCCCCGTCGCGCGCCACCTGGCCAGCGAATTGGACGCCATAGGCGCTGCCCGGCCGCAGCCGCCCCACGTCATAGCGATGCAACTCCGCGCGCGGCAGATCGCGCACCAGCGGCCCGGTCACACCCAGCCAGCGCCCATCCGGCCCGCGCACGATGTCGCCGTGCAGGGCGGGATCATGCACCACCACCGGCACCCCGTCAGCGGTCAGCGCGACATCGAGCTCCACCGAGTCCACCCCCAGGGCGAACGCGACGGCGAACCCCTCCAGCGTGTTCTCGGGGGCGAGCCCGCGCGCGCCGCGATGGCCGGAGATATGCACTGCTTGCGTCATGGCACAGCCATCGCGCCGGTTTGCCCCGGCGTCAAGTTGCGGCATTGTGACGCGATGACCGATCGAATCCTCGGCGTGCTCGGCGGCATGGGTCCGCTGGCCAGTGCGCAATTCATGCTCCGCCTCACCCTGCTGACCCCGGCGGCGCGGGACCAGGAGCACATCCCCGCCGTGCTGTGGTCCGACCCCCGCGTGCCGGACCGCACCCGCGGCAAGCTGGAGGGCGGCGACGATCCCGCCCCCTGGCTGCTGCGCGGCATCCGCGGGCTGAAGGCGGCCGGCGCCGGCGCGATCGCCATTCCCTGCAACACCGCCCATGGCTGGTACGATGCCATGGCCGCCGAGGGCCTGCCGATCCTGCACATCGTCGACGCTGCCGCCGCCGAACTGCGCAAGGCAGCACCCACGGGCACCATCGGCATCATGGGCACCGCGGCGACGCTGCGCATGCGCCTCTATCAGGACCGGCTGGAGGCCCAGGGCTGGTCCTGCATCACCCCCTCCGACGACGAGATGGCCACCCGCGTCACCCCGGCGATCGGCCTGGTGAAGTCGAACCGGGTGGCCGACGCCTATGCCCCGCTGGCCGAGGTGGTGGCGTCGCTCGCGGCGCGCGGGGCGCGGGCGGTGGTGCTGGGCTGCACGGAAATCCCGCTCGGCATCCTGGCCGGACCGCACGAGAACTTGCCGGTGCCGACCATCGATACCATCGATGCGCTGGCGCTGGCGGCGATCGGGTGGGCGAAGGGATAAGCAAGAGTCTTCTTTTTGTGAACAAAAAGAAGCAAAAAACTTTATCCGTTTGCGCCGTGTCCCTCTGCTGGCAAACGGATGAAAGTTTTTTGGTTCTTTTTTTCAAAAAAGAACATTCTTCCTACCCCTGCGCCCGGCTGAAGGGCGGCGGATAGGCCACATGCCCGGCCCGCCCGGCCAGCGCGCCCGCCACCAGATCCAGCCCCATCAACTTGCCCGGCCCATAGGGCGCCCGCAGATGCGCCAGTGCGGCCAGCGTGAAGCCGAAGCGCCCGTAATACGCGGGGTCGCCGAGCACCACCACGCCGTCCATCCCCGCCGCGCGGCAGGCATCCAGCCCCGCCGCGACCAGCCGCGCCCCCAGGCCGAAGCGGCGCCACCGCGCATCCACCGCCAACGGCGCCAGCGCGGCGGCAGCCAGCGCCCGGCCATCGACCACGACGGTGATGCGCGAGAACATCACATGCCCGGCCACCGCCCCGTCGACGCGCGCCACCAGCGAGGCAATGGCATGCCCGCCCTCGCGCAGCCCGGCGACGACGGCCGCCTCGTAGGTGTCGTTGAAGGCCGCACAATGCACCGCGCCAATGGCGGCAAGCTCGTCGGGCCGCTCCGGGCCAATCTCGACGACTGGCGCCACTTTACGTCCGCGGCGCCGGGGTCTTCATCATCGCCCCGGTCATCGGGATGAAATACACCCCGACATCCTTGCGCGAGTGGATTTTGCCCTCGGCGTCCTTGGTATAGACGTACAGGAACTGGCCGCGCTTGAACGGCTGGCCGATCGGGATCAGCGCGCGGCCACCGGGCTTGAGCTGCTTGAACAGCTCCGGCGGCGCATACTGGGCGGCGCAGGTGATGATGATCAGGTCGAAGCCGCCCTCCACCTCCGGCCAGCCGAAATACCCGTCGCCGACGCGGCTGTGGACATTGTCGTAGCCAAGCGGGGCGAAAATCTTCCCGACCGCGCGGCCCAGCGGCTCGATGATCTCGATCGAGTAGCTCGCCTTGCAGATGCGCGACAGGATGCTGGACTGATAGCCGCTGCCGGTGCCGATCTCCAGCGTGACGTCGGTGGCCTTCGGCTTGGACACCTGGGTCATGTAGGCCTGGCCGAGATAGTCCGACAGCGCCGAGCCGTAGCCGAGGCCCCAGGGCTTCGGTTCGGCCTCATAGGCATTGGAGGGCGACGGCGCCTTGGCGTCGTACTGGTAGTGGAAATACTCGCGCGGCACCTCGGCGAAGGCGCGCATCACCTCGGGGTCGGCGCTGCCCAGCCGCTCCTTCAGATACGACTCGATGCGCCGCAGCGCCACCGGCCGGCGCGCCTGGATCGCGGCGAAGGCGCCGTCGGACAAGGTGGTCGGCCGATCGGACTTCGCCATCGCGTCCATGAACGCGGCCCGGGTCCAGCCGTCGCCGGCATTGGCCGCGGCATGGGCGGAGCGGATCAGCGCGGGGGCCGCCAGCGCGATCGGGGCGGCCAACACGGCGCGGCGGGAGAGGGAAATTGTCACGCGGTCGCTCCGGAATGCTTGCGGGGAAAGCTCAGCCAAGCGGTGACATACAGCAACAGCGCGCACAGCAGAACCCGGTCATAGCCGTAGCCCAGCGCCATCAGGTTGGCCAGCGGGGTCGAAACGACGGAAAACGCCCCGTTCAGCCCCCAGGCCCAGGGCAGGAACCCGCCGGAGCCCACCCGCGACAGCCCGAGCGGAAACGGCAGGCCCAGCGCCAGGCTGACCGGCGCCGCGATCACCACCACCAGCGCGGCCCGCAGCAGCCAGGGCAGGTCCAGCGTGGCCAGCATCAGCGGCTGCAACAGCAGCAGCACCGCCGCCGCCCAGACCAGGACCAGCGCGGTGCAGACCAGCATGGCGCGCCCGGCCCGCACCTCCAGCCGCCCGCTGGCCATGGCGCCGATGCCGGAGAAGATCAGCATCGCCGTCAGCACCAGCGCGAAGCCGGCGCTGCGGTCGTTCAGCCAGAAGCTCGCCCGCTCGATCAGGAACATTTCCACAAATAGGAACCCCAGGCCGAGGCAGGAGAAATACAGCACCGCCCGCGCCGTCGCCCCCCAGCCCTGGCCGGTGCGCACCCGCCGCCCGCCCAGCAGCGGCAGCCCCAGCACCAGCAGCGCGATCACGATCGCCTGGCCCAGCACGGCCACGTTGACCAGCGGCCCGATCTCCGCCTGCGGCAGCAATTCCAGGCGCTTGACGATGGTGCCCAGCTCCGACAGGCGCAGCACGGCATAAAACGAGGGCCGGTCATAGGTGATCGGCGCCAGGTCGAAGGCATCGACCGACAGGCTCGACTGACCGCGCAGCACCGCCGGTGCTTCCTCGGCGATGGCATCATGGGCGCCCTCGCCGGAGATCACCGCGCCATCGGCAAACGAGACCGCCGGCAGGTCGTTGTAGATTTCCCGCCGCACCGCCCCGGGCTGCGGCGGCGCGTCCATGCCGGGGAACCAGGACAGGTCGAAGGATCGCACGCTGGCGAAATCCTGCAGGGCGGCGATCCGGGGCGGGGCGAAGGGCCGGTTGGACAGCAGGATGCGCACGTTCCAGGCGCTGCGCACCACCAGCACATGCGCCGGCACATCGGCGATGCCGGCCCCCAGCAAGCCCTGGCGGGCGGTGGCCAGCATGCGCACGGCATAGGCGGGGAACTCGCGGATCGACACCGGCAGCGACACGATGCCGCCCGGCGCCAAGGCGCGCAGATAGGTGGCCAGCGCCTCGGCGGCAAAGGCGGTCCCGTTGACCTCGGCGGAATCAAGGAAATCCAGCGAGATATCGACCAGATCGAAGGTGCCGTCGGCGATCGCGGCGATCGGGCTGCCGCCGCGCAGCCGCACCCGCGGATCGGCGGGCCAGGCGGGCACCTCGCCCAGCCCCTCGCGCAGCGTGCGCAGCAGCACCGGCTCCGGCTCCACCACGGTCACCGTGGCGGCACCCAGCGCCAGGGTCTCGGCGATGCGAAACCCGCCGGAGGCGCCGGCCAGCAGCACGCGCGGCTTGTCGAGCAGCACGTAGGGCGCGGCGGCCAGGGTCGCCGGGGCATAGGCGGCATCGACCGGCCCGGGCTTGGGCACCGCGGCCAGCCGGTTGCCGTCGCGATACAGCCCCAGCGTGCCCGGCGGCCCCGGCAGGCCCATGCCGCCGGCGTTGTTCGACAGATCGGTGTCGACCCGTTCGGTGAAGTTGTCGAGCAGCTGGTACAGCCCGCGCGGCAGGCGCAGCTCGGCCACGGTGCGGCTGTCAGGCACGTTCAAGGGCGCGTAGATCGCCTTGTAATCGTTGAATTTGGCGGCACTGCCGAACACGCCCAGCGCCATCCCGACCGCCAGGGCCGCCAGCGTTCCCGGCCGGACCCAGGCGCGGCGGGTGAACAGGGCGGCGATCGCCATCGGCACCAGCAGCGCCGGCAGCAGCATGAACGGATGCAGCACCCACATCAGCACCAGGCCCAGCAGCGAGCCGGCCCCGGCGCCGGTCAGGTCATAGCCATAGACCCGGCCCAGCTCGCGGTCGTTGAGGATGAAATACAGGCTGATATAGACGCCGCCGCCGAAGAAGAACGGCAACAGCGCCAGATAGTAGGCCGCGATCAGCCAGAGCTGCGCGGTGAAGGTCACGGAGTTCTGCAATTGCAGCGGGTTGAACGGGTTTTCCGCGACGAAATGGAACCCGGCGGCGGCGGCCAGGATCAGCACCGCCGGCAGCCAATCCAGCATCGCCCGGCCATGCTTGGCGAACCAGTCGCGCGCCAGGGCCATCACCACGCCGGACAGCGCGAAGCCGGCCAGCACGATGCTGATCACCCAGTAGCCATACTCCGACCACTTGGCGACGGCGAAATACCGCGTCAGCGCGATCTGGATGCCCACCATCGAGGCGGAGACGAGGAACAGCGGCAGCAGCGCCGCGACGGAAAGTCTTGATACCATGGCAGTTACGGCCAAATCCTTCGGCGCATGAAATCGGTAAGCCGCGCCTCGAACCCGGCGGGGTCATCGACGAACATCGCATGGCCCACCGAACGGTCCAACTGCGCCACCTCGGCACTGGGATGCTTCGCGCGCACGTTCGCGGCCTGCTCCGCCCATCGCGGACGCACCATGTACAGCACCGGGCGGGTGGTGGAATAGAGCGCCTCGCGCCACCAGGCCCGCGGCACCGGATAGGCGAGCAGCTCGGCGGCGACCTTCTCCGGGGTGCGGAGCGCGGTGCGGGTCAGGCGATCCAGCCACGGGTCCGGCTGCGCGGTGGCGAACATGCCACGGACGAAGTTGCGCATCATCGTTTCGCGCGGCAGCTTCGGCCCCGGCTTCATCGGCTGGGCCGGGGGCGGCGGCGGCGGTTCCTCGCCGACCGAGTTGTCGATCAGCACCAGCCCGGCCAGCCGCGCCTCGCCATGCAGGCGCAGATAGGCCAGCGAATCGAGCACGCCCAGCGACCAGCCGACCAGCAGCACCGGCGGGCCGCCGAGGCGCGCCACCAGCTCGGCGATGTCGGCTGCCCGTCGGATGTGGTCGTGGCCCGCCGGCGCGATCGCGCTCTCGCCCTGGCTGCGCGGATCCAGCGCGATGACGCGGAACCGGGCCGACAGGCTGGCGATCTGGCGCTCGAAGATCCAGGCCGGCATGGTCCAGCCGGGCACCAGCACGATGGTGCGCGGCCCCCGCCCGGCTTCGATGTAATGCAGCCGGACGCCGTCGCTTGTGGTGAAATGCCGCGACTGCCCGGCCGCCATCACCGGCAGGACCAGACACAGCCATAGCGCGAACGATGCCAGCACGAGCCTCATGCCCCGACCTGCCCCCTGCCCCGCCAGGCTGTCAACCGACATGACCGGGGATGCGGACCCGCCGCCGTCGCGGGCTCGGGCGTTGGCGGCGCTGTTGCTGCTGCTGGTGCTGGTCGCCGGCGGGTTTGTGCTGGCGCGGCACCTGGCGGCGGTGGGCAGGACGGAGGAGTGCCTGATGGCCGGGCGGCGGAACTGTGCGCCGGTGGTGCCGCAGTAGCGATCCCGGGGGAAACCGGCCGGGTGCGTGCCGCGTTGTCATGCGGCGTTGATCG
>JBIPLY010000437.1:0-3581 GCA_044369385.1 Acetobacteraceae bacterium | reverse complement strand
CTTTTTTTTGAACAAAAAGAAGCAAAAAATCTTCAATCCCAGCCAGTAGGGCGGGCTTCAGCCCGCCACTCCGCCTGCGAAGAAAAGCATGCCGCCCCCCACTGGCAAACGGACAAAGTTTTTTTGCTTCTTTTTGGTCACAAAAAGAAGACTCTTCCTACCAGACCGTCTTGATCCCATACGCCTCGAACAGCCGATCGCTGGTCACGATCACCGCCCCCAGCCGCAGCGCCTGGGCGATCAGCATCCGGTCCATCGGGTCCTTGTGGATCGGCGGCAAGGCCGTCGCCCGCTCCGCATCCTCCCAGGTCAGCGACAATTGTGTGAACCCCTGTCGCAACAACAGGTCCTCCAGGCGGCCCGGCGCCCATTGGTTGGGAAGCTTGCCGGCCCCCGCCTTGTGGGTGATCTCCCAGACCGACAGCGGCGAGACCATGACCTCCCCGGTCTCCATGACCTCGCGCATCAATGTGCTCATCGGTGCCTCCGCCATGAACACGATCAGGGCGCAGGAATCGGCAAGATAGATGTCGTTCACGGCGTCAGATCGGCCAGCCTTCCTCGCGCAACTCCTCGTCGGTCATCGGTGCAAAGATCGCCGGGTCATAGACGAAGTTCTCCCAGCCCGGCATCGTCTTCAGGATTCCGGCTCGTCGCGGCCTCCGCGCCTCGATCTTCACCAGCTTGGCCACCGGCGTGCCGTTGCGCGCGATCACCACCTCCTCGCCCGCCTCCACGGCGGCGAGCAGGGCAGACAGGGTGGTCTTGGCCTCGTGCACGTTCACGGTTTTCATCATGGCCTCCTGGCTAAGCCCCTAGCTTAGCCAACCACCCAACCAACCGCAATCACCCCCCGGTGACGCTCATATGCCGTGCCACCGCCGGGCGGGCGCTGGTGCGGTCGATGATGAAGTCATGCCCCTTCGGCTTGTGCGCGATCGCCGCCACAATCGCCGCGTCCAACTCGTCGTCGCTCGCCCCTGCCCGCAGCACCCGGCGGAAATCGGCCGAGTCGTCCTGGCCCAGGCACATGTACAGCGTCCCGGTGCAGGTCAGCCGCACCCGGTTGCAGCTTTCGCAGAAATTATGCGTCATCGGCGTGATGAACCCGATCCGCCGCCCGGTCTGCGCCACGGTGTAGTAGCGCGCCGGCCCGCCGGTCTTGTAGTCGGTGTCCTCCAGCGTCCAGCTCTTGCGCAGCTGCGCGCGCACCATCGACAGCGGCAGGTACTGGTCGGTCCGGTCGCCGTCGATATCGCCCATCGGCATGGTCTCGATCAGGCACAGGTCGAAGCCGTGCTCGCCGCACCAGGCGACCATGGCATCCAGCTCGTCCTCGTTGGTGCCCTTCAGCGCCACGGCGTTGATCTTGATCGCCAGCCCGGCGGCCTTGGCGGCGAAGATGCCGTCCAGCGTCTTCTCGATCTTGCCCCAGCGCGTCAGGGCGGCGAATTTTTCCGGGTTGAGCGTGTCCAGGCTGACATTGATCCGCCGCACCCCCGCCTTGAACAGCCCCTCGGCATGCTTGGCGAGCTGGCTGCCGTTGGTGGTCACGGTCAGCTCGCGCAATCCGTCTCCGATCCGCGCGCCCAGGCTCTCGAACAGCCGCATCACATCGCGCCGCACCAGCGGCTCGCCGCCGGTGATGCGGATCTTGTCGGTGCCCAGCCGGATGAACGCCGCGCAGAGCCGGTCGAGCTCCTCCAGGCTGAGAATCTCGGCTTTCGGCAGGAAGGTCATGTCCTCGGACATGCAATAGACGCAGCGAAAGTCGCAGCGATCGGTGACCGACACGCGCAGATAGGTGATGGACCGGCCGAATGGATCGATCATGGGCGCACCTTGGCCAGCGGGGTGGTTATTCACGGCTGGATACAACGCAATGTCGTCGCTTCGGCGCCGGCGCGCAAGGGGCGCTTCACGGCAGCGGCGTTTACGAAATTTTCGTTGACGATGGTTATAGACATCCCGCCGCACGCATCGTAATTAAATCGTGATTTCTGCGTTCCATTTTCGTCGGATGTTCCGGCGCGATGCAGGGGGGCGATAGTTGGCGGGCCAGGTGCCGTGGCTCCACGCCCTTTGGATCACGGGTTTGGGATGCCAGGCTTCATTTCGAGCGGCCGGTTGATCCGCTATGCCTGTCCGAAACCGGACGAACGTCGCGGGCAGGACACCAGAGAGGGAATGACGTAGCCGTGGATGCTCTCCTGTTGGCCGAAACCCTTGCCGCGCGGCTCTGCCATGACCTGGCCGGCTTCGCGAACGCCCTGACAGGCGCCATCGACGAGCTGCGTGAGGCGCCGCAGGACCCGGCCGAGGCGCTCGCCCTGGCCCAGGATGCCGGCGATGCGCTGGTGCGCCGCCTGCGCCTGGTCCGCGCCGCCTGGGGCGGGCTGTCGGCGGATGATGCCGACGCGCCGATGGCCTTCGCCGAATGGCGCGCCCTGGCGCAGGGGATCACCCGGCGCGGGCTGCACCTGGACCTCGATGGGCTGCTCCCCGCCCCGGGCTTCACCCCGCCGGCCGCGCGGCTGATGCTGAACCTGGTCCTGCTGGCCGGTGAGGCGCTGCCCGCCGGCGGCGTGGTGCGGCTGGCCGGCCGGCCCGACCAGGATGTGGTGCTGCAGATCGACGGCCCGCGCGCCGCCTGGCCCACCGGCCTTGCCGCCATGCTCGCCGATCCCGCGGGCGCGGTCGCCATCCTGCGGGCCGGTGATCAGGCCGGCCCGCGCCACCTGCTGCAGGCGACGCTGACCGCGCTGGTCGCCCATGCCACCGGCCGGCGCGTCAGCATGCTGATGGGCCCGCCCGATGTCGCCGCCCCGCCGTTGCTGGCAAGCCTCGCGCCGGTGAACTGAGTCTTTTCGCGCGCTTCTTTACGTTTTCTTCGCCCCCCCCTGCGCAATGTCGCCCCGATGCCCGCCGCCTCTTCGGCGTGCCATAAGATCGCGGAGCGACCATGGACGACCTGCTCGCCGATTTCCTCACCGAAACCACTGAAAGCCTGGCGGAGCTCGACACCGCCCTGGTCAAGCTGGAGCGCACCCCGGACGATGAGCCCACGCTGGCGCTGATCTTCCGCCTGGTGCACACCATCAAGGGCACCTGCGGCTTCCTCGGCCTGTCGCGCCTGGAGCGTGTTGCCCATGCCGGCGAGAACGTGCTGGGCCGCGTGCGCGACAAGCTGCTGCCGGTGACGCCGGAGATCGTCACCACCGTGCTCGCGGCGCTGGACCGCATCAAGCTGATCGTCGACGGCCTGGCCGCCACCGAACAGGAGCCGACGGGCGACGACACCGCCCTGATCGCGGCACTCGACGCCGCCTCCGAGGGCCGCCCGCTTCCGGCCGCCGCGGCGCCGGCCGCAGCCCCCGTCGTCGCAGCCCCCGTCGTCGCGGCCCCCGTCGTCGCGGCCCCCGTCGTCGCGGCCCCCGTTGCCCTGGCGCCGGTTGTCGCAGCCCCGGTTGCCGCCCCGCCCGCCGCGCCCCCGCCCGCCGCGCCCCCGGTCGCTGTGCAGTCCGCCGCGGAGCCCGCCGCGGAGCCCGCCGCCGAGCCGCCGCAGGCCGAGCCCGCCCAGT
>JBIPLY010000615.1:0-3583 GCA_044369385.1 Acetobacteraceae bacterium | reverse complement strand
CACCTGTAACTGTTTTGCTTTGATTGCAGCTTTGACTGGATAGATGATGTTGCTATATTCCCAAGATCCTTTAGTCACTTTTAAGGATTTAACCAATGCTTTAGCTGTTTCGATATCCAATGTCCAGACGCTTGTTTTGCTTGAATCGTCTGTTTGGCGAGTAATCATGGTGTTATGTCCTCTGCGTGTTTCAATAATCTAAATATAGTAGACTTACGGCTATATGTCAAGCGTTTTTATAAAATATTTTTTAGATTGACTGAACTCCTTGCATAGCAAGGGGTTCAGTCTTTTGGTTAATCCTCAAATTTTGCCTTGAGAGCCAGCATAGCCTTTTTCTTCTTATGCCTTAAATAAGATTCGGCATCGGTCAATTTCCTGCCTGGAAAAATAGACGGCCTACCCATAGGCTTAGGATCAGAAGATTTTTTGGGATGGATTCTCGGTCTTCCCACGGGCTTAGGATCGGAGGTTTGGGACGCTCCGCAGGGGGTACAGCGCCACTTTTGCCGACCATCAGCAAGCACCCCGTTCTTTTTCATCCTATGCCCACACTTCGGACATGGCGGGTTTTTTTTATCGCTCATTGATTGATCCTTGATGTTTACTTAATACAATTGCAGCCGGATAAATTGCCATGTAATCGTTTTCACCTAAGCTGATTTTCTGTTGCTCAACTAAAGTAAAAATTGCAAACCAGAATACTTTTTCAGTTAGTCCTAAATCTTTCTGAGCTTTGGAGGGATAGATAAATACTGCCCTCTTTCCTAGGAATTGAGGGGCTAACCATTTTTCCACAATAGCAATCGCATTCTCTAATTCCTGATTGATCATAATTAATCAACTTAAAACTATTGTTTTATTATATAATATAAGTAGTTTTTGAAAATAAGAATATGGCGTTAGCTGAATCAATAAACGTTAGGGTTGAAAATAATTTAACCACACTTTTGAATCCGACTCAGGATTATATGCTTATTGGGGGTGTGGCTTCTAATCTTCTATCAACCGATGGCTATTTAACCATTAGACCGTTTCTATTTAATGCGAAGGTTGAACGGGGGAACCCGTGGCAATTACAAACCAAAGTTTTTCTAAACTCAGGATCTAAAATGGATTGTCTAGTTTCAGATGTTCCTATTAATCTGATCTGGGATTCTGACGGGATTAATAATTGGGATTCTGACAATGTTGAGGGATGGAACTCCCCATCTCCTGGATATGGTTCGACTTTGCTAAACTTAACTGTAGCTGCTATTTAAGGAACTATTAATTATGCACATGGCGACGCAAACTAATATCGCTGCAATCGTGGCGTTAAACACCACGACTTTAGAGGATGGGATTATCTTTTGGGCGCGGGCTGAAAAGACGTGGCTCGGACTAGATAAAACATCCACCGCAACTGCTAATAGTAAATCGTGCTACACAGCAACGGGTGGGACTGGTCGCTGGTTTGTTTCTAGTGATACTGAAATTGCTGCTAACACTTTGCCAACGGGTGCGGCTGCCACCGGAACCCGTTGGCGGTATCAGGAGAATAACGCCGTCAATAGTTATGATTCAGTTATTTCTTTCGTTTACAATGGCACGGCTTGGGTTGAGACAGATACTAGGATGCGACTCCATACCGGAACCCCCGCAAGCTTATCTAAAACTCCTAACTCGGATCGGGAGTCTTGGAAGGATACGTCAACGGGAATAGTTTATAACGCTTTCAATGGCGGTTGGGTGGCAGGAGGTGGAGCTAGTTGATGCAGTTTACCTGTGGAAGTTCTTTGGCTTTGGATTTGACCCCGTTTGACGGGGTTGTGATCGGCTACCACTGGCAATGTTTCAATCAAGATGGCACGAAGAACTCTCTGAATTTCCCTAATAAAATCATCCGAGCGCAGTTTTTATATGGCAACAAACATCACAAACCCTGCCCATTTTCCGGTTGTGATTCAATTATTGAATGGGTGCATAGAAGGGTTGAGAGATTTCCGCAGATCACTGAGTGGGTGTTAGTAAATGAATGGACGGATGACCTTGGGATTCCGTATCCCAACTATTCCCTCGATGACCTAAAACGTTATTGTGAAGCCGCCTATACTGCAAATCCTAGCACGCGAATAATTTTAGGAGATTTCAGACCACATCTTCTGAATAAATGGCGTGCGATCGCTAATATCTGCCACGAACTAGCTAAGGATTTTCCGGTAGAAGTTGGGATTCAAACTCACATCAAGAGTTACAATGCTCCGGTTGTTTTAGCCCGACTCCCTGAAATAATTGGGATGTTTGGCGATATTCCGGTACATTTTATTGAGGCAAGTTTGTGGTATAAGAATGATCTTGATAAACTCGCCTGTGATTTCTTATGGGGGGAGTTGGAAGCGATCGCAAACAATCACCAAATCAAATCATTTTGTAATTGGTGGCTGTGTTCTGAGGATGCCGAGGTTGGGCGGCGGATGCCTACTTTTGAGAAGTTGAATTTATTTGCTCAGTCATAAATATAAATAGCCATGTCTAATAATTGACCATGGGGGATATTGTTATCCCTGTAAAAATCAAATGGCTCAATACCTGGGAAGTCGTAATCATCCCCTGTTATTTCAATTTCTCGCTCTCTTTCACCGTTTAATTGATAAGCAGTATCATCATTGGTTTTATAATAAGATATCCCCAAAGGGAAAAGGCTTCCTTTATAATCCAAGCCCCGTTCCATATTGTCTTTAATAGTTACTGTTCGGTCGTTGGGTGAAGGAATACCAAGCCCTTTAACCACAAAAACTCCTATTCCTTTACTAACTAAATCGGTTTCAGTTCCTTCTCCCTCTACATCATAAAGTTCAACCGCCCAGGAAAAGGTTTCTTTTGAACAAAGGAAAGCATCAACCCTAGGGAATATTAGAGGGAGATTAATAGGTTGGCTCGACGTTGATGTCTTTAATGGAGGAAACCCCGTATGGAGAATCTCATAATGTTTTGAGAGGTTGTATAACCCGTATTGCTTTAGGAATAGCTCAGAAAAAAATGGATTTCCGTATGGCATAATTAATTAATCGCAATAGCTTTTTCTCCCCCTGTCATTATAACCGGAAAACTAACAGGGCTAACCCTCCACCACTTAACAATTTTGCCTGTTTTGTCTAATTTTGCTCCGCTTCTGAGTCTTTCACTTTCAAGAACTCTTAGATAGTAGTCTGGAATATTTAATGATCTTCCGATTCCCGATCCGGGTTGTCTTACATAAAAAGCATAGGGAGAATCTACTTTTATTAAGCTAGATTGATGTCTAGCTGTCACTTGCTGAGTTCTGCCGTGGTAGCCGAACTTTCCATTTTTCAAAAACTCAATATAAGATATTCCATCTGTTTTATTTGGGCGCTCTAATAATTCCCAGAATATCCAATCTAATTGAGTCCAACTTGATTGAGGTTTAATAAAGTCATTGGCTCTAGCGAATTGTTCTGCCCGTTCCATTAACTGAGGATAGGTTAGGGGTAATCCCAGATATTCAACGCTATCGGGTAAGTATGGAATCTTAATCTCTCCATTCTCTAAATATGTCTCACTAGATAATCCGTCTTCAAAT
>JBIPLY010000098.1:0-11396 GCA_044369385.1 Acetobacteraceae bacterium | reverse complement strand
CGCTGTCTGCCCTTGCCGTCAGCGCCGTGTAAGCCGCATCGGCGGCCGCGAGGTCGCCGGCCAGCCGGGCCGCTTCGGCGTCCAGCAGCAGCGTCTGCGCCGTCTCGCCCAGCTTCTCGCGGGCGCGGGCAGCGGCGCGCCGGGCCGGCGTTGCCGCGCCGGCGGCCAGCGCCACCAGCGCCTGCGCCACCGCCGCATCGCCCTGCCGCCGCCGTCGCGCCGCCGCGCGCAGCCGCCAGCCGCGCGGCACCCAGATCAGCGCCAGCAGCAGCCGCAGCGTCAGCACCATGGCTGCCAGCCCCAGCGCGATCACCAGGATCGCCAGCGGGGCGGCGGCCTCGATGGCATAGCCGAAGCCGGCGATCGCCACCGTGCCCGGCAAGGCCGCCAGCCACCAGGCCAGCGCCACCGCGCCGCCGGTTGCCGCCAGCAGGAACAGGACCCGGCGCATCACTCGGCCATCATCGCCGCCAGCGCCGCGCGCGCTGCCAGCAACCCGGTGGCCTGCTCCCGCCAGCCGGCCATCGCGCCGGCCGCGGCAGCATCGAGCGCGTCCAGTGCCGCGACGGCCCCGGCCAGGTCGCCGGCGGCCAGGCGCTGTGCGGTCTGGCCCAGCACCGCGGCGGCCGGGCTGCCCAGCAGCACGGCGTCACCCTCGCGCACCGTCACCAGGCCGGACAGGCGCTGCCACAGCCGCTCCGCCATGCCGGCTGCCGCCGGCGGTCGGCTGGCATCGCGGGCGCGGCGCGCCGCCTCGGGGAAGGCCAGCCGCAGCCCGGCCTCGGTGGGCGGCGCGATGGTGGCGTAGCGTGCCAGGGCGGGGGGCGCGGCGGGCAGCAGGCCCAGGGGACGGCCGCCCTCCAGCGCCGCGGCCAGCCGTGCCAGGGCGGGCGCGCGGGCCGCGGCCTGCTCGGCGCGGGCCAGGCGCGCTTCCAGCCCGGCCAGCCGATCCGCGGCGGCGCCATCCGGCGTGGCTGCGGCGGCGGCGGGCCGGCTCTCCAGCGCCGCCAGCCTGGCTTCCAGCGGGCGCAGGTCGATCGGCCTGGCCTCCGCCGGCAGGGGCGCCGGGCGGTTCTCCAGCGCCACCACCCGCCGGCCGACCGCGCGAAGCTCCTCGCGCAGCGCCACCGCGTCCGATTCCTGCACCGCCATGCGCGCGGCCAGGTCCTGTTGCTGCGCCACCGACCAGAACATGCCCCCGGTCAGCAGCGCCAGCGCCAGCGCGGTCAGCACCACGCCGGGGCCGCGGGCGGATGGCAGCGACTTGGGCGCGGGTGTTCCTTTCGCCGTGGTCGGCTCGGGTGTTCCTTTCGCCGTGGTCGGCTCGGGTGCTCCTTTCGCCGTGGTCGGCGCGGGTGGCGAGAGGGCGGGGACGGGGTCGCTCATGCTTCGGACTCCGCGAGCAGGGTCAGCAGCGCATCCTGAGTCGGCCGGTCAGCCACGCGCAGGCGGTGCCAGGGCAGGGCGGCCCGCGGGGCGGCCACCGCCGGGGAGAGCGCGAGCGCCGCGATATCGCCCAGGCAGGCGGCCGGCAGCATGCGCGCCAGCCGGACAAAGCCGCGCGCCGCGGCCGGGGAAAAGAACAGCGCCGCGCGCACCGTGCCGGCCACGAGCGCGGCGACGGCCGCGTCCGGCAAGGCGGCATGCGGCAGCGCAGCATAGACCGCGCGGCGGCGCACCACAAACCCGGCCGCGCGCAGGGTGCAGGCCAGCGCCAGGCCCTCGCCGCGCGCCGTCGGCAGCAGCAGCACCGCGCCCGCCGGGCAGCGCGCCGCCACCAGGGCAGCCAGCGCCACGGCATCGCGCCCGGCGCTGTCCACCTGCGCGAACCCCGCCGCGCGCGCCCGTGCCGCCGTGGCATCGCCGACAGCCAGCACCGGCACGCCGTGCCACGCCGCATCGAGCGCCCCCAGCGCATTGCCGCTGGTCAGCAGCACCGCGCGCACCAGGGCGGGATCGCCCAGCCGCGCCGGCAGGGCCGCGATGCGCAGCACCGGCGCCAGCACCGGGGTGAACCCCAGCGCCGCCACCCGCCGCGCCGTCTCCGCCGCGGCCACATCCGGCCCCGCGTTCCCCGGGCGGGTGATCAGCACGCCGGTGCGGCTTGTGTCAGGCAAAGCTGGGCTCAGGCAAAGATGTCGCGCGGCGAATCGGCCCGCAGGCTCGCCCCCAGCTCCGCCCCCAGGCGATCGGCGTCGTCGCGTGCCCCGGCCAGGCTGCGGCGCAGCAGGAAACTGCCATCCGCCCGCGCCACCAGCCCGGTCAGGTGCAGCCGGCCATCGTCCAGCAGGCGGGCATAGCCGCCGATCGGCGTGCGGCAGGAGCCGTCCAGCGCCGCCAGCAGCCCGCGTTCGGCGTGCGAGACCGCCTTCGCGTCGGCGTCCTCGATCGCCGAGAGCATCGCGCGCAGCTCCACGTCGTCGGCGCGCACGGTGATGCCGACAATGCCCTGGCAGGCCGCCGGCAGCATGATGGCGGGATCGAGCAGGGCGGCGGCCTCGCCATCCAGCCCCAGCCGCTTCATGCCGGCCACCGCCAGCAGGGTGGCGGCGAAATCGCCGTGGCGGACGCGCTCGATCCGCCGCGCCACATTGCCGCGCAGCGTGGCGAAGCGCAGATCGGGGCGCAGATGCAGCAACTGCGCCTGGCGCCGCAGCGAGGAGGTGCCGATCAGCGCGCCCTGCGCCAGGGCGGCGATGGGATCGGCCACCGGTTCGGCCAGCGGTAGGATCAGCGCCTCGCGCGCATCCTCGCGCACCAGGGTGCAGGCCAGCACGATGCCCGGCGGCAGTTCGGTCTCCAGGTCCTTCAGCGAATGGACGGCAAAATCGATCCGGCGATCGGCCAGCGCTTCGTGTATCTCCTTGGCGAACAGGCCCTTGCCGCCGAGGTCGGACAGCCGCGTGTTCGCCTCCTGCGTGGCGTCGCCGGTGGTGCGGATGACATGCTCCTCGAACACCTCCATGTCGCGCAGCACCGGGCACAGGCCGGACAGAAGCCGCAGGAAATACCGCGTCTGCCACAGCGCCAGCGGCGAGCCGCGGGTGCCGACGCGCAGGGGCAGGGGGCGGTTGTGCGGGTGCGATTGGGGGTGGGCGTGTGCCATGGCGGTGTCCTATTAGCATGGCGCATGAAAGGAAAGACGCACATGGCCATCGCCGGCCCCGTTCTGGGTCCCGTCCTGGGAATCGAGACCTCCTGCGACGAGACGGCCGCCGCCGTGCTGGCGCCCGATGGCACCGTGCTGGCCGAGGCGGTGCTGAGCCAGGCCGACCATGCCGCCTTCGGGGGGGTGGTGCCGGAGATCGCGGCGCGGGCCCACCTGGCGCATCTGCCTGGCATGGTCGGCGATGTGCTGGCCCGCGCCGGGGTGGCGCCTGGCGCCTTGGCCGCGATCGCCGCCAGCGCCGGGCCGGGGCTGATCGGCGGGCTGATCGTGGGCAGCGGGCTGGCCAAGGGCATGGCGCTGGCGCTGGGGCGGCCGTTCGTGGCGGTCAACCATCTGGAGGCGCATGCGCTGTCGCCGCGGCTGCCGGCGCTGGGCGGGCTCGAATTCCCCTACCTGTTGCTGCTGGTCTCCGGCGGGCATTGCCAGTGTGTGGCCGTCGAGGGGGTGGGGCGGCATCGGCGGCTGGGCTCCACCATCGATGACGCCGTCGGCGAGGCGTTCGACAAGGTTGGAAAACTGTTGGGGCTGGGCTGGCCGGGCGGACCGGCGGTGGAGCGGCTGGCGCAGCGCGGCGATGCGGCCCGCTTCGCCTTCCCCCGGCCGCTGAAGGGCCGCGCGGGCTGCGATTTCTCCTTCTCCGGCCTCAAGACCGCCGTCGCCCATGCGGTGGCGGCCTATCCGCCCGGGGCGCTGCCGGCGCAGGATGCCGCCGACCTCGCCGCCAGCTTCCAGGCCGCCGTCGCCGAGACGCTGGCCGATCGCGCCGGCCATGCCATGGCGATGTTCGCGCGCGATCACGGCGCCTCCGCCCCGGGTGCCTTCGCCCTGGTGGTCGCCGGCGGGGTGGCGGCCAATGCCACGCTGCGGGCGGTGCTGGCCGAGGCTGCGGCGAGATACGGATTTCGCCTGGTCGCCCCGCCGCTGCGGCTGTGCACCGACAATGCGGTGATGGTCGCCTGGGCGGCGATCGAGCGGCTGCGCGCGGGGTGGCACGACGATCTCGCCCACGCCCCGCGCCCACGCTGGCCGCTGGACGCTGCCGACATGCGGCCGCCCGGCTCGAGCGTGGCCCCATGAACTACCGCCACGCCTTCCACGCCGGCAATCACGGCGACTGCCTGAAGCATGCGCTGCTGGTGTGGCTGCTGGCGGCGATGCAGCGCAAGCCGGGCGGGGTGTTCGTGCTGGATACCCATGCCGGGATCGGCCAGTACGATCTCGACGCCGGGCCGGCCACCCGCACCGGCGAGGCGACGCGCGGCATTTTTCGCCTTCTGGCCGACCGGCCCCCGGCCCTGGCGGAGTACCTTGCCCTGGTGCAGCGCCTGGGCCTGTATCCCGGCTCGCCGGCGATCATCCGCGCCCTGTTGCGCGCGCAGGACCGGCTGGCCTGCTGCGAGCTGCACCCCGAGGATTTCGCCACGCTGCGCCGCCGCTTCGCGCACGACGCACAGGTGGCGGTGCATCGGCGGGATGCCTGGGAGGCGGTCGGCGCGCTGCTGCCGCCGAAATCCGGCGAGCGACGGGCATTGGTGCTGATCGACCCGCCGTATGAGGCCGAGGACGACGGGGACAAACTCGTCACCGCCATGGCCGCGGCGCATCGGCGGATGAAGGGGGCGGTGCTGGCCGCCTGGTATCCGATCAAGCACCGCGCCCCGGTGCGTGCCCTGCACACCGCGCTGCGCGAAGCCGGGATCCGCGACATCGTCGCCGCCGAGCTGCACCTGCGCGCGCCGCTGGATGCCGCCCGGCTGAACGGCAGCGGCCTGGTGGTGGTCAATCCGCCGCATGGTTTCGCCGAGGCCGCGCCGCCGGTTTTGGCCGCGCTGCTGGCCCGGCTGGGGCAGGGCGAGGAGGGCGCCGGGCACGAGCTGCTGCGGATCGCCGATGAGTAGCGTCACCGTCCAGGTGATCGGGGCCGGCGCCTGGGGCACCGCATTGGCGTTGCAGGCGCTGCGGGCCGGCGCACGCACCCGGCTCTGGGCGCGCGATCCGGCGAAGGCGGCGGCGATGGCGGCCGGCCGGGGCAATCCGCGCCTGCCCGGCATCGCCTTGCCGCCGGGGTTGGAAATTGCGGCGGAGTGGGCGCCGGCCGATATCGTGCTGCTGGCGATGCCGACCCAGGCGCTGCGCGGCCTGGCCGCCACCTTGCCGGCCGGGCTGCTGGTGGCGTGCTGCAAGGGGGTGGAGGCGGGCTCCCACCTGTTGCCGCTGGAAGTGCTGGCGCAGGTGCATCCCGGCCGCCCCGCCGCGGTGCTGACCGGGCCGAATTTCGCCGCCGAGGTGGCGCGCGGGCTGCCCGCCGCCGCCGTGGTGGCCGGGGCCGACTCCGCCGCGCGCGCCCTGGCGATGGCCGCCCTGGGCAGCGCGGAGTTCCGGCTCTACGGCAACGACGACGCCATCGGCGCGCAGGTGGGCGGGGCGGCGAAGAACGTGGTGGCGATTGCCGCGGGTGCTGTGATCGGCGCCGGGCTGGGCGAGAACGCGCGCGCGGCGCTGGTCACGCGCGGGCTGGCGGAGCTGGCGCGGCTGGCCGTGGCGCTGGGCGGACGGGCGGAGACGGTCGCCGGCCTGTCCGGGCTGGGCGACCTGCTGCTGACCTGCACCGGGGCGTCCAGCCGCAATTTCAGCTTCGGCCTGGCGCTGGGCCAGGGCCAGGCGGTGGCCGAGATCCTCGCCGGCCGCGCCGCGGTCACCGAGGGCGTGGCCACCGCCCCGGCGCTGGTGGCGCGCGCGCGCGCGGCCGGGGTGGAACTGCCGATCGCCGAGGCGGTGGCGGCGGTGGTGCAGGGCCGTGCCTCGGTGACGCAGGCGATGCGCGCGCTGATGGGGCGGCCGTTGAAGGACGAGTAGGCGGGGTTCTTGCGCGGGGCAGGGGCATATTGTAGAATCCGCCGATGGCGCGCCGCGATTTTGGCGCCACGGCTGATTTCACCGGGATGTTTCCAAGGGAGTTCGTCGTCATGGCCCTGCGCGCGCATTTGCTCGCCGCTCTAGCGATTGCCGGTTTCGCCTCGCCCGCCGCGGCGGCCCTGGTCAACGTGACCTTCACCGGCACGATCAATGCCAATTCCTATGACCTCGGCGGCACGATCTACAGCCAGGGCGTCACCGGGCAGATCGGCGACACCATCACCGGCAGCTTCCTGATCGACACCGCGGGGCTGGTGGATTCCAATGCCAACCCGACCATCGGCGTCTGGGGCGGCGGCGGGCCGGCGTTCCCGCAGCCGTTCAGCTTCCTGTCCGGCCAGTACACCATTGACGGGGTGACGGTGCATACCGGCCAGCACCTCGCCCATGCCAACGGCCATTCGATCGAAACCGCCGCCGTGCACGACCGCAACCCGGCCCAGACACCGCAGGACTTCCTGCGCCTGTCCGACGGCAGCCAGTTCCTGTTCTGCACCGACCCGGGCAACGCCATCGGCTGCACCGGCGGCACGCTGGCCGACAGCATCGTGACGATCGAGATCTTCGGCAATGCCAATTTCCTGCAGAACGAGACCCTGGAGCAGGCCTTCAGCCTGGACAGCACCGATATCGCCGCCATCGTCGGCGCCGGTGGCGGGGCGGGTGGCCAGTATTATCACTGGCGCGTCAACGACACCTTCCCCTTCGCCTACCAGTACGACGCGCGAGGCGGCTTCACCCTGACCTCGCTGAGCTTCGCGCCGGTCAACCAGGAGCCGGTCGGCACGCCGGAGCCGGGGTCGCTGGCGTTGTTGGGCCTGGCGTTGGCCGGGCTGGCGCGGGCGCGCCGCGTGCGGTGACCCATGGCGGCGCGGGCCGCCATCGGCTAGTGCGGAGGAATGCTGCGTGGCATCCTCACCGTCGGCGGCTGGACCATGGCCAGCCGGCTGCTGGGCTTCGTCCGGGATATCCTGATCGCCGCACTCGCCGGCGCCGGGCCGGTGGCGGATGCGTTCTTCGTCGCCAACCGCCTGCCCAACCTGTTCCGCCGCCTGTTCGGCGAGGGCGCCTTCAACGCTGCCTTCGTCCCCGCCTTCTCGGGGCTGCTGGCGCGCGAGGGCCATGACAGCGCGAAGAGCTTCGCCGAGGAAACCGTCGCCGTCATGGCGTTCTGGCTGCTGCTGCTGACGCTGCTGTGCATGGCGGCGATGCCGTGGATCATGCTGGGTTTTGCCCCCGGGTTTGCCGACGAGCCGGAGAAATTTGCCCTCACCGTGGAATTGGCGCGCATCGCCTTTCCCTACATGCCGCTGATTTGCCTCGCCGCGCTGCTGTCCGGCGTGCTGAACGGACTGGACCGGTTCGCTGCCGCCGCGGCCGCGCCGGTGGTCTACAACCTGGTCTCGATCGCCTGCATGCTCTGGCTGGTGCCCCATGTGCCCAGCGTCGGCCATGCTTTGGCCTGGGGGGTGAGCATCTCGGGCGTGTTCCAGCTCGCGCTGTTGCTGGTCGCGGTGCGGCGCGGCGGCATGCGGCTGACCCTGCCGCGCCCGCGCCTGACGCCGCGCATCCGCGACTTGCTGCGCAAGATGGGGCCGGGGGTTCTGGGCGCCGGGGTGACGCAGGTGAATATGTCGGTCGACGTGATCATCGCCACCCTGCTGCCGGCCGGCACGGCGTCGATCCTGTATTACGCCGACCGGCTGAACCAGCTGCCGCTGGGGGTGATCGGGGTGGCGGTCGGCACCGCGCTGCTGCCGTCGCTGTCGCGCGCGGTGGCGGTCGGAGGTCCAGGGGGGGGTGACGCGCCGGCGATCCTGAACCGGGCGATCGTCTATGCGCTGGTGCTGACGCTGCCGGCCGCCCTTGCGCTGGTGGCCGTGGGCGTGCCGATCGTGGAGGTGCTGTTCCGGCGCGGCGCCTTCGATGCCACGGCGGTGACGCTGACGGCGCAGGCGCTGGCGGCCTATGCGGCGGGGTTGCCGGCTTTCGTGCTGCTGAAGGTGCTGGGCCCCGGCTTCTTCGCCCGCGGCGACACGGCGATGCCGGTGCGGGTGGGGCTGTGGTGCATCGGGCTCAATCTGGCGCTGAACGTGGTGCTGATGGGGCCGATGCAGCACATGGGGCCGCCGCTGGCCTCGTCGCTGTCGAACTGGGTCAATGTGGTGGTGCTGGCGGCGATCCTGGCCCGGCGCGGGCATCTGGCGATCGATCGGGCGCTGGTGCTGGCGGTGGGGCGGATGCTGGTGGCGGGCGGGGCGATGGTGGCGGTGCTGCTGGGCTTGCGGGATCTGGCCTATGCGCCGGTGGCGAGCGATGCGCTGTGGCGCTGGGGCGGGCTGGCGGTGCTGGTGGGCGGCGGGATGCTGACCTATGGCGCGGGCGCCTGGCTGCTGGGGCTGCGGCTGCGGCGGGATTGACGGATGACGGGTTCCGCCGGAAAAACGCGCGGCTTCGCACAGGACACCGACAAATGGACCGCATCTTCTCGGGCATCCAGCCCTCCGGCATTCCCACCCTGGGCAACTACCTCGGCGCGATGCGCAACTGGGTGAAGCTGCAGGACAGCTACGACTGCCTGTACTGCGTGGTCGACCTGCATGCGATCACCGTGTTCCAGGACCCCAAGGAACTGGCCAACCAGACCCGCGAGATGGCGGCGTCCCTGCTGGCCTGCGGCATCGATCCGGCGCGCTCGATCCTGTTCCACCAATCCGCGGTGCATGCGCATCTGCGGCTGTCCTGGATCTTCAACTGCGTCGCCCGCATGGGCTGGCTGAACCGGATGACGCAGTTCAAGGAGAAGGCCGGCAAGGACCGGGAGAACGTCTCGACCGGGCTGTTCTCCTATCCGAACCTGATGGCCGCCGACATCCTGGTGTATCACGCCACCAAGGTTCCGGTGGGCGACGACCAGCGCCAGCACCTGGAACTGGCCAACGACATCGCCCAAAAATTCAACTTCGACTACGGCGTGGATTTCTTCCCTCAGATCGAGGCGATGATCATGGGCCCCGCCGCCCGGGTGATGAGCCTGCGCGACGGGACGCGCAAGATGAGCAAGTCCGATGCCTCGGACATGTCGCGCATCAACCTGACCGACGATGCCGAGATGATCGCCGACAAGATCCGCCGCGCCAAGACCGATCCGGAGCCGTTGCCCTCCGATGCCGCCGGGCTGGAAGGCCGCGCCGAGGCGCGCAACCTGGTGGGCATCTACGCCGCCCTGACCGACACCGACCATGACGGCGTGCTGCGCGAGCACGGCGGCAAGGGGTTTGCGGCGTTCAAGCAGGACCTGACGGCGTTGCTGGTGGACAAGCTGTCGCCGATCGCCGCCGAGACTCGCCGCCTGGTGGCCGATCCCGGGGCGGTCGATACGGTGCTGCGCGACGGGGCCTGCCGCGCGGAGGCGTTGGCGCTGCCGGTCGTCGAGGAGGCGGAGCGGCTGGTGGGGTTCCTGAAGGTCTGACCGCTCAGCCGCCGGCCGCGGCGATCGCGCGGGCGAGGTCGTCGCGTTCCTCGCAGCCCTGCGGGCAGAGCTTTTCGAGGCGGGCGAGCAGGGCGCGGGCCTTGTCCAGCTCGCCGATCTTCACATAGAGCTCGCCCATGTACTCGAGCGCCCCGAGATGGTCGGGGTCCAGCTCCAGGGCGCGGACGTAGTTCGGCAGCGCGCTGGCCAGGTCGCCGGCGTTGCGCTGGCTGAAGGCGAGCAGGTTGAACACGTCGGCACTCGGTTCCAGCACCGCCAGGCGGGCCAGCTCGCCGATCGCCGCACTCCAGCGCTTCTCCTTGACCATCGCGCGCGCCGCGGCGAGGTCCGGGCCGGGGCGGGCGACGGTGTCCACCGCCAGGGCGGGGGCGGCGAGCAACAGCGCGAGGGCCAGGATCGGGGCGGCGGGCGGGCGCATGGCGGGTTCCGGTCGGATCTGCGCGATCCTGCCGGGCCGGGCCTGGCGCGGGCAAATGAAGCTATCGTTGCACCCGGCTCAGGCGCCGGCGCTGGCGCGGATGTCCAGCACGCCGTCGTCGCGGAAGACGAGCCTGCCGCGGGCGGCGGCGGTCTTGCGGTGGGTGTGCAGGAACAGCCAGGGCGGGTCGGCCTGCAGCAGGCGGTAGCAGGCGCGGTAGAGGGCGGCGCGGTCGGGCGTGGACAGGGTGGTGCGGGCCTGGTCGATCAGGACCTCGACCGCCGGGTTGCGGTAGCCGAGCCACCAGGAGCCGGCGGGCCGGCTGTCGACCTTCTCGGCCAGGACGCGGAAGGTGCTGAGCGGGCTGGAATCGAACAGGCAGAGATCGGCGATGTCGCTGTCGCGGACGCGCTCGGCATAGCGGACGCGGTCGGGCTCGATGCGGGCGGACAGGGTGATGCCGAGCGGGGCGAGCTGGGCTTGCAGGGCGGGCAGCAGGCGCGGTGCTTCGTCTGGCAGGCGGGTGGGCCAGTCGACGGTCAGCGCCAGGCCGGCGGCATGGCCGGCTTCGGCGAGCAGGCGGGCGGCCTCGGCGGGGTCGTGGCGCGGGCCGGGGGCTTCGGGGTCGAAGCCGAAATGCTGCGGGCTCAGGAAGCCGCCCAAGGGGGTGGCGTGGCCGCCCAGGACGGTCTGCACCAGCGCCGGGCGGTCGATGGCCAGGTTGAGCGCGCGGCGCACGCGCGGGTCGGCGCAGGGGCCGGCGGCGGCGTTGAACAGGCAGACGATCTCGGTGGGGTCGGTGACGGTGGTGGCGGGCAGAGCGGTGCTGCCGGGGGTGATGCGGGTGGCGATGTCGGCCAGGCCCTGTTGCAGCATGGCGAGGCGGGCTTCGGGGGTTTCGGCGCGCAGCCAGCGCAGGGGCGGCAGGCCGGGGCGGGTGGGGGTCATGTCGATCGCGTCGTCATCGTGCGCGGCCAGGCGCCAGGGGCCGGTGCCGATCCAGCGGTCGGGGATGGCGGCGGCGGACAGCGCGGCCGGCGCGATGACCGGGCCGGCGGCGACGATGTCGAGGATGTCGGCGATCGGGCGCGTGGTGACCAGGCGCAGGGTGCGCGGCGCGGTTGCGGTGATCTCGGCGCCGGCGAGGTACTGCGCCCAGACGCCGGGGGCGCCGAGGGTGGCGCCGATGGCGGGATCGGCCATGCGGCGCAGGGAGGCGGCGGCGGCCTCGGCGTCGCAGGGGGTGGCGTCGTGGAACATGGCGCCGGGGCGCAGGGTGAAGATCGTGGTGCGGGCGTCGGGCTGGGACCAGGACTCCGCCAGGGCGGGGGCGAAGGTGCCGGGGCCGGTGCGGCGGACCAGGGGGTCGAAGACGGCGTCGAGCATGGCCAGGCTGTCGG
>JBIPLY010000436.1:0-3596 GCA_044369385.1 Acetobacteraceae bacterium | reverse complement strand
AAAAGAAGCAAAAAGACTTTTATCCGTTTGCAGCCGGCTTAACCGGGACGCAAACGGATGAAAGTTTTTTGGTTCTTTTTTTCAAAAAAAGAACCGCTTGCTTCAAGCCACGCCCTTCGACGCCTTGCGCGTCTCCGCGATACAGGTCTTGGCAAAGCTCGCCATCATCCCGCTGTCGTTCATCAGCGTCGTCAGCCGGAAGCCGCGCGCAATGCACCGCGCCGCATCGGCCGATCCGGCGGTATGGATGCCGGCATGGATGCCACGCGCCTGGCACGCCTTCAGGATCTTGTCATAGGCCTTGAGGATCTCCGGCTCATCCCGATCCAGCTTCGCCGGCAGCCCATAGGACAGCCCCAGGTCCGATGGCCCGACATACACCCCGGCAATGCCCTCCACATCCAGGATGGCATCCAGGTTCTTGATCGCCTGCTTGGTCTCGATCATCGGAATGCACAGCGTCTCGGTGTTCGCCGAGGCCATATAGGCCCCGCCCTCGCCATACATGCCGGCGCGGAAGGCGCCATTGGACCGCACCCCGAGCGGCGGATACTTGCAGGCCTGGACCAGCGCCTCGGCCTCCTTCTTCGTATTGACCATCGGGCAGATCACGCCCATCGCGCCGGCGTCCAGCACCTTGCCGATGATGCCCGGCTCGTTCCACGGCACCCGCACCATCGGCGTCACCGGATGGGCCTGCATCGCCTGGAAACAGGCGAGCATCGACAGGAAATCCTGCGCCCCGTGCTGCATATCGACCGTGATGCTGTCGAAGCCGCTCTGCGCCATCACCTCGGCCGAGAAGCCGGACGGAATGGCCAGCCAGCCATTGACCACCGCCTTGCCCGAAGCCCAAATCTTCGCAACCTTGGTCGCCATGGAACCGTTTCTCCCCTGCATTTGGTGGCGGAAACGCTAGGCCCCACCCGCCTTACGGTCAATTGGAGCATCGATGACAAGCCGGTAGGTTAGCCTGGTGATCGGCGGAGCGATGGGGTTCGAAAGCAAGGAAGCATGTTCTTTTTTGAAAAAAAGAACCAAAAAACTTTTACCTTTGCAGTTCGGAGATCGAGGCGCAGATGGATGAAAAGTCTTTTTGCTTCTTTTTCTTCAGAAAAAGAAGATTCTTTCTTCCTTCACGGAACCAGCACCGTGCTCCCGGTCGTCTGCCGCGCCTCCAGGGCCGTATGCGCCGCCGCGGCCTGCGCCAGCGGGAACGATTGATTGACCCGGATCTTCACCGCGCCGGACTGCACCACGCCGAACAGGTCGTTCGCGGTGGCCACCAGGTCGGCGCGCTTGGCGGTATAGGTGGCCAGCGTCGGGCGGGTGACATACAGGCTGCCCTTGGCCGCCAGCACGCCGAGGTCGAAGCTGGCAACCGGCCCAGAGGCATTGCCGTAGCTGACCATCAACCCCAGCGGGGCGAGGCAGTCCAGGCTGGCGGTGAAGGTGTCGCGCCCGACGCTGTCGTAAACCACCGGCACCATGGCGCCGCCCGTGATCTTCTTGACCTGGGCCGGCAGGTCGGCATGACCGATCACGACATGCGCGGCCCCATGGGCGCGGGCCAGCTCGGCCTTGGCCTCGGTCGAGACAACGCCGATCACGGTGGCGCCGAGGTGCTTGGCCCACTGGCAGAGGATCAGCCCGACCCCGCCGGCGGCGGCGTGGACGACAATGGTCTCGCCCGACTTCACCGCATGGGTGCGGCGCAGCAGATACTGCGCGGTCATGCCCTGGAGCATCATCGCCGCCCCGGTCTGCGCGTCAATGCCGGCCGGCAGAACCACCAGGCGGTCCGCGGCGATCGCGCGTTCGGTGGCATAGGCGCCGATCGGTCCGCCGGCATAGGCGACGCGGTCACCGGGCTTGACCTCGGTCACCCCGGCCCCGACGGACACGACCACGCCGGCGGCTTCCATGCCAGGGGTCGACGGCAGCGGCGCCTTGTAGAGGCCGGTGCGGAAATAGACGTCGATGTAGTTCAGCCCGACCGCCTCGTGGCGGACCAGGGCTTCGCCGGGACCGGGCTCAGGCGTGGGCACGTCTTCCCACTGCATCACCTCGGGGCCGCCATTGGCGTGGATGCGGATGGCCTGGGTCATCGGGGATTCCTGATGCTGTCGGGGATGGGCTGTCTAAGCCGGCTGGCGGAGGGAGAACAGGTCGCTGGCGGCCTGGTCCGCGCCCTCCAGCGCCAGCAGGAACCGCTTCGTGGGCAGACCCTCGCCACCGGAATAGCCGCCGATGCCGGTGGTGGCGACGACGCGGTGGCAGGGGATGACGATCGGGATCGGATTGCGCCCATTGGCACCGCCCACCGCACGCGGGCTGCCGCCGACGCGGCGGGCGATGTCGGCGTAGGTGCGGGTGATGCCGGCCGGGATCTCGCACAGGGCGCGCCACACCTGGCGCTGGTAGAGGGTGCCGGCGGGGGCAAGCGGGAGGTCGAAGCTCGCAAGGCCACCGTCGAAATAGGCGTGCAGCTGGCGCCGGGCCTCGGCCAGCAGCGGCGTTTCGGCCTGCCCTTCCACCCAGCCCCAGTCGATGGCCACGATGGCCCCGCCATCCTCGGAGATGGTGAGGTCGCCGACGGGGCTGTGCAGCGAGAGTTGCGACAAAGGATCGGGTTCCGGCCAGCGGCTCGGCGCAGCGATGGCACCGCGGCGCGGCGGCTGTCAAGGATGCTGGCATGTGCCATGCGAAAGCTTGCACGCCGGTGGAGCTTGGCGGATAGGTGGCGGGCCGGGGCGTGCCCGGCCAGGAGGCCCGCGATGACCGAGATTGCCGATCCCCCGCCGTTCTACGACGCGCATCTGTTCGTCTGCTGCAACCGCCGCGCGGACGGGCATCCGCGCGGCTCCTGTGCCGCGCTGGGGTCGGAGAAGCTGCGCGACTACATGAAGGCGCGCGCCAAGCAGATGGGGCTGAAGAAGGTGCGGGTGAACCTGGCCGGGTGCCTGGACCGCTGCGAGCTGGGGCCGTGCATGGTGATCTATCCCGAAGGGGTCTGGTACAAGATCACCTGTGAGGCCGATGTCGATGCGGTCCTGGCGGGCCATGTGCGCGATGGCGGGCGGGTGGCGGGGTTGATGCTGCCGGCCGAATAGAGGGCGGCCAAGGAGAGGGCCGAAGGTGGACGGGGCCGACGATACCGTCTTCGCCGTCGCGACCGGGGCGGGACGGGCGGCGATTGCGGTGCTGCGGCTGAGCGGGCCGGGCTGCGGCGCGGTGCTGGACCGGATGTGTGGCGGCCGGCCGGCGGCGCGCATGGCCAGTTTGCGGCCGATCCGCGATTGTTCTGGAAATGTTCTCGATCGCGGGCTGGTGCTGTGGTTTCCCAGCCCCGGGAGCTTCACCGGCGAGGACAGCGCGGAGCTGCATCTGCATGGCGGGATGGCGGTGCTGCGCGATGTCGCGGCGGCGCTGGTGGCGCAGGGACTGCGGCCGGCCGAGCCGGGGGAGTCCAGCCGCCGCGCCTTCCTGAACGGGCGGATCGACCTGGTCGAGGCCGAGGCGATGGCCGACCTGGTGGCCGCCGAGACCTCGGCCCAGCGGCGCCAGGCGCTGCGGCAGATGGAGGGCGGGCTGGG
>JBIPLY010000435.1:0-3613 GCA_044369385.1 Acetobacteraceae bacterium | reverse complement strand
GAGATCACCGACGGGTTGCCGCAGTTCGCGGCATTCCCGCCCTGAGCATGCGGTGTCCGGGCTTTGCAGGGAGAGCGTTGTTGCGATAGCGATAATATCATGCCTAGGATCCGGACCCGAAGCAGCGCGACGCCGTGCGCGCGCAAAAAGGGGGATGCCATGGCAGGCAATGTGATGCTCGATGTCGCGATCGGGTTGGCGATGATGTATCTGCTCGGTGCGCTGTTTTGTACCATCATCCAGGAATGGTTGGCGGGATGGCTTCAACACCGGGCGCACAATCTTCACGACGCGATCGGACATCTGCTGGATGGCAAGAAGACTGCATTCTCGCCGGATACTGTGACGCTGCTGAGCAACCCGCTGGTGAACCTGGCCAAGACGGAAGCCGGGAAACTGGCTTCGACCGCGCCATCCTATCTCGCGGCACGGAATTTTTCGCTGGCGTTGATGCAAACGCTGGGCGTGAAGAGCAAGGACGGCAAGATCGACAGCACTGAGTTGGACGCGAAGATCGAGGCATCGAAGTTTCCCGATGCCTTGAAGGCGACGCTGAAGAGCGTTGTCGGCGTCACGACCGATGACGCGAACCAGACGCTGGCGGCGATCGATGTCTGGTATGATTCGATGATGGATCGGGCGTCCGGATGGTACAAGCGCCGTGCCCAGCTCATCTCCCTCGTCCTTGGCGGTTTCATCGCGTTCGCCGCCGGCATGGACACAATCGGCATGGCCAATCGGTTGGCCCATGACCCAAATCTCCGGCAGCAGATGGCAGCCATGGCCGCCGCCGCGACCGCGGACAAGGATGCTTCGTTCGAAAAAACGAAGCTTCTTGTCAGTCACAGCCTGGCCCAGGCCTTGGGGACGAATCCGGACGAAAGTCAGGCGCCGCCAGTGCCGCCCAAGAAGAAGGACACCGAGACGGAACCGGAGCGTCAGCAACGCGAGGCGGCCGAGGTGAAGCGAGCGGCGTGGGACAAGGCGCGCAACACGCTGGCGGATCAGATCGGCGGCAAAAGTGCTGCGCCGTTCGGGGTCAGCGAATGGAGCCGGTCATGGGAGAACGGCTTTGCGGGGGTGATGTCGATGATCGTTGGCTGCCTCATCTCGGCCGTGGCGATATCGCTTGGCGCACCCTTCTGGTATGGGGTTTTGCAGCAACTGAACGCCATCCGCGGCGCCGGTCCGAAGCCGCCGGTGCCCAGCAAGGTGAGCTGACGCACGGCGAGCTGACGCCGTCACCAGCCATGTCTTCGGGGAGCCCGGCAAGGCTGGCTCCCCGAGATTGCCGATTACCCGTCGTACAGCCCCGCCTGCCGCGCCCGCACCTTGATCAGCGACACCAGCAGCTCCAGCGTCGGCAGCTTCACCCCGACCATCTCGGCCAGTTCCAACGGGGTCGAATACAGCGCGTCGACCTCCATCGGCCGGCCGGCCAGCAGGTCCTGCAGGATGGACGGACGATGGCCCAGCACCCGGTTGCCGGCCACCACCTTCTCCTGGTCGATCGGCACGTTGCGGCCCATGGCTGCGATCAGGGCGGAGACCTCGGTCATCACCTGGCGCGAGGTCTGCACCAGGGCTTCCTCGGCATGGGTGTCCTTCACCGGGGAGGTGGTCAGCACGCACATCGGGCCGGCCGACAGGTTGAAGGACAGCTTCTCCCAGATCACGTCGCGGATCTGCGGCGCGATGGTCAGCTTCAGGTTCCCGGCGGCAAAGGCGCGGTCGAACAGCTCCAGTCCGGGATGCGGGCCGGCATCCGGGGCACCGATGACGCAGCCGCGCGCGGCCCCGGCACTCATCTTGATCACGCCGGCTTCCGGCACCGAACTGGCCGGCCAGGCGATGCCGCCGATCAGCCGCTTCATCCCGATCGCGTCGCGCAGCGCGTTGTTCGGGTCGAGCCGCGGCAGGTTGCGCCCATCCAGCGCCCCGCCATGGCCCATGAAATACCACCATGGGATGCCGTTGGTCAGGAACGCCACCGGCGTGTCCTCGCGCAGCAGCGGGCCGATGGCGCCGGCGACCGACGGCAGCGACGGCGCCTTCACGGTGACGATCACGCCGTCCTGCGGCCCGAGATCGGCGGGGTTGTCGCTGGCCGCGACCTTGACCGTGTAGCGGTCGTCGGGAAGCTCCAGGGTCAGGCCGTTTTCGCGGATGGCCTTCAGGTGCGCGCCGCGCGCGACCACCGAGACCTCGATGCCGCCCTTGGCCATGGCGGCCGCGAGCCAGCCGCCGATCGCCCCGGGCCCATAGACGCAAATCTTCACGCGCATCACCCCTCGATTGTGCGCTGCAATGCTGCCCGAGGCCGGCCCGCGGAGCAACCGGGTGCGGCTTTGACGCGCGGGCGGTGGCGCCCTTACGGTAGGGCCATTCGTCGGTGCGGGAGCCAGCCATGAATGCGATTTCCGATTTCGGGGCCAATGCGGGGCTGAAGGAGCGGCTGCGCTTTCGCGCCGGGGCCTATGCCGGGCAGACCGCCGGGCTGGCGCGGGGCAATGTGCAGGCGAACCTGGCGATCCTGCCGAAGGCGCTGGCGCATGATTTTCTCCGGTTTGCCCAGGCGAACCCGAAGCCCTGCCCGGTGCTGGCGGTCTCCGAGCCCGGCGACTGGCGGCTGCCCAGCCTGGCGCGCGACCTGGACATCCGCACCGATGTGCCGCGCTACCGGGTGTGGCGCGACGGGGTGCTGGTGGACGAGCCGACCGACATCTCCGCCGTCTGGCGCGACGACCTGGTGACGTTTGCGATCGGCTGCTCGTTCTCCTTCGAGGAGGCGCTGGTCGAGGACGGGATCGACATGCGCCACATCTCCTGCGGCACCAACGTGCCGATGTACCGCACCAACATCGCCACCACGCCGGCCGGGCTGTTCCATGGGCCGCTGGTGGTCTCCATGCGCCCGCTGAAGCCGGCGGATGCCATTCGGGCGGTGCAGATCACCTCGCGCTTTCCCTCGGTCCACGGCGCGCCGGTGCATATCGGCCTGCCGGAGGCGATCGGCATCGCGGACATCGGCAAGCCCGATTACGGCGATGCGGTGCCGATCGGGCCGGGCGAACTGCCGGTGTTCTGGGCCTGCGGGGTGACGCCGCAGGCGGTGATCGCGCAGGTGAAGCCGGCGTTCTGCATCACCCACGCGCCGGGCGCCATGCTGATCACGGACCTGCGCAACAGCAACCTCGCCGCACTGTGATGAACGCGGCGGCCCGCTTGCTGGTCGATCGGATCGAGGCGCTGGTGCAGGAGGAGGTGGGGCGCAACATCGCCCACCTCTGCGATGCCGCGCGCGGCGGGTTGTTCGCGGCGGCGTCCTGCATCGCCGCGGCCGAGGCGCCGGTGGTCGGCATCATCACCGGCTTCTTCGTGCCGCGCGCCGATCCGCCGGCGGCCGAAACGGATGGGCCGGTGGGGGCGGCGCTGCTGGTCCGCGCGCTGGCCTCGGCGGGGGTGCGGGTGCGCATGGCCACCGACGCGCCCTGTGCGGCGACCTGTGCGGCGGCGCTGGTCGGTGCCGGGGTGGGGGATGTGCCGCTGGATGTGGTTGAGCTGGGTGCCCCGCTGGCGCCGCTGGCCGCGGCATGGGCGGCGGCCGGTGTCA
>JBIPLY010000097.1:0-11451 GCA_044369385.1 Acetobacteraceae bacterium | reverse complement strand
CGGGCGGCCGATCGGGGCGCAGCTGATGGCGGTGCAGGGGCCGCTGACGCGCAGCGTGCGGGATGCACGGCTGGGGCTGATGGTGCTGGCGGGGGCGGACCGGACCGATCCGCGCTGGGTGGATGCGCCGATGTCGGGGCCGCCGCCGGCGCGACCGATCCGGGTGGCGCTGATGGCCGAGCCGGCGGGGTTTGTGACCGATCCGGCGCTGTCGGCGGCGACGCGGCAGGCGGCGGGGTATCTGGCGCGGGCGGGGTATGCGGTGGACGAGGTCAGCCCGCCCGATTTCGCCCAGGCGGCGGAGCTGTGGAACCGGATTGCCGGGACCGACGTGCTGGTGTCGCTGGCGCCGAATGTGGAGAAATATGCCGACGAGGCGGCCAAGCGGTCGCTGGCGGGGTGGCAGTCGGTGGCGCCGGCACAGGACCTGGCGGGGTATATCCAGGCGCTGGCCGACCGGGACTGGCTGTTGCGGCGCTGGCTGGAGTTCCTGGCGACCTATCCGATCGTGCTGATGCCGTCCTCCTGTGCGCTGCCGCACCTGGCGGGGGCGGATGCGTCGATCGCGGGCAAGACGCATGTGATGGAGACCAATCCGCAGCAGATCGCCATTCCGCTGCTGGGGCTGCCGGCGTTGCAGGTGCCGGTGGGGTATGCGGGGCGGCTGCGGCCGGGGGTGCAGCTGGTGGCGGCGCGGTTCCGCGAGGACCTGATCCTGGAGGCCGGCGAGGTGATCGAGGCGGCCGAGGGGCCGACGCTTCCGGTCGATCCGCTGTGACCGGATGACCTACGACACCGTCTATCTGCTGTTGGGCGGGGCCAGCACGGCGGCGCGGGGGCCGGAGATCCTGCGCGGGCTGGTGGGGCGGTTCCCGCGGGTGATCTGTATCCCCAGTCCGAACGCGGCGCGGGTGGTGGCGTTTCACGAGTTGGCGTCGGTGCCCGGGGTGGTGCTGGCGGAGAGCTATTTTGACAGCGCGATCCGGCCGCGACCGCCGTTCGGCGTGGTGCTGTTTGCGCCGTGCACGTTCAATTCGCTGAACAAGCTGGCTGCGGGGATTGCCGATACGCTGGCGCTCGCCGTGGCGGCCGAGGCGATCGGGCGGGGGACGCCGGTGTTCGTGGCGCCATCGTTGAACGCGCCGTTGATGGCGCATCCGGTGGCGCAGGCGGCGCTGCGGACGCTGCCGGGCTGGGGTGTGACGGTGATTGCGCCGGTGGAGCAGCGGCTGGCGCCGACGGATGTGTTGCTGGCTGCGGTTGCCCCTCATGCTGGAGTTTCGCCATGAATCTTGTGTCCGGTCTCGTTTCCGCCCATGCGGCTGGCCCGGTGGGCTGGCTGGTCTGGGATAATCCCAGCAAGCTCAATGCGCTGTCGCCGGGGATGTCCGAGGATGCGCTGGCGGTGATCGAGGCCTATGCCGCTGATCCCGCGATCAAGGTGGTGGTGATGCGCGGCGGCGGGACGCGGGCGTTCATCTCCGGCGGCGACATCAAGAGCTTCGAGACGACGCGGGCCAATGCGGAGGTGGCCCGCGCCAGCCGGGCGATTCCGGGCCAGCTCCGGCGCGCGATGCTCGATCTGGAGAAGCCGCTGATCGCCATGATCCATGGCTATTGCCTGGGCGGCGGGATGGGGATGGCGCTGAACGCCGACCTGCGGTTCGCCTCGGCGGATGCGCAGTTCTCGGTCCCTGCGGCGTTGCGCGGGGTGGCCTATGCGCCGTCGGGGTTGCAGCAGTTGGTGGACCTGGTGGGGCCGAGTGTGGCCAAGGACATCATGTTTTCCGGGCGGCGGCTGGGGGCGGAGGAGGCGTTGCGGATCGGGCTGATCAACCGGATCTGCGCGGCGGACGAGCTGGAGGCCGCGACGGTGGAATACGCCGAGACGCTGGCGCGCAATGCGCCGCTGTCGATCCGGGCGAGCAAGTATTTCATCGGCCAGCTTGGGCTGCCGGAGGAGAAGCGCAACCAGGTGCGGATTGATGCCATGATCGACGAAGCGGAGAATTCCGAGGATTTCAAGGAGGCGACGCGGTCGTTCATGGAGAAGCGGAAGCCGGTGTTTACCGGAAGATAAGAAAGCACGTTCTTTTTCGAAAAAAAGAACCAAAAAACTTCTACCATTTGGCGCCCGTGCTTCCCGGGGGAGCCGGGTGCCAACGGATAAAGTTTTTTGCTTCTTTTTGTTCACAAAAAGAAGATTCTTCCTTGCTCAGGAGCTTCGCGATGAATTCATGGACCAACCAGGTAGCCCTCGTGACCGGCGGTGCCCGCGGCATCGGGGCGGCGAGCGTGCGGGCGCTGGCGGCGCGCGGCGTGGCGGTGGCGATCAACTATGCCGCGCGGGCGGATGCGGCGGAGGCGTTGGCGGCCGAGGTTCGCGCCGCGGGCGGGCGGGCGATCACGGTGGGGGCCGATGTGGCCGACGAGGGCGCGGTGCGGGCGATGGTGGCGCGGGCGGAGGCGGAGCTGGGGCCGCTGTCGATCCTGGTGAACAATGCGGGGATTGCCTGGGCGGCGACGATCGACACCTGGAACGCGGCGGGGTTTGCGCGGTTGCGGGCGGTGAATGTGGACGGGACGATCCATGCGATCCGCGCGGTGGTGGGCGGGATGCGGGCGCGGCGCTATGGGCGGATCGTGAATATCTCCTCGATCGCGTCGTTCGGCACCTGCGGGTTCGTGGGCAATCACTTCTATGCCTCGACCAAGGCGGAGGTGAACATCCTGACCAAGCGCTTCGCGCTGGAACTGGGCGAGCACGGGATCACGGTGAACGCGGTGGCGCCGGGGCTGATCCGCAGCGACATGACGCAGGGCGGCAAGAGCGACGCGGAATGGGCGGAGATGCGCGACGGGTTCGCGCGCAACGCGATTGTCGGCCGGGTGGGGGAGACGGAGGAGATCGCCCGGGCGGTGGCGTTCCTGGCCGCGCCGGATGCGGGGTTCATCACGGCGCAGGTGCTGGCGGTGGATGGCGGGCGGAAGGATTATATCGGGCATGGGGCGTAGCGGCCCCCGGCTGGATCAGCCGGGGGCCGGCGCGGTTGAGTCAAGCAGCGGCGACCTGTCGCGGCAGATAGATCGCGGTGTGCTCGACGCGGGCGATCGGGCGAGTGCCGTCGGCGACCACCAGGGCGTCGAGGACGACGAACTTGTGCCCCTTGTGCATGTGGTTGCTGATGACGCGGGCGCGGGCTGCCAGGCCTTCGCCGATGCGGGCGGGGGCGAGGTTTTGCACCTTGCTGCCGACATGGATCCAGGGGCCGAGGACGGCGTTGCTGGACAGGGCGTAGTTGCACAGGCGCAGCACGGTGCCGGGATGGACCAGGCCCTCGGCGGCGTAGAGCGGGTTCGCCTCGCGCACGTCGGCGAGGTACTGGGCGACGAAATCGGGGGTGCAGTCGACGGTGCGCGAGGTGATCCAGCCGCCCTGGGGCAGGGTGGTCTCGCTGGCCGGGCCGCGTTCGGCGGGGACCGGGCGGGCGGGCCAGTCGGCCAGGTTGGGGGCGGGTTCGGGCGGGGGCAGGGCGGCCTTTCCGGTGGCGCAGGATTTGCCGAGGCTGGTCACGGCCAGGCCGATGCCGTCGGTGAGGTCCTCGGCGGCGATTTCGGTGATGTCGCCGTCATAGACCGGCTGGCCGAAGCGGCATTCCAGGGTGCCGTGTTCCAGCCAGGCGCGGCCCCATTTCGCCACCGCCTGGTGGGTCATGTAGGCGTAGACGTCCACGCCCGGCACCAGCCCGCCGGTGAAGCCGAAGCGGGCGGCGGTGGCGTTGTCGTGGATCTTGTTCTCGGATTCCTTGGCGGTGTTGAAGGCGCTGAGCCGATAGGTGGGGAGCATTTCGATTACCTCCTGCGCACGGTGCCGGCGGTCATGCCGCCGTCGATCACCAGTTCCGAGCCGGTCATGTGGCTGGACAGGTCGCTGGCCAGGAACAGCACGCCGTTGGCGATCTCCACCGGGTCCGCGGGCTGGCCGAGGGGAACGCCGGCGGAGGCGAGGTCGTACGGGTTCAGCGGCGCGTTCAGCCCGCCGCCGCCGGCCGTGGCGGCCTTCTCCCAGATCGGGGTGAGGATGATGCCGGGATGCACCGAGTTCACCCGGATGCCGTCGCCGGCCGCCGCACACTCCATCGCCATCGACTTGGCGAACAGGCGCACCGCGCCCTTGCTGGCGGAATAGCCGGCGAGCATGCCCGAGCCGCGCAGCCCGGCGACCGAGGAGATCATGATCAGCGAGCCGCCCTGGCCGCCGCGGCGCATCGCGGGGACGCAGTATTTCGCGGTCAGGAAGACGCCGTCGATGTTGACCGCGTTCTGGCGGCGCCAGTCGGCCAGCGTCATTTCCAGCACCGGGCCGAACACGGCGATGCCGGCATTGGCGACGGCTATGTCCAGGCGCCCGTAATGGCGCAGGGTTTCGTCCACGCAATGCTTCCAGCCGTCCTCGTCGGTGACGTCCTGGACCATGAACAGGCAGCGCCCGCCGGATGCGGTGATCTCCGCCTCCAGCGCCTTGCCGCGCACGGCGTCGACGTCGGTGGCAACGACCGTGGCACCCTGTTGCGTCAGGACGCGGGCGCAGGCGGCGCCGATGCCGCTGGCGGCGCCGGTGATGAAGGCGACCTTGCTGTCGAGGAGTCCCATGATCTTTACCCGAACACTTCCTGGTTGTGCTGCCCCAGCTTGGGGGAATCGCTGTGGGGGTGCGGGCGCTTGCCGTCGAAGTTCAGCGGCAGGCCCATCACCGCAAGCCCGCTGCCGGGCAGGGTGCGCTGCATGTCCATCGCGGCGAGCTGATCGCTGGCGGCCAGCTCGGCGATGTTGTTGACCGGGGCGACCGGCACGCCGAGCGCGCCCAGGGCGGCGATCCATTGCTCGCGCGTGCGGGTCAGGGCGACCTCGGCGATCAGCGGGATCAGCGCCTCGCGGTTGGTGGCGCGACGGCGGCCGTCGGAGAAGCGCTCGTCCGTCGCCCATTCGGGGTGGCCCATCGCCTGGGCGGTCTTGACGAACAGGCGGTCGTTGCCGGCGGCGATGCAGATCGGGCGATCGGCGGTCTCGAACACCTGGTAGGGGACCAGCAGGTTGCTGCCGGTGCCGTGGCGCTTGGGCACGTTGCCGTTCAGCAGGTAGCCGTTCAGCGCGCCGCCAACCCAGGAGACGGCGCTTTCGAACAGCGAGCAATCGATCACGCAGCCGCGGCCGGTGGTGTGGCGCTGCTGGATGGCGCCGAGTGCCCCGATGACGCACCACATGCCGGTGGAGATGTCGTTGATCGGCGGGCCGCAGAAGGTCGGCGGGTCTTCCGGGCGGCCCGTCATGGTCATCACGCCGCCATAGGCCTGCAGCAGCGGATCGAAGCCCGGCGCGTTCTTCAGCGGCCCCTGATGCCCGAAGGCCCAGATCGAGCAGTAGATCAGGCGAGGGTTCTCGGCCAGCATCACATCCGGCCCGATGCCCATTTCGCCGACGATGCCCGGGCGCAGGTTCTGGATCAGGATGTCGGCGCCGCGCACCAGCGTCTTCAGCTTCGCCACATCGCCCGCGTCCTTGATGTCGATGGTCACCGACTTCTTGTTGCGGTTGGTGGCGTGGAAGAACAGCGCGTCGCCGTCGATGAAGGGGGGGCCCCAGAGGCGGGCATCGTCGCCGCCGTCGGGTTTTTCGACCTTGATCACCTCGGCCCCCATGTCGGCCAGGATCATCCCGGCCAGCGGCCCGGCCAGGGCCTGGCCCACCTCGATCACCTTGATCCCCGAAAGCGGCCCGGTCATGCGCGTGTCCTTGTCGTTTCCCTGGACGCGAGCCTAAGCGTCCTTGATGCTGTCGACAATCGTCCGCGCGGGGTGATCGTGCGGCGGAAACACAAGGGGGAGACAACCATGGGCCAACTTCGCGCCGCCCTGCTCGGCACCGTCGCGGCCGCCATGCTGGCCACGCCACCGCAGGCGCAGACGCAGACGCTGCGCGCGGCGGTGGGCGCGCAGGTGACCTCGATCGATCCGCACTACCACAATATTTCGCCCAACACCGCGTTCAGCTCGATGGTGTTCGGGGCGCTGACCGCGACCCAGGCCAATTCAAAACTGGCGCCGGACCTGGCGGAAAGCTGGCGCACGATCGCGGAGGATGTGTGGGAGTTCAAGCTGCGGCCGGGCGTGACCTTCCAGGACGGGCGGCCGTTCACCGCGGACGACTTCGCCTTCACCGTGGAGCGCATCCCGACGATCGCGAATTCACCAGGTTCGTTCGCCACCTATACGCAGGCGATCAGCGCGGTCGAGGTGGTGGACCCGACCACGCTGCGCATCCGCACCAAGGGGCCGTACCCGACCCTGGCGATCGACCTGTCGCAGGTGTTCATGCTGAGCCGTGCGCTGCACACCGGCGCCACCATCGACCGGTTCAACAACGGCGAGCTGGCCATCGGCACCGGGCCGTTCCGGGTGGTCTCGGCGCGGCACGGGGAGCGGGTGGAGCTGGCGCGCAACCCGTCGTACTGGGGGCCGAAGCCGGCGTGGGAGAAGGTGGATTATCGCATGGTCACTTCCGGCACCGCGCGGCTCAGCGCGCTGCTGGCAGGCGACGTCGACTTCATCGACCAGGTGCCGACCGCGGATATCGAGCGGCTGCGCGCCAACAAGGATATCCGCCTGTCGGAATCCGGCAGCCTGCGCTTCATCTACATCGCCTTCGACCACTCCCGCGACGACAAGCCGCCCTTTGCCACGGCGCTGGACGGCAAGCCGCTGGAGAAGAACCCGATGAAGGATGTGCGGGTGCGCCGGGCGCTGTCGCTGGCCATCGACCGCCAGGCGATCGTGGACCGGGTGATGGAGGGGGTGGCGCTGCCGGTCAACCAGTTCATGCCGCCGGGCACCTTCGGCCACGCGCCGGAGCTGGAGGGCAATCAGCGCGCCGATGTGCCGGCCGCGCGTCGGCTGCTGGCCGAGGCCGGCTTCCCGAACGGCTTCGCGCTGACGCTGCACGGGCCGAACGACCGCTATCCCAACGACGCCAAGATCGCCCAGGCGGTGGGGCAGATGTGGACCCGCGCCGGGGTGCGCACGCAGGTGGAGGTGGCGCCGTTCGCCAGCTACGTGACCAAGGCGAGCCGGCAGGAATTCTCGGCCTTCGTGGTGTCCTGGGGCAGCTCCTCCGGCGAGCCGTCGCCCGGGCTGCGCTCGGTGCTGGGCAGCTTCGATGCCAGGCGCGGCATGGGCTCGGTCAACCGGTTCCGCTACAGCAACCCGGCCTTCGATGATGGGCTGATCGCGGCAATGCGCGAGCTGGACGAGGGCAAGCGGGAGGCGATGCTGCAGGCGGTGACGCGGCTGGCGATCGGGCAGGACGTGGCGATCGCGCCGACCCATGTGCAGAAGAACGTGTGGGCGATGCGCACCGGGTTCAGCCATGAGGCGCGGATCGATGAGCGCAGCCGGGCGCAGGATGTGCAGCCGGCGAAGTGAAGGAAGCGGCTTCTTTTTGTGAACAAAAAGAAGCAAAAAAACTTTCCCCATTGGCACCTGCCTCCCCCAAGGGAGACGGGTGCCAAGTCGGGAAAAGTTTTTTGGTTCTTTTTTTCAAAAAAGAACTTCTTTCTTATCTGTTCGCCCCCGGCACCCATTTGACATCGAGCGCCCCGTCATCGTTCAGGTGCCGCCCAAGCACGAACAGGTGGTCAGACAGCCGGTTGAGGTAGCGGACCACCGCCGGGTTCACCGCCTCGGCTTCGGCCAGGGCCACGGCGCGGCGTTCGGCGCGGCGCGCGATGGTGCGGGCGAGGTGGGCGTGGGCGGCCGCCGGGGTGCCGCCGGGCAGGATGAAGCTTTGCAGCGCCGGGATGGCGGTGTTCAGCGTCGTGGTCTCCGCCTCCAGCCGCAGCGTCGGCGCGTCGGTCAGGCGCAGGCGGTCGCCGGCGGTGCCGGGCACGCAGAGATCGGCGCCGACGTCGAACAGGTCGTTCTGGATGCGCGCCAGCATGGCGTCGGCGGGGCCGGTGGCGTGCAGGCGCAGCAGGCCGATGGCGGCGTTGGCTTCGTCGACCGCGCCGATCGCCTCGATGCGCATGGCGTGCTTGGGCAGGCGGGTGCCGTCGCCGAGCGAGGTCTCGCCGCCGTCGCCGCCGCGGGTCGTGACGCGGTCGATCTTCACCATTTGGGTCTCCTCGGTTTCGTCATATCAATTTGAACTCGATCTCGATTTCCACAAGGTCGGTCACCGGCTTGCCGTCGCGGCGGGCCGGGGTGAAGCGCCAGGTGCGCGCCTGGTCGCGGGCGGCGGTATCCAGGCTGGCGGAGCCGGAAGAGCGCACGACCAGGGCGTTGGCGACGCGGCCGGTGGGGTCGACGAAGAGCTGGAGCTTCACGGTGCCGGATTCGAGGCGGCGGGCGGCGTCCAGCGGATAGGCCGGCATGATGTTGCCGGTGTCCTGGGTGGCGGCGCGGAAGCGGCGGTTCTCGGGGTCGAGCAGGTCGGCGTGCGGCGGGCGGCCGGTGGTGCCCAGGCGAATGGATGGCGGGCCGCCGGACGAGGGTGGGGCCGGGGCTGGTTGCTGCGGCGGTGGCGGCGGTGGCGGGGGCGGCGGCGGGGCCGGGGGCGATGGCCTCGGGCGGCGGGGGTGGCGGTTGCGGCTCCGGCGGCGCGGGCTCTGGTGGCGCTGGGTCTGGTGGCGTCGGATCTGGCGGCGGGGGCGTGTCGGGTGCCGGCGGCGCGGCGCCGCCATCCTCGCCACGCTCCGGCTCAGTGGTCTGGCCGCCTTCGCCCAGGACGAGATCGACGGTGGCCGGCTCGATCGGCGCCTCGGCGAACTGGCGGCCGACCAAGCCAGGGAGAAGGAACAGGGCGAGCCAGGCCAGGGCGTGCAGCGCGAGCGACGCGGCGGCGAAACGGCCGAGCCGGGTCATGGCACCAGGCTGGGCGGCGGCAGCAGCCGCGGGCGCGGATCGAGGCCCAGCGGCAGGCCGAAGGCAGCGGCAGCGGCGGGCAGGGCGGCCTCGGGCGCGGCGTCGGCCAGGATGCGGCCGGCCGCGAGCACGACCATGCGGGTGGCGTGGTGGTGGGCGAGGTCGAGGTCGTGCAGCACCACGACGATGCAGGCGCCGGCGGCGGCGCGGGCGCGCAGCAGGGCCATGATGGCATGGGCGGCGGCGGGGTCGAGGTCCGCGGTGGGTTCGTCGAGCAGCATCGTGGCGGGTTGGCCGGCCAGAACGCGGGCGAGCATGGCGCGGCGCTGCTGGCCGCCGGAGAGGCGGTCGAGCCGCGTGGCGGCCAGGTGGGTCAGCCCGGTTTCGGCCAAGGCGGCGGCGATGGCAGCCGGGTCGCTGTCGCCGTACGGGATGCGGCCGAGGGTGGCGAGTTCGGCCACGGTCAGCGGCCAGGCGCAGGCCGCCCCCTGCGGCAGATAGGCCACGGCGCATGGGTCGGGGCGCGGCGTGCCCGGCAGCAGCCCGGCCAGGGCGCGCAACAGGGTGGACTTGCCGGCGCCGTTGGGGCCGACCAGCGCCACCAACTCGCCGGGGCCGGCGCGGAACGGGTCGCCGTGAAGCACCGGCTGGCCGGCCAGCGCGACCGGGCGGGACCAGGAAATCACGTCGCCATCCGCCCGGCGTTCATGTCGCTGCGCTCCCGGCGTTCATGTCGCTGTGCTCCCGGCGTTCATGTCGCTGCGCTCCCGGCGTTCATGTCGCTGCGCTCCGGGCGATGCGCACCAGAAACGGCGCGCCGATCACCGCGGTGAGCGCACCGAGCGGCGGCTCCTGGGTCAGCTTCAGCAGCTGCGGCAGGGCGCGCAGCACCAGGTCGGCGCCGAGCAGCAGGACAGCGCCGCCCAGGGCGGAGGCAGCGAGCAGCGCCGACGGGCGGGCGCCAAGCCAGGGGCGCAGCAGATGCGGCACCACCAGGCCGACAAACCCGATGCCGCCGGCCACCGACGTCGCCGCGCCGACGATCAGCGCCACCCCGATCGCGGCGCGCGCCAGGGTCCGGCCGGGCGGCTGGCCCAGGCTGGCGGCGACCGGCTCGCCAAGCGCCAGGGCATCGAGCCCGCGACCAAGCCGCAGCAGAATCGCGATGCCCAGCAGGATCGGCGGGGCGGCCAGCGCGACATGGGCAGGAGCACGGTCAGCCAGGCTGCCCATCAGCCAGAACGTGGCCTCGGCCAGGGCGTAGGGGTTGGGGGCGAAGGCCAGGGCAAGAACCTGCAAGGCCGCGGCGATCGCCGACAGCCCGACCCCGGCCAGCAGCAGCGCCGCCGCCCCGGGCGCGCGCCCGGCGAACGCGAACAGCAGGGTGCAGCCCAGCACCGCGCCGAACAGACCCGCCAGCGGCAGGGCGCCGGCGAAGCTCAGGCCGATGCCCCAGTAGAACGCCAGCACGGTCGTCAGCCCCGCCACGCCGCCGATGCCAAGCAGCGACGGGTCGGCGAGCGGGTTGCGCAACGCGCCCTGGAGCACCGCGCCGGACAGGCCGAGCCCGGCGCCGATCAGGGCGGCCAGCACGGTGCGGGGCAGGCGCAGCTCCCACAGGATCATCGCATCCGTCACGCCGAAGCCGGCCGCCCCCGTCAGCAGCGACAGCCCCGCCAGGCCGATCAGCAACAGGGCGAGGCCGCGCCTCATCGCGCCAGCTCCGCCGCCGCGCGCGCGGTCCACGGGCCGCCGCAGACGGTCAGGGCCGGCGGGATCTGACGGCGGCGGTGGTGGGCCAGGGCGGGATGGGCGAGGAACTCGGTGGCGCGCGACGGCGTGGGCGGCGGTGGGGCGGTGACCAGCAGGATGGCGGGGGTAAGGGCCAGTGCCTCCAGCGTCATCGCCCTGCCGTCGGCGGCATTGGTGTGGCCGGCGGCGCGCAGCACCGCATCGCGCAGCGTGCCCGGCGCGGCGGTCAGGCCGCGCGGCTCCAGGAAGATCGCCGGGCCGCGGGGGACGGAGGCGGGCAGCACCGCATTCATCGCCGCGAGCAGAGCTTCGGCGCGCGCCTCGGCACCCAGCAGCGCGCCCAGGCGCCGCGTGGCGGCGCGGATCGCGGGGAAGGACTCCGGCGGGTCAAGCCGTTCCACCCGCACACCGCGGCGCGCCAGGGCCTCCAGCGTGGCTCGCGCGCCCCAGGGGCCGGCCAGCACCAGGTCGGGGCGCACCGCCAGCACCGCCTCGGCATCCGCGCGCAGGCCCGGCACGGCGGCTGCCGCGTCGGACAGCGCTGACAAGGACGGATCGCGGGCGAGAAACGTCACGCCCACCGCCCGCTCCGGCGCCAAGGCCAGCAGATACTGGTCGGTGCAAAGGTTCAGCGACACCACGCGCTGGGCGTGGGCATGTGGGGCGAGGAGGAGGAAGGACAGCAAGGCCAGGGCTCCGCCCTGGACCCGCTGGGGCCGGCGGCCCCAGACCCCTTTACCTGGTTTGCCCCATGGCACGGGGGGTGCGTCAGCCGCTTCGGGCT